>JABFVM010000093.1 GCA_013362785.1 Streptomyces sp. | reverse complement strand
CCTCACCAAGGAGAGCAAGGTCCTCGTCCAGGGCATGACCGGCGGCGAGGGCATGAAGCACACCCGGCGCATGCTCGCCGCCGGCACCGACGTCGTCGGCGGCGTCAACCCGCGCAAGGCGGGTCGCACCGTCGACTTCGACGACCGTGCCGTCCCCGTCTTCGGCTCGGTCGCCGACGGCATGAGCGCGACCGGCGCCGACGTGACCGTCGTCTTCGTGCCGCCCGCCTTCGCCAAGGCGGCCGTCGTCGAGGCCGCCGACGCCGGCATCGGACTCGCCGTCGTGATCACGGAGGGCATCCCCGTCCACGACTCCGTCGCCTTCACCACCTACGCCAAGGCACGCGGCACCCGCGTCATCGGCCCCAACTGCCCCGGTCTGATCACCCCCGGTCAGTCCAACGCCGGCATCATCCCGGCCGACATCACCAAGCCCGGCCGCATCGGCCTGGTCTCCAAGTCCGGCACGCTCACCTACCAACTCATGTACGAGCTGCGCGACATCGGCTTCTCCACCTGTGTCGGCATCGGCGGCGACCCGGTCGTCGGCACGACCCACATCGACTGCCTGGCCGCCTTCCAGGACGACCCCGACACCGAACTCATCGTGCTCATCGGAGAGATCGGCGGCGACGCGGAGGAACGCGCGGCCGCGTACATCCGCGACCACGTCACCAAGCCGGTCGTCGGCTACATCGCCGGGTTCACGGCGCCCGAGGGCAAGACGATGGGGCATGCGGGCGCGATCGTGTCCGGCTCGTCCGGCACGGCGGCGGCGAAGAAGCAGGCGCTGGAGGCCGTCGGGGTGGGAGTCGGCAGCACGCCGACCGAGACCGCGCGCCTGGTGCTGGACCGCCTGGGGGTGACTACGTGATGCCACTCATAGTCGACGCGCGGTCACTTTCAGGAGTCGCCGCGCCTCGCTAGCTTCCGCCATAGCCATGTACGACCGCCCCCGACTGTGCACCGAGAGCGGAGAACCCGATGGCAACCACCCTCACCCTCAAATCCGGCACCTCCTGGGCCGACGCCTGGCAGCGCTGCCTCACCGTCGCCCCCGAGGCATTCCGGGACGACCGAGTCCTCAACCTCTGGAACTCCACCTGGCAGGCGGACGGCCGTTCGCTGCCCGCCACCACCCCCGTCGACGGCAGCCCGATCGCGGGCCCGCCGCGCCTGGACCGGGCCACCGCCCACCAGGCCGTACGTGCCTCACTCGACCAGCACCGCGCCTGGCGGTACATCCCGCTGGACGAGCGCCGTGCGCGCGTCGCGGCCACCCTCGACGCCCTGACCCAGCACCGTGACCTGCTCGCCCTGCTCCTCGTCTGGGAGATCGGCAAGCCCTGGCGGCTCGCCCGGGCGGACGTCGACCGGGCCATCGACGGCGTGCGCTGGTACGTCGACGGCATCGAGCCGATGGTCGCCGGCCGGGCTCCGCTGGACGGCCCGGTTTCCAACATCGCGAGCTGGAACTACCCGATGAGCGTGCTCGTTCACGCAGTGTTGGTACAAGCACTGGCAGGCAACGCGGTCATCGCCAAGACCCCGACCGACGGCGGTGTCGCCTGTCTGACCCTGGCCTGCGCGCTCGCCGCCCGCGAGGGGATTCCCGTCACCCTCGTCAGCGGCAGCGGAGGCGAGCTGTCGGAGGCGCTGGTGCGGGCGCCCGAGATCGGCTGCGTCTCCTTCGTCGGCGGCCGCGACACCGGCGCCGCGGTGGCCACGGCCGTCGCCGACCTCGGCAAACGACATGTACTCGAACAGGAGGGACTCAACACCTGGGGCATCTGGAACTACACGGACTGGGACACGCTCACGGCGGTCATCCCCAAGCTCTTCGACTACGGCAAACAACGCTGCACGGCGTACCCGCGCTTCGTCGTCCAGCGTGAGCTGTTCGACGAGTTCCTGGCGGCGTACCTCCCGGCGGTGCGCACGCTGAGGGTCGGCCATCCCCTGGCGGTCGAGAACCGCGACGAACCGTACCCGCAGCTGGACTTCGGGCCGGTGATCAACGCGGCCAAGGCCAAGGAGCTGCACGACCAGGTCGCCGAGGCGATCGACCGCGGCGCCGTCCCGCTGCACCGGGGCAAGCTGTGCGACGCCCGCTTCCTGCCCGGCCAGGACACCTCGGCGTACGTCCAGCCGGTCACGCTGCTGAACCCGCCGCCGTCCTCGCCGCTGCACCACGCGGAGCCGTTCGGTCCGGTCGACACGATCGTCCTGGTCGACACGGAGGCGGAACTGCTGGCGGCGATGAACGCGTCCAACGGCGCGCTGGTCGCCACGCTGTCCACGGACGACCGGGCGACATACGACCGTCTGGCGCCGCAGATCCGGGCGTTCAAGGTCGGCCACGGCAAGCCGCGCTCCCGCGGTGACCGGGACGAGCTGTTCGGCGGCTTCGGCGCGTCATGGAGCGGGGCGTTCGTCGGCGGTGGGCTGCTGGTGCGTGCGGTGACGCAGGGGCCGGTGGGGGAGCGGCTGCCCGGGAACTTCCCGGAGTATCACCTCATGCCGTGACGGGACCCGGTGGCACCCGCCGTAAGTGGGTGCCACCGGCACCGGTCGATCCCGCCACCCGTGCGTGACTCCGCGGTCACCTCCCGTGAAGCGTCTCTGGGGGCCTCGTCGGGCGGCTCCAGGTGGCCGTCCAGCGCACGGATATGCAGGTGAAGGGCACTCCCAAACCTTGGTATTGTTGTCCATGTCGCCGCGGGGAACACCCTCGGTAAGGCGGCATACACCTAGTCCGGGTGGCGGAATGGCAGACGCGCTAGCTTGAGGTGCTAGTGCCCTTTATCGGGCGTGGGGGTTCAAGTCCCCCCTCGGACACATTGATTGATGCGCGCAGAAGGTGCTGACCCGGCTCGGGTCGGCACCTTCCGTGTTTTCAGGGGCGAGGATCCCGGCCCTTGGACTGCCCAAGCCATCGCCGTACGACGGACAGCAGGACATCCGGGTCGACGGGCTTGACCAGGCAGTCGGAGGCGCCGGCGTCGACAGCGAGCTCTCTGCCGCCAAGCGCGCTTCTGGGAGTCAGCGCGATGGTGGGCAAGGCACCGAATCTCGGGGTTCGGCGGATCTTCGCGATCGTCGTGAGCCCCTCTCCTTCCGGCAGCATGACGTCGATGACGAGGGCATCGATGGTGTCCTGCTTCTCCAGAACGTTGACCGCGTCCTCGCCGTTCTCGGCGTACAGCACGAACAGGCCGTGCTGTTCCAGGAGGCTGGTGAGCGCGAAGGCGCTGCGAATGTCGTCGTCGACGATCAGCACCTTCTCGCCGTCAAAGCGGATGTTCTGGTCTGCCTGAGACCGGCCAGAGCCTGCCGAGAGGGCCGCCGTCCGGTGATGGCGTCTGAGCACCGCCCCGAGCTCGTGCTCCGGTTCTGTCGGCCACTCGACGTCCGGCCATGGCTCGCCCGGGTGCAGCGGCAAGTACAGCGTGAACGTCGAGCCGCGTCCTGGGGCGCTCTGTGCGTGGATCGCGCCGCCGAGGAGCCGTGCGATCTCTCGCGAGACGGTGAGCCCGAGGCCCGTGCCGGGGTATTTGTTGCTCTTGGTGCTGTCCGCTTGATCAAAGGCATCGAAGATGGTTTCCATCTTGCAGGCTGGGATACCGATCCCGGTGTCTCTTACGGCGAACGCCATCACGTCGGACCCTGGAACCGCTTGGCGGGCGAGGTGAATGTTCAGCTCGACTCCACCGGAGTCGGTGAACTTGATCGCGTTGGACAGCAGATTGCGCAGTACTTGCAGCAGCAGCTGTTCGTCGGTGCACACAATGGGCAGCGGTTCGCGGGGCATGCGTACGGAGAAGTGCAGGCCGTTCTCCTCCGCCAGCGGCTCGAAGGCGGCCTCCAGAGAGCCGGCAAGCTGTCCGGGCGTGACGGGGCTGAGCGAGATGTCCATCTTGCCCGCCTCGACTGTCGACAGGTCGAGGATGTCGTTGATCAGCCGCAGCAGGTCGGAGCCGGCGCCGTGGATGGTCTCGGCGAACGTGATCTGCTTCGGTGAGAGGTTCGCCTCGCTGTTGTCGGCGAGCAGCTTGGCCAGAATGAGCAGCGAGTTCAGCGGCGTACGCAGCTCGTGCGACATGTTCGCCAGAAACTCGGTCTTGTAACGCATGGAGACCGCGAGTTGCTCGGCGCGCTCCTCCAGCACTTGCCGGGCTTCCTCGATCTCGGTGTTCTTGATTTCGATGGCGTGGTTCTGCCGGGCCAGCAACTCGGCCCGCCGCTCCAGCTGAGCATTGGACTCCTGGAGGCGCCTCTGTCGTTCCTCCAACTCCGCTGTCTGGTGACGCAATTGTGTCGCTATCTCCTGAGACTGGCTCAACAGCTGTTGTGTCTGCTGCTGTTCCAGAATCGCCGCACTGCTGATCCGGATGAGACGGGTGACGTTCTGGGGGATATCGGCCTGCCGTTCTCCCAGCCAGCGCTGCGCCTCCGCCACTCGGGTGGCGGACAGCAGATCCTCGTCGCGGGCTCGCTCTTCCATGACGGTCAGCCATTGCTGGAAGTCGGCGTCTTCCTCGACCCAGGCGGAGAGTCGGCCCCATTTCCGAATCAGCGCCTCGTGTGCGATCTCGGCCGTCTCGGGTCCGTCAGATCCCAGGATGACCAGACGGCGTTCCGGCTCGGCAAGCAGCTGGGCGATGTTCCAGTCGTTGCCGAGATACGAGCGGTCGGCGGTGACGCGCACGGCGCTGGCCGCCCCACCGCGAGCGCGGATCATGGAAAGCAGTGCCCGGCGGATGCGCTGCTCGTCCAGTCGAAGTTGGCCGTGCAGCCACTGGTAGGCATCCTCCGCATGCTGGTTCAAGGCGCCGGCGACGCCTCCGAGGCCGAGATAGCTGTCAAAACTGATCTGGTGATCGCGTTGCAGGGGCCACAGTTCGGTCAGGGTGAACTCCAGGAGCGGCAGACTGCCGACCGCCCGGCTGGCCTCGCCTGCGATCCTTTCCGCCAGTCCAGGGCTGAAGGTCACACCGGCAAGTTCCGCCGGTTCCACGATCACCCGTGTCAGGGCCGCCTCGTCCAGCGGCGAGACGTTCAACTGCCGATCCTGGAGCCGGGAACCGATATCGGGCAATTCCAGCAGGTCCGGAAGGAAGTCGGCCCGCAGCGTGCAGACCAGACGTACGTTCGCGGCCGGCATCGCGTCCGGGGGCGGCAGCAGATGCTGGAGGAATCCCAGTGCCGTCGCCCTGTCCGGGCTGCTGCTGAGCACCTCCTCGAACTGATCCCCAATGAGGGCCAGACGTCTGCCGGTCAGCAGCGCGAGCTTCGCAGCCACGGGCCAGAATCCGTCCTCACGAACTGCCCGGGCTCGGCGATCCAACTGTTCGAGGGAGTGGGTCGCTCCAGGATGCTCAAGATCGAGCAAGGCCCGGGCGACCGACTCATAGGGGGTCACTCCAGGACGGAACGAAGCCACGGCCCATCCGTCGGCCGAGAGCGCGGGTCGCAGACCGGCGGCGACAAGGGACGACTTACCGACTCCGGAGGGGCCGGTGACGACCACGAGCGGCTGCGCGCTCACCATGTCCCGGAGCCGTTTGACCTCGCGCTCGCGCCCCACGAACACACCGGCCTGCCCGTCCTCGGCCGTGAAGGCCTGCAGTCCTCGGTACGGGCAGGAGGGCAGTACCAACCGGCCCAGGACCTCCGGCCACACGGCTGCCACTTCGGACAGAGGTACGGCATAGGCATCCTGCGCCGACCCTCCCTTGCCGGCTATGGCGAGCATTCCCACCGCGGCGTCGCCCCAGCGGTCCGTGGCCACGACGGGCGCGCCGCTGTACCCGGGCTGAGCTCGCAGTGCTGCCTCGGCGCGGGCGTCGAGCTGTATCAGACCACCGCCGACCGCTCCACGCAGGGAGCAACTCGTCCAAGCTCCCTTGTCCTTTCGATCGGGGATGCTCGGGTAGCCGAACACCGATACCTGTGCATCAGCGGCCAGTCCGATGCGCGCATCGACCAACCGTGCTGGGCCTGCCCCCACAGGGAGCGTGTCCCCACCCACGACGACCAGGCCGGCCACATCACGTCCGGAGCCGCCCGGTCCCGCGGGTGGATCCCACGCCACCACCCGACAGACGCGCAGCGGCGCACCGTCCACATCGCCGAGCAAGGCGAACTCGACCTGCACGCACGCGTCGTCCTGCGGGCGCCCACGGTGATGCTTGTCGCGGCCGAGCGCGGTGTTGACGACATGCGCGCACGTGACGATGTGCTGGTCTCCCACGACGAACCCGAGTCCGATCGGAGCACCTGAGGCCGTTGACCGGACCTTGACGATGAATCCTTCCCGTCGGGCGTGCATGTGGGTCAGGCGCGCTTCCAGATCACTCGGACGGCGAAGTTCACCTCTGTCGTCCCCTTGGCGATGATCACGCCGCTCTCGCCGCCGATCTTGAGCCCGAACTGGATCTCCATCTCGTCCGGCTTGAGTTCTCGGACCGTCTCGGAGACCTGGGACAGGGCTGGTCTCACACGGTCCAGGGCTTCACGGAGCGAGGTCTGGGCTCGGGCCACCACGCCGTCCCCCGCTGCCAGTTCCAGATCCGAGCCTGCCAAGCCGGTCTCGGCTTCGAAGACGGCGGTTCCCTCGCCGTCGTCGACCGTCATCACGACGAGTTCCGCCACGGTTTCCCCTTGCGCCCGAGCAGGCCCCAGTCGCAGGGCCGGCAACTATGCACCCTCATCCTGTGACATCCGGCACCGGCATCGCAGGGGAATCCGGGAGAGATCCGGCCAGGTGCCCGAGGTGCGTCAACCGGCTCAAGTGCCTCGGGCACCGCCATATGCGGGGCACCTCCGACGGGCCTCCGACGGGGCGGCTCCCGATAATTAGGTTGATACCCGGAGATACTTCGTGAGGCGTCGTCGGATTGTCCGGGGCGCCGTACGTCATGGAGGCCGTGGCCGGCCTGGCAAGGAGGGATGTTGATCCGTGTTCTTCTCGTCGAGGACGCAGACCTGGTGCGCGGGGCACTCGCCGCCCTGCTCACACGTGAGAAGGACATCGAAGTGGTCCCGGGGCCGGCGGAGCACAGCCATACGGTTTCGCAGGCGCTGACGTACCGGCCCGACGTGGTCGTCATCGACGTCGACGGCGGTGAGGAGGGCGCCCTGGGCACCTCGCTGGAGCTGGCCTCTCGGTTGCCGGACTGCCGGACCCTGCTGGTGGTCGGCTCGGCGAGCCCGGACTATCTGCGGCGGGCACTGGAGCGTCGGGTCGCCGGCGTCGTCGGCAGGAACAGTCCCTGCGACATCCTGCCCCAGGGGGTGCGCAAGGTGGCGGCGGGAGAGCGGTTCATCGACCCCAGGCTGGCGCTGCTGGCGCTCTCCGCGGCGGAGAACCCGCTGACCGAGAGGGAGCGTGAGGTGCTGCGGCTGGCGGCGGAGGGTACGCCCACGCGCGAGATCGCCGACCGGTTGTCGCTGCGCGTGGGGACGGTTCGCAATCACCTGAACGCGGTCTCCAGGAAGACCGGGGCACGCAATCGGATCGATGCGATTCGGATCGCTCGGGAGTCGGGCTGGATGTAGGGGGCGATGTAGTGGGGCGATGTAGGGGGGATGTAGCGGGGCGTGTGGCGGGCTTGGTCGGACGCTGCCTGTCGCCCCTTGGTCAGTCATGTGGTCAGTCATCTGGTCAGTCATCAGTGCCCGGCAGTGGCTCCCACCTGGTCCCAATGCCCGATCAGTTCCCGGTACAGGGCACAGTCGGTCCGCAACTGTTCGTGCGTGCCGAGGGTGCAACGAGGGCCGTCCATGACCAGGACGAGGTCGGCGCGCAGGGCGGAGCTGATGCGGTGGGCGCAGACGATGAGGGTGGACGGGCGGCCGGCGAAGGCCCGTTCGGCGACCTCCTCGGCGGCCGGGTCGAGGTGGCAGGTGGCCTCGTCCAGCAGGACCAGCGGGGCGGGCGGCAGCAGGGCCCGGACGAGGGCGATCAGTTGGCGTTCTCCGGCGGAGAGCAGGGCCGGGTCGACGGGGGCGTCGTAGCCGCCGAGGCGTTCGACCAGCGGGGTGGCGCCGATGGCGTGGACGGCCGCGTCGAGGGCGGGCCGGGTGGCCGTCGGGTGCAGGTAGGCGAGGTTCTCGTGCAGGGTGCCGGTGAAGACGTACGCCTCCTGCGGGATCAGCACGCGGGATCCGGAGAGCCGGCTGCTGTCCAGATGGCGGACCGGGACACCGCCTAGGCGCACGTCGCCGGCCTGCGGTTCGAGCATCCCGGCGACGATCGCGGCGAGCGTGGACTTGCCCGCGCCACTCGGGCCGACGACGGCCAGGTGGGTGCCGGGAGCGAGGGAGAGGTCGAGGTTCTGGACGACCGGTTCGGCGGACGGGGCGTAGCCGAAGGTGATGTTGCGCAGGTCGACGCGGCCGTTCGAGGGCCGTGGGTTCGCCGACGCCGATGCCTGCGGCGCTGTTGCCGTTGCCGGAGGCGCGGTGGGGTCGGCGCAGGCTTCTCCCGGCCCGGGGGCGAGCGGGGGGCTCGGCGGTTCGTGGTGCGCGGCTGTCGCCGAGGTCTTTGCCATCGCTGAGGCCTCGGTCTTCTGCGACGTTCCCGCTACTCGCGGCGTCTCCGTCGTTTGCGGCGCTCTCGCCGTCTGCGGCGCCCGTGCCATCCGCGAGGCGTCCGTCACCTGAGAAGCACCCGCCATCCGCGAGGCGCCCGCCTCTTGAGAGGCACCCGCTACCTGCGACGCGCCTGCCATCTGAGAAGCCCCCGCCACCCCTGGTGCAGCCGCCCCCGCCACCCCTGGTGCAGCCGCCCCCGCCACCCCTGGGGCAGTCGCCCCCGCCGCCTCCAGGATCCGGCCCAGTGTGACCAGCAGCCACAGCCCGCTGCCGCCGAGGCCCTGGACGAAGCCGCGCAGGGCTGGTTGCAGGCTCTGGGAGACGTAGGTCAGCGCGCCCAGGATCGCGCCGGTCGTCACGCCGTTCCGGACGAGCCAGGGCGCCCCGGCCAGGATGAGCACGATCGGCAGCCAGCCGCCGACACCGAGCGCGGCGGTGCGCAACGCGGTGAGCCGGGCCAGGGCGCGTGCCGCGCGTGCCGCCTCGTCGATGCGGGTGCCGACCCGACGGCGTACGGCATCCTCGGCGCCGCATGCCGTCACGTCCCGCAGCCCGCCCGCCACCGCGCTCACCTGCTCGGCGATGGCCTCGTCGGCGAGGACGACCGCCCGTTGCCGGGCCGCCATCGCGCGCAGGGCCAGCAGGAAGAGCACCAGCCCGGCCAGCAGGGGAGGTACGACGAACAGCAGGAGGGCGGGATCCAGCGCGGCCAGCCCGATCAGCACGCTGACCGCCGTGACCGCGAAGGTCTGCACGAACATCACGACAGCGCCGTACGACTCGCGGGCGATCTCCACCTGTTCGGTGAGCCGTGCCACGCCCGCCGTGTCGACGGACTGGCCGGCGCGGGCGGAGCGGCGCAGCGTGCCGGTGGTGGCGAGGGCGACCAGGTCGTCGCGGAACGGCTCGACGACCCCGGCGAGTTGGAGCGTAGCCTGCCGGGTGCCCCAGGCACCGATGAGGACGGCGCAGGCCAGCAGGCCGAGCCAGCCGAAGCCGTCGGCACTGCGGCCGGCGAGGAAGCCGTCGTCGACGGCACGGGCGACCAGCCAGCCGGACAGCAGCGCGGGCACGGCCTCGACCAGGGACCAGCCGGTGAGCCGTAGGAAATCCCGGCGCCGTGTGCGCAACGTGGACCGCAGCAGGGCTCCCGGCCGCGGGCTCACTCCACGCCCCCATCGCGTTCAGGCGCCAGAGCCGGGCCCCGCACAGGCCGGCCATTGGCCTCAGCCTCGAACCCGGCCGGATACGCCGTCTCCGCTTCGAACCCGGCTCGGTGCTCGGTCTCCGGTCCGGGCCCGGCTCGTTGCTCCGCCTCCCCTTGGAATCCGTCCGGCCGATGCTTCGCCTCCGCCCCAGCCCCAACCCCGATCTCCGACGGATACCCCATCCCCGCCAGACCCCCCACCCCCGCCCCGAAAACCGCCCGATACCCCGCCTCCCCCCACAACTCACGATGCG
>JABFVM010000581.1 GCA_013362785.1 Streptomyces sp. | reverse complement strand
CCGAACGCGTTGCTGACGCCCTCGCGCTTGAGGATCTCGACTGCCGCTCGGGCAGCGGTCATACGAGCCATTGAGTACTCCTGCTTCGGCTGTCGGATTCGCACTCCCGTCGCGCCCCGCGGTGAGCAATTCCGTGACGATGACAATCCGCGAGACCGGTCAGTTATTCCGTATCGCGGAACTTACTTTCTACTATCTGGAAGCAATGTAAGTGGGCGGGTGAAGACCGTCAAGGGGCGGACAACCGGGCGGGTCCTGGAGGACGATGGGAACGGTGTCCGATGCGAGGTCGTCCTGGAGTGGCCATGTCCGAGAGCGTGTCGGTGCGCTGCCCGGCCTGCCGGCGCGAGCATCTCTACGAGGCACCGGCCTATCCGTGTGAGTGCGGGGCGCCCGTCGCGCCGTCGCTCGATCCGCACGGGACCGCGACGGCCGTCACCCACCGCTCCTGGGAGGACGAGTGGGTCGCCGTGCGCTGCGCGACCTGCGGCCGCAAGGGCGAGTGGCCCCGTCCGGAGCTGAGCTGCGACTGCGGGGCAGTGCTGCGGGTTCCGGTGGCACGGGGCCCGGCGGTCCCGGCAGAGGGGACCGCGGGTGCGCCGCAGGACGGTACAGCGGCGCGGCAGGACACCTCGGACTCGTCCCGGCGGACCGCCCCCACCTCACGCCGCGTCTTCCAGCCCATCACGATCCGTACCGCGCGCGACGCGGTCACGGCAGCCGCCGTCTATCTGCGCTGGCTCGGCTACCGGGACATCCGCCGCGCCGACCAGCGGCCGCCGACCGGGATCGGCATCGCCGCCCACGGGCTGCTCGCCCAGGTCGATCCGACGGTGCGTCCGGCGTCCCTGCGGGACGTGGAGTGCCTGTGGCTGACGGCCATGACGGAGTCCACGGCCTGCGTCTACTTCTCCCTCGCCGGATACGCCCCCGAGGCCCGCACCCGCGCCGACGCCCTGGGCGTCCCGCTGTTCGTCCTCGACCTCACGGGCACGCCCCAGCCGGTCAACAGCCTGGCCGACGAACTGGACGCGACGGGCGCCCGCTGACACCCCCTCCACACGCACCTCTTAATCCGCTCGCGCCCGGCACGGCCCCCGGCGGACACTCACCCCATGCGCAGCCGCCCCGTACTGCCCGGCGAACTCCCCGCCCTCCAGGACATCGAGCGTGCCGCGGGAGCCGCCTTCCGCGACCTCGGCATGGCGGCGATCGCCGACGACGAGCCGCCCGCCCTGGACGTCCTGGAGCACTACCGCCGGGCCGGCCGCGCCTGGGTCGCCCATGACGACGGTGACCGTCCGGTCGGCTATCTGATCTGCGAGCCCGTGGACGGTGCCCTGCACATCGAGCAGGTCTCGGTGCACCCGGACCACGCGCACCGCCGCATCGGCCGGGCCCTCCTCGCGTACGCAGCCGACCGCGCGCACGAGGAGAACCTGACCGCTCTCACCCTGACCACCTTCACCGAGGTCCCGTGGAACGCGCCGTACTACGAACGCCTCGGCTTCCGCGTCCTGGACGAGGCCGAGCTCACCCCTGGACTACGGAAGATCCGCGCCCACGAGGCAGAACTCGGCCTCGACCACTGGCCCCGGGTCTGCATGCGCCGGGACTAGCCGCCCGTGGCGTACCGCTCCCGCAGCTCCACCTTCCGCACCTTCCCGGACACCGTCATGGGAAAGGCATCCAGGATCTGCAGCCGGCTCGGGATCTTGTAGTGCGCCAGCCGCCCGTCGCAGAAGCCCCGCAGCTCCTCCAGCGTCGGCGGGTCGGCCGCGTCGCGCGGGATGACGCAGGCCAGTACCTCCTCGCCGTACCGCTCGTGCGGCACCCCGACGACCTGGACGTCCGCGATCTTGGGGTGGGCGTAGAGGAACTCCTCGATCTCGCGGGGGTAGATGTTCTCGCCGCCCCGGATGATCATGTCCTTGATGCGGCCGACGATCTCGACGTAGCCGTCCTCCCGCATCGTCGCGAGGTCACCAGTGTGCATCCAGCGCCCGGGGTCGACGGCCTCGGCGGTCTTGTCGGGCTCGTTCCAGTAGCCGAGCATCACGCTGTAGCCGCGGGTGCACAGCTCGCCCGCGGTGCCGCGTGGCCGGGTCACGCCGGTCGCCGGGTCGACGATCTTCACCTCGATGTGCGGCAGGACCCGGCCCACCGTGCCGGTGCGGTGCTCCAGGTCGTCGTCCCTGCGGGTCTGGAGCGAGACGGGGGACGTCTCGGTCATGCCGTAGCAGATGGAGACCTCCGCCATGTGCATCTCGGCGACCACCCGCTTCATCACCTCGACCGGGCAGGGCGAGCCCGCCATGATCCCGGTGCGCAGGGAGGAGAGGTCGTACGACGCGAAGTCGGGGTGGTTCAGCTCCGCGATGAACATCGTCGGGACGCCGTAGAGCGAGGTGCACCGCTCCTGCTGGACCGCCTCCAGCGTGGCCTTCGGATCGAAGGACGGGGCCGGGATCACCATGCAGGCGCCGTGCGAGGTGGCCGCCAGGTTGCCCATGACCATGCCGAAGCAGTGGTAGAAGGGCACCGGGATGCAGATCCGGTCCTGCTCGTCGTACGCGATCAACTCCCCCACGAAATAACCGTTGTTGAGGATGTTGTGGTGGGAGAGGGTGGCCCCCTTCGGGAAGCCCGTCGTGCCCGACGTGTACTGGATGTTGATGGGGTCGTCGCAGGACAGTTCCGCGTACGGCACCGGCGTCCCCCGCGCGATCAGCGCCTCCCAGCTCGGGTCCCCGATGAACACCGTTTCCCGCAGCTGCGGGCACTTGCCGCGCACCTGCTCGGCCATCGCCCGGTAGTCGCTCGACTTGTGGCTCAGGGAGGCGACGAGGAGCGAGATCCCGGCCTGTTTGAGGACGTACTCGACCTCATGGGTGCGGTAGGCCGGGTTGATGTTCACCATGATCGCGCCGATGCGGGCGGTGGCGTACTGGACCAGGACCCACTCGGGGCAGTTGATCGCCCAGATGCCCACCCGGTCGCCCTTGGCGACCCCGCTCGCGACCAGCCCGTACGCCAGCCGGTCGACGTCCGCCGCGAACTGGGCGTAGGTCCAGCGCCGCCCGGACGGCACGTCGACCAGCGCCTCCCGGTCCGGCCAGGCCGCGACGGCCCGGTCCAGGTTGGCGCCGATCGTGTCGCCGAGCAGGGCGGTCCCGCTCGTGCCGTGTGTGTAAGACGCCCCGGACGAATCGGTGCTCACCGGAAGTCCTCCTCGCGGTACTCGGCGTCCGAGCCCGCGGCCGTGGCCTCGCGCAGCTCGATGCGGCGGATCTTGCCGGAGACGGTCTTGGGCAGCGGCGCGAACTCCAGACGGCGCACGCGCTTGTACGGCGCCAGGACCTCCCGTGAGTGCTCGAAGAGCACCTTCGCCGTGTCCGGGCCGGGCTCCCAGCCCTCCGCGAGCACCACGTACGCCTTCGGCACCGCGAGCCTCAGCTCGTCCGGCGCGGGCACGACGGCCGCCTCGGCCACCGCCTCGTGCTCCAGCAGGGCGCTCTCCAGCTCGAACGGGGAGATCTTGTAGTCGGACGCCTTGAAGACGTCGTCGGCGCGCCCGACGTAGGTGATGTACCCGTCGGCGTCCCGCGAACCGATGTCGCCGGTGCGGTAGTAGCCGCCGGCCATCGCCTCCGACGTACGGTCGGCGTCGCCGTGGTAGCCGGTCATCACGCCGACCGGGCGGGACGAGAGGTCGAGCGCGATCTCGCCCTCCGCGGCGCCCGGCGCGCCGGAGACCGGGTCGAGGAGTTCGACGCGGAAGCCGGGGCTGGGGCGGCCCATGGAGCCGGTCTTCAGGGGCTGGCCGGGGCTGTTGGAGACCTGGACGGCGGTCTCGGTCTGGCCGAAACCGTCCCGGATGGTCACCCCCCAGGCCTCCCGGACCCGCTCGATGACCTCGGGGTTCAGGGGCTCACCGGCGGCGACGGCCTCGCGGGGGCGGTTGCGCAGCGCGCTCAGGTCGGCCTGGATGAGCATGCGCCAGACGGTCGGCGGGGCGCAGAACGTGGTGACGCCCGCGCGGTCCATCTCGGCCATCAGCCGGGCCGCGTCGAAGCGCGTGTAGTTGTGGATGAAGACGGTCGCCTCGGCGTTCCAGGGCGCGAAGAGGTTGGACCAGGCGTGCTTCGCCCAGCCCGGCGAGGAGATGTTCAGATGCACGTCGCCGGGCTTGAGGCCGATCCAGTACATGGTGGCCAGATGGCCGATCGGGTACGACGTGTGGGTGTGCTCGACCAGCTTGGGGCGGGCGGTGGTGCCGGAGGTGAAGTACAGCATCAGCGGGTCGTCGGCGGCGGTCGGCCCGTCGGGGGTGAAGTCGGCCGATGCCGCGTACGCGTCCTCGTACGGCTGCCATCCCTCGCGCGCCCCGCCGACGGTGACGCGCGTGTAGCGGCCGGGCACCTCGTCGAACTTGCCGGTGTCCTCCGCCCGCACCAGCACGTGCCGGACCCGGCCCCGCTCCACCCGGTCGCGCAGGTCCGCCGGGCCGAGCAGCGGCGTCGCCGGGATGACCACGGCGCGCAGCTTCATCGCCGCGAGGGCGATCTCCCACAGCTCGACCTGGTTGCCCAGCATGACGAGGACCCGGTCCTCGGGCCGGACGCCCCGTGCACGCAGCCAGCTCGCGACACGGGCGGACCGCTCGGCCATCTCGGCGAACGACACCCGGACCTCGCTGCCGTCCTCCTCGACGATGTGCAGGGCGGTGCGGTCGTTCCCGTCCGCGATCACGTCGAACCAGTCGAGCGCCCAGTTGAACCGGTCGGGCCGGGGCCAGGAGAAGCCCTCGTAGGCGGTGGCGTAGTCCTCGCGGTGTTCCAACAGAAAGTCCCGCGCGCTGCGGAACTGCTCCGTCCCCGTCGTCATCTGTCCTCCTGGTTTCCGGACCTTGCCGGGCGGCTCTCTGCCATCGTGTAATCCGTGACGTGGGTCTCACTACCCCCGAACGGGGGTGTGCGCTCCGGGAAGCAAGGGTGAAAGGGCGGAGATGTGGCAGTGGACGCGGCCGCGACGGTGGAGATAGGGAGCGCGCTGGTACGCCTGCGCCGCTCGACCGGGCTGCCGGTCGCCTTCGGCGGCCTGGTGGAGTCCGGGGGCCCGCGGATGCGCATCAGCGAACTGAACGGCACGGCCACCGACTCCCTGCGCAGACTCACGGTGACCGCCGGCAACGGCCTGGGCGGCAAGGCCGTCGCCCTCGCCCGCCCCTGCGCGGTCACCGACTACTCCGCCTCCCGGCAGATCACCCACGAGTACGACGCGGCGGTCGCCCTGGAGGGGCTGTGCTCGGTGGTGGCGGTCCCGGTCGTCGTACGGCGCCGGGTGCGCGGAGTCCTGTACGGCGCGCTGCGCACGGTCCAGCCGCTGGGCGACCGCACGCTGACGGCGGCCGTGGAGGCGGCACGGGACGTGGAGCAGGCGCTGGTGGTGCGGGAGGAGGTGAGCGGGCTGCTGGCGGCGGCCGACTCGGTCCGCGCCCGTCCGGGGACGGAGCCGCCCGCCGCGGGTGGCCGGGGTGCCGCGTGGGAGCAGGTCCGCGAGGCGCACACGTCGCTGCGGGCCCTGGCCCCGCGGATCGCCGACCCCGCCCTGCGCGCGGAGCTCCTGGCCGCCTGCGGCCTGCTGACGGACGGGCCCCGGCGCGGCGGCGTCCAGCTGGCGCCCCGCGAACTGGACGTGCTGGCGTGTGTGGCGGCGGGCACGACGAACGCGGTGACCGCCGAGCGGCTGGGGCTGCGGGCGGAGACCGTCAAGGGCTATCTGCGCTCGGCCATGCGCAAGCTGGGCACGCACACCCGCGGCGAGACGGTGGCGGCGGCCCGCCGGTCGGGGTGGCTGCCGTAGGACCGCAGGTCCTCGCCTCGCGGCGGCCCGCCGCGACGATTCTCATTCGGTCGGACCGGCCTTGAATTTCCCCATGCTGCCGCGCTGTTATTTGCCTCACCATGTCTGTGGCCCGAATTTCAAAGATCCGTTGCCTAATATTGGCCCGAACACGACACACGGAGGGGAGCGGTGACCGTGCGACGGGACTTCAAGGAGCCTGCGAGATGCCGCCCCGACCAGGTCATCGGCAGGGAGGAGCTGTTCAGCGCGGCGCGTGAGCAGCTCGGCCGGGGCGGCAGCGTGCTGCTTCACGGGCCTGCCGGAATTGGGAAGTCGACCGTCCTGCGGGCATTGGCCACGGAATACGGCGAGGCCGCGCGCACCGTGTTGCGCTGCTCGCCCACGGAGTCCGAATCCCATCTCCCCTTCCTCGCCCTGGCCGACCTCCTCGGCCTGGTCCTGGAGGAGGTGTCGGAGCGGCTCCCCGCCGCCCAGCTCACCGCCCTGGAGTCGGCACTCACCGGCCGCGGCGAGTCCACCCTGCAGACCGACGGCCTCGCCCTGCGGCTGGCCGTACTGTCCGCCCTGCGCGCCCTCGCCGACAGCGGCCCCGTCCTCGTCGTCGCCGACGACCTCCAATGGCTAGACCCGGCCAGCGCCGAGCTCCTCGGCTTCGCCGCCCGCCGCCTCGGCGAGACCCCGGTGCGGATGCTGTTCGCGGTCCGGACCGACGGCCAGGAGTACGACCGCTATCTACGCGCGTCTCCGCCGGACACCCTCGCCGTACGGCTGGGCCCCCTCTCCCGGGCCCAGATGTCCACCCTCCTCGACCACCGCGGCTTCACCGGCCTGCCCCGCTCCACGGTCCGGGACATCCACCGCACCAGCGGCGGCAACGCCCTGTTCGCCCTGGAGCTGGGCCGCGCCCTCGCCGAGAACCCCACACCGCCGCGCCCCGGCGAGCCGCTGCCGGTGCCCACCTCGCTGCGCGCGCTGGTGCTGAACCGCCTGGAGATGCTGTCGGACGAGGCCCGCCGCACCCTGCTCGTCGCGAGCGCCGGCGCCCGCCCCACACTGGCCCTGCTGCACGCGGCCGGCCGGGACAACGCCGAGGCCGAGACCGCCCAGGCCGCCGAACTCGGGCTGCTGGCGACCGAGCCCGAGGGTCCCGCCGTACGGTTCGCGCACCCGATGGTCTCCGCCGCGCTCTACGCGGAGGCGCCCGCGCAGGAGCGCCGGGCCGCGCACGCCGCGCTGTCCACGGCCGCCTCCGACCCGATCGAGCGCGCCCGACACCTCGCCCTCGCGACCACCGGCACCGACCCGGACGTCGCCGCCCGTCTCGCCGAGGCCGCCACCCTGGCCCGGGACCGGGGAGCGCCCTCGGTGGCCGCGCAGCTCTGCCTGCTCGCCGCCCGGCATACCCCGGCCGACGGTGCGCCGAGCCCGGAGGTGCTGCGGTTGCAGGCCGTGGACGACGCGATCACCGCCGGCGAGCTGGACCTCGCCCGGGACATCGCCCGCGAGGTGCTCGCCCGTACGACCGTGCCCGCGGAGCGGGTGCGGGCCTGGATCGCCGTGATCGAAACGGCGGGCCATGCGATGAACGAGGTCGACGCGATCTTCCCGCAGGCGCTGGCCGACGCGGGTGACGACCCGAAGCTGCTCGCCGTGGTCCACTACCAGCTGACCTGGCGCGCCCTGCTGGTGAAGGGCGACTTCGACGAGGCCCGCGAGGAGGCCGCGTACTCGGCGGAGCTGGCCGCGCGGGCCGGCGACCGGTACACCGAGCTGATGGCGCTCGCCTTCCGGGCCCAGATCGAGACCCTCATGGGCCACCCGGACGCCCCCGCGACCATCCGCCGGGCGCTGGAGGAACCCCAGGACCCAAGGGTGGCCTGCCATCACAACGGCGCCGGCTACTCCCGCTTCCGCTGGCTGATCATGAGCGACCAGCTCCCCGAGGCCCGGGCCGCGGTCACCGCGCTGCTGCGCGAGGTGCGCCGGCACGGGTGGGTGGAGAGCGAGGTGCACTTCCTGCGCGGCATCGCCGAGACCGAACTGCTCTCCGGCCACTGCGGGCGCGCCCTCGACCTGGCCCGCGAGAGCCTGCGGCTGGCCCGTGACACCGGGATCGGCGAGGTGGCCTCCGCGGTACTGACCTCGCTCGCGGAGGCCGCGGGCGGGGACGTCGACCGGGCGCTGGCGCTGGCCCGGGAAGCGGTGGAACACGCCGAGGAGGACGGCGACCAGATGTACGTCTCGCGTGCCCTGGCCGCACTCGGCCATGCCCAGCTGGTGGCGGGGGACGCGCAGGGGGCGGTCCGTTCGCTGCGCCGGGTGCGCGAGGTGGAGCAGGGCCTCGGCATCACCGACCCGGCCCGCGGCCGCTGGCACGGCGACCTCGCCGAGGCCCTGGTGCGCTGCGGCGAGCTCACGGAGGCGCAGGACGTCATCGACGTCACGCGCGAGCAGGCGCGGCGGCTGGACCGCGAGAGCGTGCTGGCCGTCCTCGACCGGGCCGAGGCGCTGGTGCGTGCGGCGCGGGGCGAACAGGACGCCGCCGTGGCCCAGTTGACGTCGGCTCAGGACCGGCTCGCCAAGCTGGGCCACGGCCTGGAGGAGGCGCGGGCCGCCTTCGCCCTGGCCCAGCTGCGCACCGGGGTTCCCGGCCCGACGTCGTACGACGAGGCGGCGCGGCTGTTCCGACGGTGCCGGGCGCTGCCGTGGCTGCGGCTGGCCGAGTCGGCCGCCGAGTCCCGTCCCGCGGAACCGGCCCCCGCCCCCGTCCCCGCGTCGGACGGCCTGGAGGGGCTGGCGGGGCTCGCCTCGATGGAGCGTCAGGTCGCCGCGCTCGTCATGGAGGGCGCGACGAACCGGGAGATCGCCGGTCGGCTGTTCATCAGCGTCAAGACGGTCGAGGCGACGCTGACGCGGGTCTACCGGAAGCTGGGGATCCGATCGCGGGTCGACATCGTCAGACTGGCGGCGGGACGCCGTACGAAGTGACTTCGGGCTGCCGGGGCGAGGTGAGCTCGGGCAGCCGGGCGAAGTGAGTTCGGGGTACCGGGCGCGGTGAGTTCGGGGTACCGGGCGCGGTGAGTTCGGGCTACCGGGCGTGGTTGGCTCCGGTGCCGGCGATGTGTGTTCGGCGTGGCGTGCGAGTCGAGTTCACCCGTCTTTGTCGGTCTGCGGGGTTTGGACGGCACGACCGAGGGTTTTCCCTGCCCAACTCCCTTAGGGGGTTCCCTCATTGGGCACTGGAACTGCTGAGACCTAGCTTTGGGGTGTGCCGCTCGCCCGGGCACACGGGGGTCGGTCCCGCGGCCCCCGTGCACACCCCCCACACCGGGCGCGACCCCCCACCGGCAACACCTGATGAGGAGTCTCATGTTCGGGCTCACCCGTGCCAACAAGACCGCCGCCGTCGCGGCGACCGTTGCCGCCGCCGCGGCCGCACTGCTCAGCGCCCCCACCGCTGAGGCCGCACCCCAGCCCATCGTGGGTGGTACGACCACCACCACGACCGCCTACCCGTTCATGATGCAGATCACGGACGCCTCGCAGAGCCAGTTCTGCGGCGGCACGCTGGTCTCGCCCACCAAGGTCGTCACCGCGGCCCACTGCATGGCCGACGAGACCGCCGGCAATGTCCGGGTCGTCGGTGGCCGCAATCTGCGCAACGGCACGGACGGTACGGTCAGCAAGGTCAGCAAGATCTGGGTCCACCCGGACTACACGACCGCCACCGAGGGCAACGACCTCGCCGTGCTGACGCTGTCGACGTCGATGCCGTACAAGACGGCCTCGTACGTCGGCTCCTCGGACACCGGGGTGTACGCGGCCGGCACCACCGCCCGCATCATCGGCTGGGGCACCACCTCCTCGGGCGGCAGCTCCTCCAACCAGCTGCGGACGGCGACCGTGCCGACCGTGGCCGACTCAAGCTGCGCGAGCTCCTACGGCTCGGACTTCGTGCAGTCCGACATGGTCTGCGCCGGACTCCCGTCCGGCGGCGTTGACACCTGCCAGGGCGACAGCGGCGGTCCCCTGATCATCGGGGGCGTCCTGGCAGGCGTTGTTTCCTGGGGCGAGGGCTGTGCCCAGGCCGGTTTCCCGGGTGTCTACACCCGGCTGACCACCTTCTCGGACGAAGTGACCGCACAGGTCAAGTCGTAGCCGGGATCAGCACCCAGAAGGTCTCCTGAGCACACCTCAGGTGAAGACCAGGGGGCGTTGCGGGCCTCCACGAGCGGCCC
>JABFVM010000313.1 GCA_013362785.1 Streptomyces sp. | reverse complement strand
GCGTTGTCCTAGACTCACCGGCATGTCAGGTCGTGACCTGTTCTGTCAGCCCCGCCGCTTCGGCCGCGGGGCCGCCCTGACATTGGTCTTCGCGAGCGTGCTCGTCGCCGGTGCCGCGACCGGCTCCCTGCCCGTCTCCGACCGGAAGTCTCCGGCCGGTGCCACCCGTTCGGCCACCCCCGCGGGCGGCCACGAGGACATCGCCGAGGTGGCCGCCGAGGCGATGGCCGCCGGCCAGTCCCCCATGGAGGCCGCCGAACGGGCGGTCAGCCGCAGCGGTGACCGCTGGGGCGCCGTGTACTCCGAGGGTGAGTACGAGGAGTTCGAGGAGGCCCTCGACGGCGCCTACACCGGCGTCGGACTGTGGGCGCGGCGCGAGCGCAGCGGCCGTATCGAGGTCACCAAGGTGCGGGCGGGGTCGCCCGCCGCGGTCGCCGGGATCCGCGCCGGAGACCGGCTGCGCAGCGTCGACGACCAGAAGGTCGACGGGCGTCCGGTCACCGACGTCGTCGCCTTACTGCGCGGCGACGCCACGGACGCCCCCGCCGGTACGGCCGTCACGCTGGGCCTTGAGCGCGGCACGCACGCGTGGAACCTCACCTTGAAGCGGGCCCGTCTGTCCACCGATTCGGTCACCGTTCGAGAACTCGCCGGCGGCATCACCGTCGTCAGGATCTCCTCCTTCACCAAGGGCGCCGGCGCCGCGGTCCGCTCCGCCGTACGGCAGGCCCCGGCCGCCACCGGCGTCGTCCTCGACCTGCGCGGCAACTCCGGCGGCCTGGTCACCGAGGCCGTCACCGCCGCCTCCGCCTTCCTCGACGGCGGTCTCGTCGCCACCTACGACGTCGACGGCGACCAGCGCGCCCTGCACGCCGAGCAGGGCGGTGACACCGCCAGACCGCTGGTCGCGCTCGTCGACGGCGGCACGATGAGCGCGGCCGAGCTGCTCACCGGCGCCCTCCAGGACCGCGGCCGCGCGGTCGTCGTGGGCACCCGCACCTTCGGCAAGGGCTCGGTCCAGATGCCGAGCCGCCTCCCCGACGGCTCCGTTGCCGAGCTGACCGTCGGCCACTACCGCACCCCCTCCGGACGGGCCGTCGACGGCCGGGGCATCACCCCCGACCTGGAGGCCGAGCGGGGGGTCCTGGAGCGGGCCGAGACGGTTCTCAGCGGGCTCGGAGAGTCGTCGGGGGAGTCGTCGGGCGAGTCGTCCGGTGAGCCGTCGGACGGCTCGTAAATCGGCTTTCCGTCCGCCCCCTCCGTAGTGCGAAAATGGACGGCACTATGAGCAAGGGAATGTACGTACCGAAGGAGTCCCAGCCCAAGCAGGGCGGGTCGGCCGCGAAGTCCAGGGACGGCGAGAAGGGCGGCAAGCGCAAGATCGTCGCCCAGAACAAGAAGGCCCGGCACGACTACGCGATCATCGACACGTACGAGGCGGGCCTGGTGCTGATGGGCACCGAGGTCAAGTCGCTGCGCGAGGGCCGGACGTCGCTGACCGACGGCTTCGTCCAGATCGACGGGGGCGAGGCGTGGCTGCACAACGCCCACATCCCGGAGTACCACCAGGGCAGCTGGACCAACCACTCCGCGCGCCGCAAGCGCAAGCTCCTGCTGCACCGTGAGGAGATCGACAAGCTGGAGGCCAAGTCCCAGGAGACGGGACACACCATCGTGCCCCTCGCCATCTACTTCAAGGACGGTCGGGCGAAGGCGGAGATCGCTCTCGCGCGAGGCAAGAAGGAGTACGACAAGCGGCAGACCCTGCGGGAGAAGCAGGACCGGCGGGAGTCGGACCGGGCGATCGCGGCGGCGAAGCGCAAGCAGCGGGGGGAGTAGCCACCAGGAATACGGTGGCATCGTCGCTCGTTGTTCACGTACGATGGCATCGCACCTCACAGCGGGTGCACGCCTCCGTCGGATCTTTTCGGCGGGATTGAAAAAACAACATGGGGATGATCGGTTTCGACAGCGGCTGTTCAAGCAGGGGAAGCGTGTCGAGGAAGCGGCAATGATCTCGTAAACCATATGTCGCAAAAAATAATCGCCAATACCAAGCGCGATTCCTTCGCCCTCGCTGCCTAAGTAGCGACTTGCGAAGTGTCAGCCCGGGGCTGTTCCCGACCCGGATCCTGGCATCAGCTAGGGAACTAAACCTTGATCCCGGTCACGGGGTGAAGAGGGAAATCTAACAGTGACTGGGCCCGTCGGCGACTTGTTCGCGTGATCGCCGGGGCCGAGAAAATCACAGCGGACTGCACACGGAGAAGCCCTGTTTCTGCACCGTTGGACGCGGGTTCGATTCCCGCCATCTCCACGATCTGGAGGTTTCCGAACCTCCTGACCCATGTGGGCAAGGGCCCCGCCGCCTCCGGGCAGCGGGGCCTTTGTCATGCCGGAATCGTGAAGCGTGAGACGTGAGACGTGAAATACGGGGGATGAGGGCGGGGACGATTACGCAGCCGGACGAGCCGTACTACGAGATGTACGAGGACGACTTCGGGCTCAGCGGACTCGCCGGGCGGGCGGGGGATGCCCTGCCCTTGCCCGGGGGCGACATGGAGGGGGACGAACAGCTCGGGGCGGATGTCCGGAGTCTGCTGGAGTCGTCGCTGTCGGACGGGATGCTGCGCACGCTGTGGCTGGCCGCCGACGGGGAGCGGTTCGATCCGGCCGCCGGGGGCGCGAGCGTGCGGTCCTGGCTTCGGGGCTGGTCGGAGGCGTTTCCGGCGCGGCCGCCGAAGCCGCCGAAGCGCTTCGTCAAGTACCGGAGCACCATGTTCGTCGGACCGCGTCGGCCCGTGCTGGTGGAGGCGGAGATGCGGGACGCCGTACTCGCCGAGATCGCGGCCGTCGAGGCGGACCTGGCGCGGGCGGTGCCGCGGCCGGATGTCGTCCCGGTGCTGCGGCGGGCCGTCGCCGAGGCCGGCGCGGATCTCGGCTTCCGGCTGCTGCTGCGGATCCTGAAGGCGCACTCCGTGCGGGTCGACAAGGCGCGCTACGACCGGTTCCTCGAACTCGGCGACCCCTTCGAGTACTGCTACGCGGTCGTGTACGACGGTCTGGAGATCGACTGGCCGCCCCTCGACCCGGCCCGGCGCGACGGCGACTGGGACTTCGGGCTCTCGGAACTCGCCGGGCGGTTCTCGCACTGGTGCGACGGCACGGCGGACGAGCTCCTGCGCAACGCGGTCACATGCGATGGAGCCCAGCAGTCCCCGGGCAGCGCGGCCGCCGTTCTGCTGGACGACGTGACGCGGCTGCTCGCCTCGCCCCTGTCCGACGACACGCTCACCACCCTGTGGCTGGCCGCGAATGACTGCGGCTACCGGCCCGAGCGTTTCGGCCTCGGCATACGGCAGTGGCTGGAGCGGGTCGCCGAGGTCTGCCGGGAGCGGCTGGCGGAGACCGCGCCCGCCTACCGGCCCGGTCCGGTGCCTGGGCCGGTGCGGGCGGAGCTGGCGGGGCTGGCGGAGGAGGTGCTGTGTGAACTGCGGGACTTGGCAGGCGAGTTGTCGTCGAGGACCATTCAGCCGCACTGGCAGGGCGTACCGGGTGCCGCCGCGGCGCGGGCGCTGGAGCAGGTCGTCGTGCAGGTGGATCCCGACCTCGGCTTCCGGCTGTTCCTGCGGGTGTTGCTCGCGCTGTGGATGCCCCTCACCAAGGAGCAGTACGGCCGCTATCAGGCGCTCGGGGAGCGGCTCGGATATGGCGAATTCCATGTGTCCCTGGTGGATCAGTTCATTCAGAATGATCTGTGATGCCTGCCAACCTGCGCGCCCTTCCCGCCGTTTCCGCCGTTCCGGCCGTCCTCGCCGGTGTTCTGCTGCTTGCCGCCTGTGGCTCCGAGAGCGCCGCGCCGGGCGGTGATGGGCGGGTCCGTGCCGAGGCGCTGTGTCCGTCGGAGTTCGCTCAGAGCGGCAGCCGTGCCTCCGGTACGCCGAAGTCGCTTCCCCTGCCCTCGCCCGACGGGACGGCCGGGGGCGATGTGAAGGTCACCGGGCTGTACGCCTGGGGGAGCGGAAGCGGCTGCGGGGCCGATTTCTCCGCCGACTTCGAGGTCACCAACAGCGGGACAAAGAAGGCCGCTTACACCGTCACCCTCGGGTTCTTCTCCGCCTCCGGAACCATCGTCGACCACGTGGAGCGGACCCTCGCCTCGGTCGGGCCGGGGCGGACCGTCAAGGGGACCGCCGGACTGGGGGCGTCGATGGGGGACGCGTCGGGCGTGGCGAACGTCAAGGTGGAGAAGGTGCGCAGCGTTTCCGCCGATGAGGCCTCGTCCGCCTCGGGCCCGTGCCCCGCGTCCGGGATCCATCTCTACGCGGACCAGGGGGACGCCGCCATGGGGCTGCGCGCCGTCGGCCTGCATCTGGTCAACTGCGGCACCCGGCCCTACCGGCTCGACGGCTACCCGAAGCTCGAACTTCTTGACGAGGACCACGACTCCGTCGACGGCGTGCGAATCCTGCACGGCACGGACGCGATCAGCACCGGCCTCAGCGGAGCCGGCAGCCCGCGGCCCGTCGTACTGAAGCCGGGCGAGGCCGCGCAGGCCACGCTGGCATGGCGGAACACCACCAACTTCGGCGAACCGGTGAACGCGCCGTACGTCCGCGTGTGGGCGAAGCCTGATGCCCAGCCGGTGACGGTGGTGCCGGAACTCGACCTCGGGACGACGGGGAAGCTCGGTGTCGGGGCGTGGGAGAAGGACGAGTCGTTCCGGGGCGACGCCGGCGCCGGTGCCACGTCGCGGCCGACGGCGGCGCCGTAGGCGCAGCGCCGCCCTCGCGTGGCATGCGGGGCACATGACGGGCGCGTCTGTTGTGTTGTCCCGCTCCATATCGACGGGTCGTTCAGGCTTCTACGGTCCCTCGGCATGACACAGACCAACGCACAGACCGAGAAACAGACCAACGCACGGACCAGAGCCGCGAGTCGTCGTATCCCCCTCCTGGTGGCCCTCCTCGGCGCCCTGATCGCCGCCTTCCTCATGCCCGGGCGGGCCGTGGCCGCATCGGTTCAGGAGGTCGTCGGGTTCGGGAGTAATCCCGGGGCGCTGCGGATGTTCCGGTACGTTCCCGATGGGCTGCCTGCCGGGCGGCCCGTGGTCGTCGCGTTGCACGGGTGCACGCAGAACGCCTCCGGGTACGGGGTCGGCAGTGGGTGGACGCAGCTCGCCGACCGTTGGGGGTTCTCCGTCGTGCTGCCGGAGCAGCAGGGCGCCAACAACGTCTCGTCCTGCTTCAACTGGTTCCAGAGCGGGGACATCGCGCGGGGGCAGGGCGAGGCCGCGTCGGTGGCGCAGATGGCCGAGCGGCAGCTCGTGGACGTCTCGGGTGACGGGGCGCGGGTGTATGTCACCGGGCTGTCCGCCGGGGGCGGGATGGCGGCCGTGATGATGGCGGCGTATCCGGAGAGGTTCGCGGCGGGCGGCGTCGTCGCCGGGCTGCCCTACGGGTGTGCGCAGGCCGCCGGGTCGCCGTATGTGTGCATGTACGTCGGGGCGACGCAGAGCCCGAAGCAGTGGGGGGACCGGGTGCGGGCGGCCCGGCCGGGGTACTCCGGGCCCTGGCCCACCCTGGTCGCCTTCCAGGGCACGGCCGACTACACCGTGAAGCCCGTCAACATGACCGACCTGATGAGGCAGTGGACCGATGTGCAGGGGGCCGACCAGGTGGCCGACGTGAGCGACAGCGTCTCCGGATATCCGCGTCAGGTCTTCCGGGACGCGGGCGGGCGTGCGGTCGTGGAGACGTACAGCGTCACCGGGATGGGGCACGGGCAGCCCGTCGATCCGGGCAGCGGGAGTGAGCAGTGCGGGAGTGCCGGGGCGTATCTGCTCGACGTGAACCTGTGCGCGGCGTATCGGATGGGGCGGGCCTGGGGGTTGGGCTGAGGCCCAGGGTGCTGCGGCGGACGGTCACATGACTCCGGGGCAGGTGCGGTCGGCCTGGAGCTGGTTCCAGGTCGCCGTCGCCTGGCTCAAGTGGTCGGCACAGGCAGCCAGTTGGGGGTGGTGGAAGCTGTGCGGCGTCGCGTCGCGGAGGGTCGTGCACAGGACCGTCAGGTGGGTGAGGGTCGCGCCCAGCTGGGCGGCCGTCGCGTCCAGCCAGTCGGCCAGTTGGTCGGGGTCGGTCGGGGGTGCCTGACGGGTGAGGTGGAGCAGGGTCGCCGTAGCGGTCGCGGCGTCCGTGGCTGCGGCTTCCATGGGTGCGGCGTCCGTGGCCGTGGCCTCCATGGGCGCGGCGTCCGTGGGTGCGGCTTCCATGGAGCTCTCCCTGCGTCGTTCGGGCTTGCGTCGGTCGGGCTTGCTCGGCCCTGCGTCGGCTCGTGGGGATGGCCCGCCCCGGACCCGTACGGGGGATTCCGGATCCGGGGCGGTGCCGGGGCCGCGGCGGGGCGTTACTCGCCGGCGCCGCGGCTGTTCGGGGGTGTAGGGACTGTTCGGCGGCTCATGTCGGCGGCGCGGGCTTCGACACGCGCGTCTGCGGCCGTGGCCGTCGGCTGCTGATCCGCCGGACAGTCCCTGGGCGTCACTTGAAGGCGTGCACGTTGCGCTGTGCCCATCCGGCGAAGGAGCCGGCCGGGCGGCCGAGGACGCGCTCGGTGTCGGAGCTGACGCGCTGCTCGGCGGGGAGCGGCTCGCCGAGGATGTCGAGGGTGCCGTCGATCACCGGCTCGGGCATGAACCGCGCCATGTGCTCGCGGGCCTGCTCACGGGTCAGCTCCACGAAGCCCACCTCCTCGCCGATGGCCTCGGCGAGCGCGGCGGCCTGCTCGCGCGGGGTGACGGCGGCGGGGCCGGTCAGCTCGTAGGTCTGCCCGGCGTGGCCCTCGTCGCGCAGGACGACGGCGGCGACCTCGGAGATGTCCGCCGGGTCCACGACGGGCAGCGCCACGTCGGCGAACGGGGCGATCACCGCGCGCTGGGTGCGGACGGTCTCGATCCAGGCGTAGGCGTTGGAGGCGAAGCCGCCCGGGCGCAGGATCGTCCAGTCCAGGCCCGAGGTGCGTACGGCCTCCTCGAACTCCCGCAGCCTGCCGTGCGAGAGGGCGTCGGGGCGGGTGCCGTTGATCTGCGAGGAGAGCAGCACCACGCGCCGGACGCCGGCCTCCTTGGCGGCGGCCAGGACGTCGACGGCGGGGGCGCCGCCGCCGAGCAGCTCGCCGGCCAGCAGGATGAACAGGGCCTCGGCGCCGTCCAGGGCGGGGCCAAGGGTGGTGGGATCGGCGAGGTCGGCGCGGATATGCCGCGCTCCCTCCGGGAGGTCGTGGGTGAGGGGATTGCGGGACACGGCCGTGACCTTCTCGCCCGCTGCGGCGAGCGCCTCGACGAGCGGACGGCCGACGTTTCCGGAGGCTCCGGTGACAACGATCATGAGAACTCCCAAAGTCGTGGACAAACAGGTGGATTCAAGGAGGAGCTGGGGCGCTTTCGCGCGATGTCTGCGACGTTAGCATCCTTCGTATAGTAGGTACCTAGAGGAAAGTGGCTATGCCCCTCTACGCGGTTGTCGCCTCCTCGAACTGCTCGTAGCGGGCGGTGAGGGCGCGGCCGAGGCGGGCCAGGTGGGCGCGTGCCAGGGGTGGGCCCACCACCTCCACCCGGTCCGCCAGACCGGCCAGTTGTGCGGCCAGCACCTCCACGGACGGTCCGGCGGCCTCGATCTCCCGTCGTCCGTCCGGCAGCAGCCGGCCGATGCTCAACCGCCCGTCGAACAGCCGCTGGAGCAGCGGCAGGGCGTCCTGGTCGGCGTGTGCGACGACCGTCGCGGCCAGCAGGCGGTCCTCCAGCCGGGTGGCCAGCGAGCGCCAGGCGGCGGCCAGATCGAAGTCGGCGGGACGGCGGACCGGCTCGTCCGTGGGCTCCGCCGAGATGACGCGGCCCAGCCGGAAGGAGCGCAGCCCGTCCGGGGTGTCGGCCACCAGGTACCAGTGGCCCGCCTTGAGGACCAGGCCGAGCGGGTCCACGGTGCGTTCGTGCGGTTCGTCGCCGGGGCGGGCGTAGCCGAGGCGGACCCGTCGGCCGTCCAGCACCGCGCGCTCCAGGGCCGTATGGTGCGGGCCGCCCGCGTTCACTGCGGTGCGCGACCAGTCCAGCTCGTCGACGATCCGGGCCCGGGAGGCCGCCTCGGCGTGCGGGCGCAGCGGTTCCGGCACGGCGCGCAGTAACTTCCGCAGCGCCGAGCGCAGTTCGGGGGAGGCGCCGGACGAGCCCGCGGCCAGGAACAGTGCCTGCACCTCCGGCGAGGTGAGCCCGGTCAGGTCGGTGCGTGCTCCGCCGACCAGGCGCCAGCCGCCGCCCCGGCCGCGCTGGGCGTAGACGGGGACGCCGGAGGCGATCAGGGCCTCCAGGTCGCGGCGTGCGGTGCGTTCGGAGATCTCCAGCTCGGCGGCGAGCTCCGCGGCGGTCACCCGGCCGCGCGCCTGGAGGACCAGCAGAGCCGCCACCAATCGGTCAGCTCGCATCTGTGATCAGCCTTTCGAGGAAAGAGGAAGAAGGCGCGGGAAAAGAGGCCGGAGGGTGGCCTGTTTGACCGGAAGACTCGACGGCATGACCAACCCTGCGAACACCCCTGCCACCCCGCCCTTCGCCGACCCCCTGGGCGGTCTCTTCAAGGCCGTCGACCTGGCCGGCGACGTGCTCGCCGCCGTGCGGCCCGAGGACTACGACGGCACCACGCCGTGTCCTGACTACTCGGTACGCCAACTGTCCAATCACCTTGTCTCCGTGCTCCGCAGGGTCGCCGTGATCGGCGCCGGCGGGCAGTTCTTCGCCGTTCCGCACTTCGCCGAGGACGTCGCCGACGGCGCCTGGGCCGAGGCCTGGGCCGCCGGGACGAAGGAACTGCGGTCCGTCTGGTCGGACCCCGCGGTCCTGGGCCGGGAGATCGGGCTGCCCTGGGGGCCCGTCCCCGGCGCCGTCGCCGCGGTCATCTACACCAATGAGTTCGTGCTGCACACCTGGGACCTGGCCAAGGCGACCGACCAGAGCCCCGAGTGGGACGAGGCCGTCCTGGCCGCTCCGCTGGCCGCCATGCAGCGGGCCGTGCCCCGTGAACCGCGCGGCGGCCAGGTGCCGTTCGGCCCCGTCGTGGACGTCCCGGAGGACGCACCGGCGATCGACCGCTTGGTCGGCTGGTACGGCCGTAGGCCCTGAGCCCGAACAGCTGACACAGCCGATACGGCAGTCGCCCCGTGGGGCCGCCGGACCCCGTTGTCCGGCGGCCCCACGGGGTTTTCACGCGGCGCCTATGGACTGCGGGAAGCAGAAGAACCGGTTCGGGTCGTACTTCGTCTTGATCCGGGTCAGCCGGGCGTAGTTCTCCGCGTAGTACGACGCCTTCCAGTCCTTCAGGGACGGGTCCATCCAGTTCTGGTAGGTCTCGCCGTTGGACAGCGGGTCGATCGTGGCGAAGCCGTTGTCGGCCCAGGCGTTCGCCACCGCCTTGGCCTCGTCGGTCACCTGGGCCGGGTCGTTGATCAGGACCCGGTAGTTGACCGAGAAGAGCGAGTCGCGGTGGACGTACGCCGTGGCGGTGCGCGACACCTCGTTGGCGGCGCCGCCGAAGAAGTGGAAGTCCAGGTAACGCGCCTGTCCCGCCCTGCGGTTCGCGTCGAAGGCCGTCATCACGTCCGCCCAGCCGCTCGCCGAGTACGGCGCGCTGCCCATCCGGGTGCGCTCCAGGCCGTAGGACGGGCGGGACAGCGTGCCCGCCGGGGTCTTCTCGGAGCGCTGGCACTGGTCCTCGGTGAGGGTGGCGCAGCCGAAGATCATCATCATGAGCTGCTGGTACGTCATGACGCCGTCCTGGCGCTGGAGCGGCGCTCCGGTCAGGGCCAGCAACCGGGCCGCCTCACCGGCGAGTTCGGTGGGCGTTCCGCGGGAGGCGAGGAAGACGTTGGCCTGCGGCACCGAGCCGGGCGCGGCGTCGGGCTGTACGACGTAGGCGCCGCCGCCGATGGTGTGCGGGGCGTCCACCAGCCAGCGGGCGACTCCGTCGAGGACGTCGGCCATCCGGTCGTAGGGGAAGATCAGGTTGCTGATGGCCATCTGGTCGCCGCTGTGCGGGGTGACCGTGAACTTCGTGACGATGCCGAAGTTGCCGCCACCGCC
>JABFVM010000607.1 GCA_013362785.1 Streptomyces sp. | reverse complement strand
CCCTGCGCACCCTGGAGGCGGAGGGCTTCGTGGTGACCCGGCGGCACGCGGGCGCGTGCGTCGCCGAACCGACCGAGCAGGAGGCCGTCGACCTGCTGGAGATGCGCACGCTCCTGGAGCCGCTCGGCGCCGCCCGGGCCGCCCAGCGGCGCACCGAGGCCCATCTGAAAGTCCTGCGCGGCCTGGTCAGGCTGGGGCAGGAGCGGGCCAGGCGGGGGAACAGCGACGATCTGCGCTCCCTGGGCGGCTGGTTCCACGAGACGCTCGCCCAGGCCTCCGGCAGCCCCGCCCTGACCTCGATGCTGACCCAGCTGCGCCACAAGATCGCCTGGATGTACGCCGTGGAGGCGCCGGCCGACCCGGTGGAGTCCTGGACCGAGCACGGCGCGATCGTGGACGCGGTGGCGCGCGGCGACGGCGAACGCGCCCGCGCGATCACCGCGCTGCACACTGAGCGCGCGACCTCCGCGCACCGGCTGCGGTTCGGCTCCGGCGGTGACCGCGCGGAGCGTGTGAGGAATTCGCAACATCCCGTAAACATGCCGAGCCTGCGGCATTAACACGGGGGCCGTATACAAAGAAGAGATATTCGGTGGCGGGGAATTTCCGCTGCCATTTTTCGGGTGCCGAAATTCCGTCGGTCGCCGTACGGAAACCCGTAGCCGCCCGCTCGAAAACGACGAAGCCGCGCCCGCCGGAAAGGCGGACGCGGCTTCACCGCTTGCTGCGGAGTCCCGCTCAGGTCATTCAGACCGTCTCGGGCAGCTCCTCAAGGCCCTCGGAGACCAGCTTCGCCAGACGGTCGAGGGCGACGTCCGCACCCTCGGCGTCGGAGGCGAGGACGATCTCCTCGCCGCCCTGGGCGCCCAGACCCAGGACAGCCAGCATGGAGGCCGCGTTGACGGGGTTGCCGTCAGCCTTGGCGATCGTCACCGGGATACCTGCGGCCGTGGCGGCCCGGACGAAGATGGAAGCGGGGCGGGCGTGGAGGCCCTCGGCCCAGCCGACGTTGACGCGGCGCTCAGCCATGTGATGCTGCCCTTCGGTGTTCAGGGTTGTCTAGACCAGTTTCCCACACCCGTGAAGCATGCCGGGAGAGACAAAACGCCCCTCCCTCGGTGACCGTGGGGTCGCGGCCTCGACCCCACGCAACGTCCTCACAGGCTGCCTCGCGCCGTTGTCGTACGCGAGCCGTAACCTGGGCCCCATGCAGAGCGCCTCGGACCGGCACGAGTACCCCGCCCACTGGGAAGCCGACGTGGTGCTGCGCGACGGCGGCACCGCGCGCATCCGCCCCATCACCGTTGATGACGCCGAGCGCCTGGTCAGCTTCTACGAGCAGGTGTCGGACGAGTCGAAGTACTACCGCTTCTTCGCGCCCTACCCGCGACTGTCCGCGAAGGACGTCCACCGCTTCACGCACCACGACTTTGTGGACCGGGTGGGACTCGCGGCCACGGTGGGCGGCGAGTTCATCGCAACCGTACGCTACGACCGGATCGGCGCCGACGGAATGCCCGCGTCGGCACCCGCCGACGAGGCCGAGGTCGCCTTCCTCGTCCAGGACGCCCACCAGGGGCGCGGCGTCGCCTCCGCGCTGCTCGAACACATCGGGGCGGTCGCGCGTGAGCGCGACATCCGCCGTTTCGCCGCCGAGGTGCTGCCCGCCAACACCAAGATGATCAAGGTGTTCACGGACGCCGGGTACACCCAGAAGCGCAGCTTCGAGGACGGCGTCGTGCGCCTGGAGTTCGACCTGGAGCCGACGGACCGCTCACTCGCCGTGCAGTACGCGCGCGAGCAGCGCGCCGAGGCCCGGTCCGTACGGCGGCTGCTGATGCCCGGCTCCGTCGCCGTCATCGGCGTCGGCCGCTCGCCCGGCGGGGTGGGCCGCGGTGTCCTCGGCAACATCAGGGCCGCCGGGTTCACGGGGCGGCTGTACGCGGTGAACAAGGCGTTCCCGCAGGACCTCAAGGAACTCGACGGGGTGCCCGCGCACCGCTCCGTGGCGGAGATCGGGGAGCACGTCGACCTCGCGGTGGTCGCCGTACCGGCCGAGTACGTCCCCGAGGTCGTCGCCGAGTGCGGCGAGCACGGCGTGCAGGGGCTGGTCGTCCTCTCCGCCGGGTACGCCGAGAGCGGGCCCGACGGGCGGGAGCGCCAGCGCGCACTCGTCCGGCACGCGCGTGCGTACGGCATGCGCATCATCGGCCCGAACGCCTTCGGCGTCATCAACACCTCCGCCGACGTACGGCTGAACGCCTCGCTGGCCCCCGAGATGCCCCGCCCCGGCCGCATCGGGCTGTTCGCGCAGTCCGGGGCGATCGGGATCGCGCTGCTGTCCCGGCTGCACCGCCGGGGCGGCGGGGTGACCGGCGTCACCGGTGTGTCGACCTTCGTGTCGTCCGGCAACCGAGCCGACGTGTCCGGCAACGACGTCCTGCAGTACTGGTACGACGACCCGGACACCGACGTCGTCCTGATGTACCTGGAGTCCATCGGCAACCCGCGCAAGTTCACCCGCCTCGCCCGGCGAACTGCGGCGGCGAAGCCGCTGGTCGTGGTGCAGGGGGCCCGGCACGGCGGTGCGGCACCGCAGGGGCACGCCGTCCGGGCCACGCGGCTGCCGCACACCACGGTGTCCGCGCTGCTGCGGCAGGCCGGCGTGATCCGGGTGGACACGATCACCGAGCTGGTGGACGCGGGTCTGCTGCTCGCCCGCCAGCCGCTGCCGGCCGGGCCGCGCGTAGCGATCCTGGGGAACTCCGAGTCGCTGGGCCTGCTGACGTACGACGCCTGTCTGTCGGAGGGGCTGCGGCCGCTGCCGCCGCTGGATCTGACGACCGGGGCGTCGGCGGCGGACTTCCACGCGGCGCTGTCGCGCGCCCTGGCCGACGACACCTGCGACGCGGTCGTCGTCACCGCGATCCCCGCGATCGGAGACGCCTCGACGGGGGACGCCGAGCTGGCGGAGGCCCTGCGGTCGGCGGCCGAGCGGGTACCGGGGAAGCCGGTGCTGGTGGTGCACGTCGAGCTCGGCGGGCTCGCGGAGGCACTGTCGGCCGCGGCCAGCACCGCACCACAGGCCCGCCCGAAGGCGTCCGGCACCGCGACCCGCGCCCACCCGTTCCGCCCCCTGGACTTCCCGGCCGAGACACCACCGGACCAGTCGGACACCTCCGACGACACCCCCCGCCTCATCCCGGCCTACCCCGCCGCCGAGCGTGCCGTCCGGGCCCTCGCCGAAGCCGTGAAGTACTCCCAGTGGCGGCGCGAGGCGGCCGACCCCGGCCGGGTGCCCGAGTACGAGGACATCGACGAGAAGGGCGCGGTCCGGCTGATCGACGGGCTGCTCGCGCGCGGGCAGGGGCTGACCCTCGGCACCGACGAGACCTGCGACCTGCTCGGCAAGTACGGCATCCAGGTGCACCGCGCCCTGCACGCCCCCACCCCCGACGCGGCCGCCGACGCCGCCCGCACCCTCGGCTACCCCGTCGCCCTCAAGGCCACCGCCCCGCACCTGCGCCACCGCGCCGACCTCGGCGGCGTACGGCTCGATCTCGCGGACGAGGAGCAACTGCGGCGGGCGTACGCCGAGTTGACCGCGCTGTTCGGGAAGCCGGAGGAGCTCAGGCCGGTCGTGCAGAGCATGGCACCGCGCGGCGTCGACACCGTCGTACGGGCCGTGATCGACCCGGCGGCCGGGGCCGTGCTGTCCTTCGGGCTCGCCGGAGCCGCCTCCCAGCTGCTCGGGGACACCGCGCACCGGCTGATCCCGGTCACGAACCGTGAGGCGACCTCGCTCGTCCGATCGATCCGGACGGCACCGCTCCTGTTCGGCTGGCGCGGCTCCACCCCCGTCGACACGCCTGCCCTGGAGGAACTGCTGCTGCGGGTGTCGCGCCTGGTCGACGACCATCCGGAGGTCGTCGCGGTCACCCTGGAACCGGTCGTCGTCGCCACCCACGGCCTGAGCGTGCTCGGCGCCTCCGTACGCCTCGCACCACCGCCCGCACGCGACGACCTCGGCCCCCGCACCCTCCCCACCTACTGAACCGGCACGGAACCGTGGTGAGACCCGCGTGAGCGGTGCCTCGCAGTCAGTGCGCCCCCGTAGGATGGGCATCATGGCCAAGACCAGTACGACGACCCAGGGGCTGCGTGCGGCGATCGAACGCAGCGGCTACTACCCGGCCCTCGTGGCCGAGGCGGTGGAGGCCGCCGTGGGCGGCGAGCCCATCCGGTCGTACCTGGTCCACCAGGAGACGACGTTCGACCAGAACGAGGTGCGGCGGCATGTGACCGTCCTCGTCCTCACCGGCAACCGCTTCATCGTCAGCCACACCGACGAGCAGGCCGCGGACAGCACCTCCCCGACGCCGTACGCCACGACCTCGACGGAGTCGGTCAAGCTCGGCCGGATCTCCTCGGTCGTGCTCAGCCGCGTCGTCGCCAACCCGGAGCAGTACACCGTGGGCACGCTGCCCCGCGAGGTGGTCCTCACCATCGGCTGGGGCGCCGTCTCCCGCATCGACCTGGAGCCCGCCGCCTGCGGCGACCCCAACTGCGAGGCCGACCACGGCTACACGGGCAACTCCACGGCGGACGACCTCAGCCTGCGCGTCAGCGAGGCCGGCGACGGCCCGGAGACGGTGCGCCAGGCACTCGCCTTCGCACAGGCGCTCTCCGAAGCGACCGCGGACATCACCCGCTGAGATGATCCAGCCCACCACCTGGGACTCCCACCCGGAACCCCTCGCCGTCGACTCCGCGCCTCCCCCCGAGTACGGCAGCGGCTCGCTCGCCGACCTCCTGCCCACGCTGGCCGCCGGCATGTCCGTACCCGGCATGACCGCCGCGATCGGCGAGCTCAGCCCCGCCGACCGGAACTGCGTCTTCCTGATCGACGGCCTCGGCTGGGAGCAGCTCAGGGCGCACCCCGAGGACGCGCCGTTCATGACGTCGCTGCTGAGCAGCTCGCGCGGCGGCACCGGACGCCCGATCACCGCCGGCTACCCGGCGACCACCGCGACCTCCCTCGCCTCCATCGGCACCGGTCTGCCGCCGGGCGCCCACGGCCTGCCCGGGTACACCGTGCGCAACCCGGAGACCGACGAGCTGATGAACCAGCTGCGCTGGAACCCGTGGACACCGCCGCGTGCCTGGCAGCCGTATCCCACCGTCTTCGAACTGGCACACCAGGCGGGTGTGCACGCCGCCCAGGTGTCGTCGCCCACCTTCGAGAACACCCCGCTGACCAGGGTCGCGCTCAGTGGAGGAACGTTCCTGGGGCGGCTGTCCGGCGAGGAGCGCATGGACCTCGCGGCCGAGCAACTGGCCAAGGGCGACCGCTCCTTGGTCTACACGTACTACGCCGAGCTCGACGGGGCGGGCCACCGCTTCGGCGTCGACTCCGATGCCTGGCGCGGCCAGCTCATGTACGTCGACCGGCTCGTCCAGCGTCTGGCCGAGCAGCTCCCGCCGCGCACCGCGCTCTACGTCACCGCCGACCACGGCATGATCGACGTGCTCTTCGACGAGGAGCACCGCATCGACTTCGACGAGGACTGGGAGCTGCGCGCCGGCGTCGCCCTGCTGGGCGGCGAGGGCCGGGCGCGGCACGTCTACGCGGTGCCCGGCGCCGCGAACGACGTCCTGACCTGCTGGCGCGAGGTGCTCGGCGAGCAGTTCTGGGTGGCCTCCCGGGAGGAGGCGATCGCGGCGGGCTGGTTCGGGCCGCGGATCGACGAGCGGGTGTACCGCAGGCTCGGCGACGTGATCGCGGCCGCGCGGGACGACGTCCTGATCATCGCGTCCGAGCGGGAGCCGAAGGAGTCGCTGATGGTCGGCAACCACGGTTCGATGACCCCCGCCGAGCAGTTGGTCCCCCTGCTCGAAGTACGCTCCTGACGCCTGCCCGCCCCGAACCGCCCGTCACCGCACGACCGATAGCTTCACCGAAAGGTGCTCAACTCAACATGCCCGAGCTGGTGTTCTTCTCCGGAACGATGGACTGCGGGAAGTCGACGCTGGCTCTCCAGATCGAGCACAACCGTTCGGCGCGTGGTCTGCAGGGCATCATCTTCACCCGGGACGACCGTGCGGGCGAGGGCAAGCTGTCCTCGCGGCTCGGCCTGGTCACCGAGGCGGTGGAGGTCGAGGACGGCACGGACCTGTACACCTACGTCGTCGACCGGCTCTCCCGGGGCGGCCGCGCGGACTACGTCATCGCCGACGAAGCTCAGTTCCTCACCCCCGAGCAGATCGACCAGCTCGCGCGCGTGGTCGACGACCTGGGACTCGACGTCTACGCCTTCGGCATCACGACCGACTTCCGCAGCAAGCTGTTCCCCGGCTCCCAGCGCCTGGTGGAACTCGCCGACCGGGTCGAGGTGCTCCAGGTCGAGGCCCTGTGCTGGTGCGGCGCCCGCGCCACCCACAACGCCCGCACGATAGGCGGCGCGATGGTCGTCGAGGGCGCCCAGGTGGTCGTCGGCGACGTCAACCAGGCGGACGCCGTCGGCTACGAGGTCCTGTGCCGCCGCCACCACCGGCGCCGTATGACGGCCGCCAGCGCACGGGCCGCGGCCCTCTCACCCGACGTCCTCCCGGTGCAGCCGGCCTGAGCCGGGGCCCGGCCCTCGGCCGTCGTCAGCGCGGGTTCTCGATGACCGAGAACCGGGCTCCCTCGGGATCCGCCACCGTCGCCACCCGGCCGTGGGCGCTGTCGTGGGCCGGCCGCAGGACATGGCCGCCGAGGCCGACGACCCGGTCCAGCGTCTCTTCCACGTCGGCGACTTCGAAGTACGTCATCCAGTGCGGCCCCCGGTCCCGGGGCAGGGCGTGGCCGACGCCGTGGATGCCGGCCACCGGGCGGCCGTCGGTGCGCAGGGTGACGTAGTCGAAGTCGGCGGAGACCTCGGGCTCCTCCTCGTAGGCGAACACGGTCTCGTAGAACTTGGCGACGTTCACGGACTCGAAGGTCAGCAGCTCGTTCCAGGCGGGGGTACCGGGCACGCCGGTGACGGCGGTGCCCAGGTGGGCGGCCGTCTGCCAGATGCCGAAGACGGCGCCGGCGGGGTCGGAGCAGATCGCCATCCGGCCGGCGTCGCCGGCGTCCAGCGGACCCACCCCGACGGTGCCGCCGCACAGCCGTACCGTCTCCGCGGTCAGGTCCACGTCGTTCGAGGCGAGGTAGGGCGTCCAGGCGATGGGGAGGTGGCGGTCGGGCGGCAACTGGCCGATACCGGCCACCTCATGGCCGTCGAGCAGAGCCCGCACATAGGGGCCGAGTTGCTGGGGGCCGGGCTGGAACTCCCAGCCGAAAAGCGCTCCGTAGAACTCCTCGGTCGCGGCAAGCCCGTGCACCATCAAGCTCACCCAGCAGGGCGTGCCGGGCGCGTGCCGGGCGTGCGTCGCGCCGTTCGGGCCGGCCGACCCCCGTGCTTCGGTCATCGTCACTCTCTCCTCGGCCCCTCGTGGTGGCCGTGTCGCTTCCGCTGTCCCCCGCCCCCCGTGCCGATGCTCGCACCACCCGTGGCCGCGCGCGCTGCGGGCACGCCGCGCACGGCGGCCGGTGCCCGGAGGATGCCCGGTGTGCGATTTACCGCCCGTTTCCGTGCGATTGCCGACGGATGTCGATCGGCTGTACAGCATGTGCCCGATCCCGTACGCCTCGTGATCGGGCCTGTCCGGCGGGCAGAGTATCCGGAGCCGGGCGATGCGGCCACCCCGTGCGCAAGGATGGTGGCCATGAACGCCATCATCTCCGCATCCGAACTCGCGGGCGCGCTGACGGGGGAGAACCCGCCGGTGCTGCTCGACGTCCGCTGGCAGTTGACCCTGGCCAAGGCATCCGGTGAGCCCCCGTTCGACGGCCGGAAGGCCTACGAGGCCGGGCACATCCCCGGCGCGGTCTACGTCGATCTGGACCGGGAACTGGCCTCCACGCCCGGTTCGCGCGGGCGTCACCCGCTGCCGGACCTGGCCGGATTCGGTGCGGTGATGCGCCGGTCGGGCGTGTCGTCCGGGACGCCGGTGGTCGTGTACGACGGCGGGCAGGGCTGGGCGGCGGCCCGTGCGTGGTGGCTGCTGCGCTGGACGGGGCACCCGGAGGTACGGGTCCTCGACGGCGGACTGCCGACCTGGGAGGGGCCGCTGGAGACATCCGTCCCGACTCCGGCGGAGGGCGATTTCGAGCCGGTGCCGGGGGCGACGGGACTGCTCGACGCCGACGACGCCGCGGCGCTCGCCCGGTCCGGGGTGCTGCTGGACGCGCGCGCGGGGGAGCGGTACCGCGGCGAGGTCGAGCCGATCGACCCGGTCGGCGGCCATATCCCGGGCGCCCTGTCCGCGCCCACGAACGACAACGTCGCCGCGGACGGCCGCTTCCTGCCCGCCGAGGAACTCGCGGCGCGCTTCAAGGCGCTGGGCGCGTCCGAGGGCACGGACGTCGGCGTGTACTGCGGCTCCGGCGTCTCCGGCGCCCATGAGGTGCTGGCGCTGGCGGTCGCGGGCATCCCGGCGGCGCTGTACGTCGGCTCGTGGTCGGAGTGGTCGTCGGATCCGTCGCGTCCGGTGGCCGTGGGGCCGGACCCGCAGTAGGGCGGGCGGCGCCGGAACGGCATGAGGGCCGCGTCGAAGCCGACGCGGCCCTCATCCTCGTACGGCCGCGTCCACAGCCGTACGACCGACTACTCCTGCTACTCCTGCTTCTTCCTGCGCGTGCCGAACACGATCTCGTCCCAGCTCGGGACGGCGGCTCGGCGGCCCGGGCGGACGCCGTCCGCTTCGGCCTGGCGGTCCGTGGCGCCGATGAGGCGGTCACGGTGGCTGCCGACGGAGCGGGGCATGAGGACGTCCGCGTAGGCGGATCCCGCGGAGGCGGCCGGGGCGGGCGGCTCCTCCGCGGCCGGTTCGGCGGGAGGTTCCTCCACTTCCGGCTCGGCCGGGCGCTCCGGCACCACCAGGTCACCGCGGAAGCTGGGCACCGCCTCCAGCAGGCTGGTCAGCGAGTCCCGTTCCTCCGCGGTCTCCTCGACCGGTTCGGGGGTCGGGGCGGGCAGGCTCGGCCGTGCGGTCTCCAGGGCGCGGTCCATCGAACGCTCGCGCGGGAGCCGGGCGATGCGCGGCACGAACGGGAAGCTCGGCTCCGGCGCGGCGAGGTCGTCGGACTCACCGATCAGCGAGCGCGCCTCGTCGTCGACGGCCTGGACGAGCCGCCGGGGCGGGTCGTACGTCCAGCTCGCCGAGTGCGGTTCGCCGGCCACCAGGTAGACCAGCAGCACTTCCCAGGTGCCGTCGTCCCGGCGCCACGAGTCCCACTGCACGGAGTCCTTGTCGGCGCCGCGCAGCAGCAGCCGCTCCTGGACGGCCTCGCCGAGCTGCGGCCCCGCGGCGTTCTCACCGGGGCGGCGGACGGGGGTCTTGCGGGCCCGCTCGGCCATGAAGGCACGCTCGGCGAGCACGGGGCCCTCGAAGCGGCGTACACGGTCGACGGGGATGCCGGCGAGCTGGGCGACCTCTTCCGCGGTGGCACCAGCGCGTATACGCGCCTGGATGTCACGGGGGCGGAGATGGCTCTCCACCTCGATCTCGATCTGACCGAGGCGCGGCCGGTCGCCGCGCACGGCGGCGCGCAGCCGCTCGTCGATCGGAAGGGTGTACTCCGTCGCGTCGGCAGCCTTGAGCACCAGCCGTGTGCCGTCATTCGAGACGGCCACGACACGCAGTTCGGGCATGGGGACCTCCCGGGTGGTGCCTGCCGACGTCACGTGCGTCGCTGCTTCCGCTAGTCGAGTGTGGCCTGCCCGGGTGCAGCCTGCCACAACCTTGCCGAGTTGCCCGGCGTGTCGGGCGCGGGCCCTGGATCGCCGTTATGGCACGGTTACCTATTCGCAACGCTAAGTGACCAACTCCGTCACCCTGTGCAACTAGCCCCCTCCCGGCGGTCCTTGAAGGTCGCGGACGCCCTGGCGGGAGACCGGACCCAGGGCTCGCAACAGTACTCCATTTGGGCCACGTGCGTGGATTGGCGCGCCGTCCAACTTCTGGCAAGAAGCGTGACCCGGCCGTCCGTTGAGCGGTTCGCCGATCTTGAACGTGGCGTACTTCACGCAATCCGCAGAAACGGAACGAATGGATTTCGCCTGTACGTCGCGTCGGCTACGCCCCCAACACCCTGCGCAAGTAGTCGTTCTGGAACAGGCGGTCGGGATCGAGCCGGTCCCGCAGCGCGGTGAACTCAGCGAAGCGCGGATACACCTGGGCGAAGTACTCGGCGTCGCGCGTGTGCACCTTGCCCCAGTGCGGCCGCCCCTCGTGCGCGGTGAAGATCCGCTCGGCCGCGGTGAAGTACCGCTGATACGGCGTGCCCTTGACCATATGGACGGCGACATAGGCGCTGTCGCGGCCCGACGCGGTGGACAGGGTGATGTCGTCGGCCGGGGCGGTGCGCACCTCGACGGGGAAGCTGACCCGCAGGCCGGAGCGCTCGACCATGGCCTTGAGTTCGCGCAGCGTCTCGACGACGGCCTCGCGCGGAACGGCGTACTCCATCTCCACGAAGCGCACCCGGCGCGGCGATGTGAAGACCTTGTAGGGGATGTCGGTGTAGGTCCGCGAGGACAGTGCCCTGCTGGAGATCTGAGCGATCGTCGGGATCGTCGCGGGCACCGCGCGGCCGACCCACTGGGCCGCCTGGAAGACGCCGTTGGAGAGGAACTCGTCCTCGAACCAGCCCGCGACCTGGCCCACCGGCTTCTCCGGGCCCGCGCTGCGGTTGTTGCGCTTGGTGTTGGTGCTGCCGGTGTGCGGGAACCAGTAGAACTCGAAGTGCTCGTTCTCGGCCCAGAGTTCGTCGAACTCCGACAGGACCCTGTCGAACGGCATCGGCTCCTCGCGCGCGGCGAGCAGGAAGGTCGGCTCCACGGCGAACGTGATCGCGGTGACGATGCCGAGCGCGCCGAGGCCGATCCGGGCGGCCGCGAAGACCGCGCGTTCCTCATCGGTCCCCTTCTCGGAACAGGTGAGCACCGACCCGTCGGCGGTCACCAGCTCCAACGCCGTGATCTGGGCGGCGATCGAGGCCGAGTCGCGGCCCGTGCCGTGGGTGCCGGTGCTGGTGGCGCCGGAGACCGTCTGCTCCATGATGTCGCCCATGTTCGTGAGCGACAGGCCCTCGCGCGCCAGGGCCATGTTGAGTCTCTTGAGCGGGGTGCCGGCCTCGACCGTGACGGTCATGGCATCACGATCGATGTTGCGGATGCCGGTCAACAGTTGAGGGCGGATCAACACACCGTCGGTCGCGGCTATGGACGTGAAGGAATGCCCACTGCCGACCGCCTTCACCTTCAGGCCGTCCTCAGCGGCCCGGCGTATCGCCGCGGACAGCTCCTCGACCGAGGCCGGAGTGACCTCCCGCGCGGGACGGGCGGCGACATTGCCGCCCCAGTTACGCCACGTGCCGTTCTTCCCGCTCGCTGTGCTGCTCAACGGTGCCTCCCCGACGCGGAGCCGGCCTGCTGAGCCGGCGGTACCCCAGGAAACCGACCGCGACCGCGGCGGCCCCGGACACCGCCGGAACCCCGTACCCGGCGTCCGCGCCGGCCGCGTCGATCACCCAGCCGGCCATGGAGGAGCCGAGCGCGACCCCGACCGCGAGCCCGGTGCTCACCCAGGTCATGCCCTCGGTCAGTTGCGCGCGTGGTACGTGCTCTTCGATCAGGGACATGGTGGTGATCATCGTGGGAGCGACGGCCATGCCCGCAACGAACAGCGCCACGGCCAGAAACGGCAAGTTTCCGACCAGTAGGAGGGGGATCATACTCACGGCCATGGCGCATATGCCCAGCAGCCAACGGCGTTCCGGCGCCCCCTTGAAGCGCAACAGCCCGAAGACCAGGCCCGCCGCACAGGAGCCCGCCGCGTACAGCGCGAGGACCACGCTCGCGGCGCCCTTGTGCCCCTGCTCGTCCGCGAAGGCCACGGTGACCACGTCGACGGATCCGAAGATCGCTCCGGTCGCCACGAAGGTGGCCACCAGCACCTGAAGCCCCGGGGCGCGCAGGGCCGAGCTGCCGCCCTGCTTCTCGCGCGGATGCGGCGCGGGCTCGGTGGAGCGCTGCGCGGTCAGCCAGAAGACACCGGCCGCCAGGAAGCAGCCGGCGAGCAGCGGCCCGGCCTCCGGGAACCAGGCCGTGGACAGGCCGATCGAGATGATCGGCCCGAAGATGAAGCACACCTCGTCGATCACGGACTCGAAGGAGTACGCGGTGTGCAGCTGAGGCGTCCCCCGGTACAGCGCGGCCCAGCGGGCGCGGATCATCGCCCCGACGCTCGGCACGCACCCGATGCCGACGCAGGCCACGAACAGCACCCAGTCCGGCCATCCGTAATGCGCGGCGAACAGCAGCGCTGCCCCGGCGGCCAGCGAGATCAGCGTCGCCGGACGCAGCACCCGCCGCTGACCGTGCTGATCGACCAGCCGGGAGACCTGGGGCCCCGCCACGGCAGCGGAGAGCGCGATGGTGGCCGACAGGGCACCGGCGAGGCCGTACCGCCCGGTCAGCTGCGACACCATCGTCACCACGCCGATGCCCATCATCGACAGCGGCATCCGGCCGAGGAGGCCCGCGGCGGAGAAGGCCTTGCTGCCGGGTGCGGCGAACAGGGCGCGGTAGGGGCTGGGCACGAGGGTCTCCGGTCGGGCGGGAGCGGCGGAACTGCGTCGGCGCAGGGCAACTCGGGGTGAATCAGGGCAGTTCGGGGCCACTCGGTAAGCCGCGTGGATGGCCGATACAGCTTACGAGTCGGGTGCGCCTGACGCACCCTCCCGGACCAACCGGGAACCCGGGCGGTCACCCCGCCGTTTCCCGGCTGTCAGTACCGGATGACAGGATCAACCCATGCCAGACGTGCGCGATGCCACCCCCTACGACGCCCTGCTCCTGCTCTCGTTCGGCGGCCCCGAGGGCCCGGACGACGTGATCCCGTTCCTGGAGAACGTCACCCGCGGGCGGGGCATCCCCAAGGAACGCCTGAAGGAAGTCGGCGAGCACTACTTCCAGTTCGGCGGAGTCAGCCCCATCAACGACCAGAACCGCGCCCTGCTGGACGCCCTCCGCAAGGACTTCGCCGAGCACGGCCTGGATCTGCCGATCTACTGGGGCAACCGCAACTGGGCGCCGTATCTGACGGACACCCTGCGCGAGATGGTCGCCGACGGGCGCCGCCGCATCCTCGTCCTGGCCACCAGCGCCTACGCCTCCTACTCGGGCTGCCGCCAGTACCGCGAGAACCTCGCCGACTCGCTGGCGGCCCTGGAGGCCGAGGGCCTGGAGCTGCCGAAGATCGACAAGCTGCGGCACTACTTCAACCACCCCGGCTTCCTGGAGCCGATGATCGACGGCGTGGTCGAGTCCCTGGCCGAGCTTCCCGAGGACGCCCGCGCAGGCGCACACCTCGCCTTCTCGACCCACTCCATCCCGACCGCCGCCGCGGACGCCTCCGGCCCGGTCGAGGACCACGGCGACGGCGGCGCGTACGTCGAGCAGCACCTGGACGCGGCCCGGCTGATCGCCGAGGCGGTCCGTGAGCGCACCGGCGTCGACCACCCCTGGCAGCTCGTCTACCAGTCCCGCTCCGGCGCCCCGCACATCCCGTGGCTGGAGCCCGACATCTGCGACCACCTGGAGGAGCGGCACGAGGCGGGTGTCCCCGCGGTCGTGATCGCCCCCATCGGCTTCGTCTCCGACCACATGGAGGTCCTCTACGACCTCGACACGGAGGCCAAGGCCAAGGCCGAGGAGCTCGGCCTGCCGATGCGCCGCTCCGCCACCGTCGGCGACGACCCGAGGTTCGCCGCGGCGATCCGCGACCTCGTCCTGGAGCGCGCCGCCGTGGAGCGCGCGGAAGAGGTCAGCCCGTGCTTCCTCGGCGGACTCGGCGCGAGCCACAACCTGTGCCCGGTCGGCTGCTGCCCGGCCCGCGCGCCCCGGCCCGCCGCGGCGGGCGCCGACAGCCCCTACGCATGAGGAGCCCCGTGACCGACGCCCTGCACACGGAACTGCTCGCCCTGGCCCAGGAGGCGGCCCGTCGCGCGGGCGAGCTCCTCCGTGACGGCCGCCCGGCCGACCTGGCCGTCGCGGCGACCAAGTCGAGCCCGATCGACGTGGTCACCGAGATGGACATCGCGGCGGAGAAGCTGATCACGAACCTGATCGCCGAGCACCGCCCCGACGACGGCTTCCTCGGCGAGGAGGGCGCCTCCACCGAGGGCACGAGCGGCGTCCGCTGGGTGATCGACCCGCTCGACGGCACGGTGAACTACCTCTACGGACTGCCGACCTGGTCCGTCTCCATCGCCGCCGAGCAGGACGGGGAGACGGTGGTGGGGGTCGTGGCGGCCCCCATGCGCGGGGAGACGTACCACGCGGTCCGTGGCGGGGGCGCGTGGGCGACGGGAGCCTGGGACGGCGAACGCAGGCTCAGCTGCCGGCCCACGGCGCCGCTGGAGCAGTCCCTGGTCTCCACGGGCTTCAACTACGTCACCGAGGTCCGCACTCATCAGGCCGCCGTGGCCCAGCGGCTGATCCCGCTCCTCCGTGACATCCGACGCGGCGGCTCGGCGGCGATCGACCTGTGCGACCTGGCGGCGGGGCGCCTGGACGGGTACTACGAGCGCGGGCTGAACGCCTGGGACGTGGCCGCGGGCGACCTGATCGCCCGGGAGGCGGGCGCGCTGACCGGAGGACGGCCGGGAGAGCGCCCCTCACGGGATCTGGCGGTCGCTGCCACGCCGGGGGTGTTCGAGCCCCTCCAGCAGCTCCTGGAGGACTTCGGAGCCTGGCACGACTGACCTCCGACGGACGGTGTGCGGGCGACCGGCCCGCCCCGACGCAGAACGGGCCCCCGGCGCTGGATTCGCCGGGGGCCCGTTCTCGGTCTGTGAGCCGGTCAGACGCTGGTCGCGCCGACTTCCACACCATGCTCGGCGGCAAGGCGGCGCAGGTCGTCGAGTTCGCCCTGCTCCACGTCGACGAGGAAGTCGTCGCCCTCGTCACGAGCCCGCGTCAGGTCGGACTCGGTCGCCTTTATGCGCTGCAGAAGTCCTGCGGTGAATGCGTCCATGCTGCGCCCCCTCGTCCTGGGTCGTGGGTCGGTGGCACGGGGGTGTGCCGTTCGGAAGGGGCGATCACGTCTCCAGTAGATGCCCAGCGCTGCCCGTGCTGGGCGGCGACGGTGCCGGACACCCACACCCGCTCTGCGGAAAGCGGATCGCCTCGTACCGCATGGTGGTGCGGCACAAGCAGAGCGTGATCGCGGGGTGTACAAGCCGTCCTCCCCCCGCTCTCTTCCACGGAAACCTCAACCGGAAGAGAAAATCTCGCATTCCCCGGCCTCACACCCGTCCTGCATGGTCCGCTCACCCGTCTTACCGCCGACTTATGGCGGAAAAGGGCAGGATGGAGGCCAAGACAACCCCAGCAACAAGACCCTGCCCGCGCGCCGGAAGTGCGCTACGCGGGTGGACACAGGAAGGACAAGCGACGTGCGCGTACTCGTCGTCGAGGACGAGCAACTGCTCGCCGATGCGGTGGCCACCGGACTGCGCCGGGAGGCCATGGCCGTCGACGTCGTGTACGACGGTGCGGCCGCCCTGGAGCGCATCGGCGTCAACGACTACGACGTGGTCGTCCTCGACCGCGACCTCCCGCTCGTGCACGGCGACGACGTCTGCCGCAAGATCGTCGAACTCGGTATGCCCACCCGCGTGCTGATGCTCACGGCATCCGGCGACGTCAGTGACCGGGTCGAGGGACTGGAGATCGGAGCCGACGACTACCTCCCCAAGCCCTTCGCGTTCAGTGAGCTGACCGCACGCGTGCGTGCCCTCGGCCGCCGTACGAGCGTGCCGCTGCCGCCCGTCCTGGAGCGCGCCGGCATCAAGCTGGACCCGAACCGCCGCGAGGTCTTCCGGGACGGCAAGGAGGTGCAGCTCGCGCCCAAGGAGTTCGCCGTCCTGGAGGTGCTGATGCGCAGCGAGGGCGCGGTCGTCTCGGCGGAGCAACTGCTGGAGAAGGCCTGGGACGAGAACACCGACCCGTTCACCAACGTCGTACGGGTCACCGTCATGACGCTGCGCCGCAAGCTGGGCGAACCGCCGGTGATCGTCACCGTGCCCGGCTCCGGCTACCGGATCTGATCACGATGGCAGCGACTCCCGCGCCCCCGCAGGCGCCCCCCAAGCCCACCTGGGACCCCCGCAGGGTGGAGCCCTCCTTCCCCTGGCTGCGCCCCACCATCCGGATAAGGCTCACGCTGCTCTACGGCGGCATGTTCCTGATCGCCGGCATCCTGCTGCTGTCGATCATCTATCTGCTGGCCGCGCAGGCGATCAACACGGGCAACGAGCCTCTGTTCAAGATCGTGGGCGCCAAGGAGCTCCAGGTCACCAGCGACAACTGCCCGGCGATCAAGGTCGACAACCTCACGTTCTCCCAGTTCAACGACGCGATCAGCTCATGCATCAATGACCAGCGCCGGGTCGCCCTGGACGATCTCCTCAGCCGTTCGCTGCTGGCCCTCCTGGGCCTCGCGATCATCGCCTTCGCCTTCGGGTACGCGATGGCCGGCCGGGTTCTGTCCCCGCTGGGCCGGATCACCCGCACCGCCCGCGCGGTGGCGGGCTCGGACCTGTCCCGCCGTATCGAGCTGGACGGACCGGACGACGAGCTGAAGGAGCTGGCCGACACCTTCGACGAGATGCTGGAGCGGCTCCAGCGGGCCTTCACCGCCCAGCAGCGCTTCGTCGGCAACGCCTCCCACGAACTGCGCACCCCGCTCGCGATCAACCGCACGCTCCTTGAGGTGCATCTGTCCGACCCGGGCGCTCCGGTGGAGCTCCAGCAGCTCGGCAAGACGCTGCTGGCCACCAACGAGCGCAGCGAGCAGCTCGTCGAGGGCCTGCTGCTGCTCGCCCGCAGCGACAACCAGATCGTCGAACGCAAACCGGTGGACCTGGCGGAGGTGGCCGAGCAGGCCGTCGACCAGGTGCACGCGGAGGCGGCGGCCAAGGGCGTCGTGATCCGCGGCGAGCAGAAGCCCGCGGTCGTCCAGGGCAACGGTGTGCTGCTGGAGCGGATCGCGCTGAACCTGGTGCAGAACGCGGTGCGTTACAACATCCCCGAGGGCGGCTGGGTCGAGGTCACCACCGAAGTCCAGCACGGGCAGGCGGTCCTGGTCGTCACGAACACCGGTCCGGTGGTGCCGGCGTACGAGATCGACAACCTCTTCGAGCCGTTCCGGCGGCTGCGTACGGAGCGCACGGGCAGCGACAAGGGGGTCGGCCTTGGACTGTCCATCGTGCGGTCCGTGGCCCGGGCACACGGCGGGCACATCGCGGCGCAGCCACGCGAGGGCGGAGGGCTCGTCATGCGAGTCACCCTCCCGATCTGAGATCATGTGCGCCGACACATGGCCGCAACGCGGGGATGTTCGCTTTGCGCGGAATTTTCTGCACAGACCACGAGCAGCCCCGTGTGTGATCGATCACAAGGGCGGATTTCAGGCCATCTACTCTCAGTGATCATGGACCCAGTCGGAAAGCCGGGAAAATCCGGGTTTTCGGGGGTCTTGATCACGGGAAGTACACGGTGAGACGCCTTTGAACTGCGGCATTAGGACCGTGTACGGTCCCGTTCGCCATCCAACCCGATCACTCTTGAGGAGTCCGGTTGGGTGTCGATTGAGTAACAGACCTTGATGTGAGGCAAAATCTCCGCCTCGGGTCGGGCACAAGTCCGGCCTCTCACGCGTTACGTGCGCTGGAGACACCGCAGACACCCAGAGGGGGAGAGCGACATGGCAACGGATTACGACACCCCACGCAAGACCGACGACGACGTCGACTCGGACAGCCTTGAAGAGCTGAAGGCCAGGCGGAACGACAAGTCGACGTCGGCGGTTGACGTCGACGAGTTCGAGGCCGCCGAAGGCCTGGAGCTGCCCGGCGCGGACCTCTCGAATGAAGAGCTGGCCGTCCGGGTGCTGCCGAAGCAGCAGGACGAGTTCACATGCATGAGCTGCTTCCTGGTGCATCACCGCAGCCAGCTGGCCCGGGAGAAGAACGGTCAGCCGATCTGCCGCGACTGCGACTGAGGTCGGGTCGGGCATGACTGGCTCGACCCCTCCTTGGAAGCGCCGCTCCCGAGAGTCGGGAGCGGACGAAGGGCCGTCCGACGGCCCGTACGGCGCGCGTGACGACGAGCGGGGCTCATCCAGTCCGGGGGCCTCGCTCGAACCCGTGTCCGGGGCTGACCTCCCGGCGTCCGTGGGCGTTCCCGCGCCCGTCACCAGGCGCAGGGCCGCGGCGATCCGGGAGAAGGCCCGGGAAGGCGTCCGTAAGGGCGGCAGCCGCGCCAGGGCGGGTCTCGGGTACCTGGCCGACCGGATCATCGAGATCGCCCCGCGGATCCCCGTACGGGACCTCGCGACGCTTCGTCGGCAGTTCCCGGGTCTCGGACCCGAGCAAATCGCTGACAAGCTCGTGGCCGGCGCGGCGAACGCGAGCTCCACGGTCGGCGCGGGAGTGGGCGCGGCGGCGATGCTGCCGGTGCCGCCCGCGATGCCGACCGAGCTGGCCGCCGAGATCACCGGTGTGGCGGCGATCGAGCTGAAGCTGATCGCCGAGCTGCACGAGGTGTACGGCGTACGCCCGCCCGGCAATCTCAAGGCCCGCAGCACCGCGTATCTGTCCTCGTGGTCCGAGGAACGCGGCATCGACCCCGCGAAGCCGGCGACGATCAACGCCGCGCTCGGCGGGCAGATGAGACGGGAACTGCGTCAGCAGATCATGAAGCGCACGGTCCGGAACCTGCCGAACCTCATGCCCTTCCTGGTGGGTGCCGCCGTGGGCGCGGCCATGAACCGCCGCGACACCAAGAACCTCGCGGCACGGATCCGCGCGGATCTGCGCAGGATGCAGGTGCCGTGGGACGAGCTGCCGCAACTGCCCCCGCTGGAGCGCCCGGCGCAGCCGCTGGAGATGGACGAACTCGTGCCGCCGCGCAGACGCGGGCTGCTCGGACGCGGCCGAGGGGCGTGACGGCCGCCCACACGGCGGCGTTTCTCGTGACGCTGGGAAGTCTTTACGGCGGGCAGGGCAAGATTTGACCGGGCCGGTGACAGCCCGAACGGTTCTGCTAGACCGAGGCCTTGGCCGTCCTGATCGCTTCCGCCAGCCGCTCCGGCTCGCGGGTCGACAGATACAGGTACGGCGTCGGGTCCGCGGGGTCCGTGACCTCAACCCGCAGGGCCGTGGGGATGTAGGCGCGCAGCAGCAGGAAGGCCCGGGTGTCGGCCTTGTGGGTGCGCCAGGCGCGGGCCTCCTCCTGGTCCATCACATGGGCCTCGCCGAGCGCCCGCACCGGGATCTTCGCCTCGCCCGCGATCAGCTGGTCACCCACCACACGGATGCGGATCGAGCCGTACGAACTGGCCACGACGGCCGCCGCCGCGGTGCCGCCGACCAGACCGACGAGCATCGGCAGCGTGCCGAACGGCAGGACGATCAGGGCCAGCGAGAGCCCGACCAGGAACGAGATCAGCCACCAGGAACGGGGGGCGGTCAGACGTTCTTCGTACGGGGCGGCGGAGAGCTGCATGGAGCCAAGCTTGGCACGGTGTCCGGATCGAGCCGACGCGCGGGTAAGGTCTGCGGCTGTGAGAGGTACTTCCGCAGCTCTTCAGCCCCCGGCCGACGCCGTGAAACCCGTGCGGCACCCGGATGCTCCCGTGCCCGGTGAGCTCCTCGGTGCGCACTACGGCGAGTGTTTCGGCTGTGGCGGCGAGCAGCCCCACGGGCTGCACCTGGAGGCGCGGGCCGGGGACGGTGTCAGCATCACCGCCGAGTTCACCGTGCAGCCCGCCCATCAGGGCGCCCCCGGGCTCGCGCACGGCGGTGTGCTCGCGAGCGCCCTCGACGAGACCCTCGGCTCCCTCAACTGGCTGCTGCGCACGATCGCCGTGACCGGGCGGCTGGAGACCGACTTCGTACGGCCGGTCCCGGTGGGCACCGTGCTGTATCTGGAGGCCGAGGTGACGGCGGTGGCGGGCCGCAAGATCTACTCGTCCGCCACCGGGCGGATCGGCGGCCCCGAGGGGCCCGTGGCGGTCCGCGCCGACGCCCTCTTCATCGAGGTGAAGGTCGACCACTTCATCGACAACGGCCGCCCCGAGGAGATCAGGGCCGCCATGGACGACCCGGACCAGGTCCGGCGTGCCCGCGCCTTCGAGGTGAACCCGTGAGCCGTGACCCCCTGAACGTGCTGATCCGTCGCGTCGACCCGGACGTACCGCTTCCGACGTACGCGCACCCCGGCGACGCGGGAGCCGATCTGCGCACCACTCAGAGCAGTGAACTGAAGCCGGGGGAGCGGGCCGTACTGCCCACCGGGGTGTCTGTCGCCCTTCCGGAGGGGTACGCGGCCTTCGTGCACCCCCGGTCCGGTCTGGCCGCCCGCCTCGGTGTCGCCCTCGTGAATGCCCCGGGGACGGTTGATGCCGGGTACCGTGGGGAGATCAAGGTGATCGTGGTGAATCTCGACCCGCATGAGACCGTGCGGTTCGAGCGCTTCGACCGGATTGCCCAACTGGTCGTCCAGCAGGTCGAGAGGGTTCGCTTCCAGGAGGTCGCGGAGCTTCCCGACTCGGCACGGGCCGAAGGGGGCTTCGGGTCCACCGGGGGCCATGCCGGGGTGGGCGGCACAAGCAGCACAAGCGGTCAGGCCGCCGACGGCGGCGCAACGGGTGGGAATCGATACGCTTCGGTCGTATCCGACCGGGAAGGACAGTGACGTGTTCGGACGTCGCAAGAAGAAGGGTGCCGCCGAGGACGCGGCCGGCGAGCCCGAGCAGGTCGTCGACATCGACACTGAGGCGGACGACGACGGCACGCGCGAGCGGGTACGGCTCGAACCGGAACCGCGCCCCGACGGGCCGTGGGACAGCGCCGAGGTCCGTGAGCCCGGCGAGGGCCGGGTGGACCTGGGCGGCATGCTCGTGCCCGGCGTCGACGGCATGGAGCTGCGCGTGGAGGTCGCGGGCGACGCGATCGTCGCGGCGACCGTCGTGCTGCGCGACAGCGCCATCCAGCTGCAGGCCTTCGCCGCACCCAAGCGCGAGGGCATCTGGGGCGAGGTACGCGAGGAGATCGGCTCCGGCATCACCCAGCAGGGTGGCATCATCGACGAGGTCGAGGGGCCCCTCGGCTGGGAGCTGCGGGCCCAGGTGCCGGTGCAGCTTCCGGACGGCACGGGCGGTTTCCAGGTCGTGCGGTTCGTCGGTGTGGACGGTCCCCGCTGGTTCCTGCGCGGGGTGATCTCGGGTCAGGGCGCGGTGCAGCCGCAGGCGGCCGGGCTGCTGGAGCAGATCTTCCGGGACACGGTCGTGGTCCGCGGTGAGGGCCCGATGGCGCCCCGTGACCCGATCGTCCTGCAGTTGCCGAACGACGCCCAGATGGTTCCCGAGGGCGTCCAGCAGGAGGAGGCGGGTTCGCGCTTCTCCGGCGGCATGGGCCAGCTCCAGCGCGGACCGGAAATCACAGAGGTTCGCTGAGCATCGTAGAGACAACAGAGCTGTCGTAGAGGTCGAAGAGACAGCACCAGGGCCGTACTCCTCCGGAGTACGGCCCTTTCTCATGCGTGGACTCTTGACGGCGCATTGGTCTGTACCTACCGTCTCCGGCCAACGCGTCTGTTCATAAAGGCGCTTCGCGTTCATATACGAGAACGGAAGGCCCCCCACGCATGCGCAGAACCGCTCTGCTCGCGGCCGCGGCCGCCCTCGTCGCCGGTGTCCTCGCCTGGCCCGCCGACGGCGCACCCGCCACCTTCGTTCACCCCGGAGTCACCGTCTCCAAGGGGCAGTTGGACTTCGCCCGCTCCAAGGTCGACGCCGGCGCCCAGCCCTGGAAGGGTGCCTTCGACCGGATGATGGCGAGCAAGTACGCCGATCTGAACCGCACACCCAAGCCCCGCGCGGTCGTCGAGTGCGGCTCGTACTCGAACCCCAACCACGGCTGCACCGACGAGCGCGAGGACGCGATCGCCGCCTACACCCAGGCCCTCGCCTGGTACGTCACCCGCGACGAGCGGTACGCGAAGAAGGCCATCGCGCTGATGGACGCCTGGTCCGCGGTGATCAAGGACCACACCAACAGCAACGCGCCCCTGCAGACCGGCTGGGCCGGCTCCTCCTGGCCCCGCGCCGCCGAGATCATCAAGTACACGTACACCGGGAACTGGGCGAACTCCGGCCGCTTCGCCACCATGCTCCGCACCGTCTATCTGCCCGAGATCGTGGGCGGCTCGAACTCCAACGGCAACTGGGAGCTGTCGATGATGGAGGCCGCCGTCGGCATCTCCGTCTTCCTGGAGGACAAGGCGTCGTACGACAAGGCCATGGCGAAGTTCCGCACCCGCGCCGCCGCCTACGTCTACCTGTCCTCCGACGGCGACCTGCCCAGGACCGTGCCGAGCCAGCACCTCGACACCCGGGACAAGATCGTCAAGTACTGGCAGGGGCAGGGCACTTTCGTCACCGGCCTCACCCAGGAGACCTGCCGCGACCTCACCCACACCGGGTACGGCATCTCCGCGATCTCCCACGTCGCGGAGACCAGCCGGATCCAGGGGCAGGACCTGTACGGCACGGACGTCGGCGAGCGGCTGCGGCACGCGCTCGGGTTCCAGGCCAAGTACGAGCTCGGGGCGGCCGCGCCCGGCTGGCTGTGCGGCGGCTCCCTGAAGCTCGGGCTCGGCCCGGTCACCGAGGTCGGGCACAACGCCCTGGCAAACCGGCTCGGCCATGTCATGACCAACACCGCGACGCTCAACCAGCGGGGCCGGCCGGCCGGCAGCAACAACCTCTTCGTCGCGTGGGAGACCCTCACCCACGGCGACAACCCCAGCTGAGACTTAATGGCGGCGGCAGCGTCAGGGTTGCGTCAAAGACGCTCCCGCCGCCGCACCGGGCCCCTTTTGTCGCGATTATTGGCCGTAAGGTCGACGCTGCGTAGGCAGCAGCGGCAAGAACACAATGGGGACCATGGGACGCGGCAAGCTTCGGATCTACCTCGGTGCGGCACCGGGCGTCGGCAAGACGTACGCGATGCTGTCCGAGGCCCACCGCCGTGCCGAGCGCGGCACCGACTGCGTGGTCGCCTTCGTGGAGCACCACGGCCGGCCGCGCACCGAGGTGATGCTGCACGGGCTGGAGCAGGTGCGGCGCAGGGCCTTGGAGTACCGCGGCGGCGCCTTCACGGAGATGGACGTGGACGCCGTCCTGGCCAGACGCCCGCAGGTGGCCCTCGTCGACGAGCTCGCCCACACCAACATCCCGGGCTCCCGCAACGCCAAGCGCTGGCAGGACGTGGAGGAACTGCTGGCGGCTGGGATCGACGTCATATCGACCGTCAACATCCAGCACCTGGAGTCGCTGGGGGACGTCGTCGAGTCGATCACCGGCGTACGGCAGCAGGAGACGGTGCCGGACGAGGTGGTGCGCCGGGCCGACCAGATCGAGCTTGTCGACATGTCGCCCCAGGCGCTGCGCCGGCGGATGGCGCACGGCAACATCTACCAGCCGGACAAGGTCGACGCGGCCCTGTCGAACTACTTCCGGCCCGGCAACCTCACCGCGCTGCGGGAGCTGGCGCTGCTGTGGGTCGCGGACCGGGTCGACGAGTACCTGAAGCAGTACCGCCGTGATCACCGGGTGTCGAAGATCTGGGGTTCGCGGGAGCGGATCGTGGTCGGGCTGACCGGCGGTCCCGAGGGCCGGACGCTGATCCGGCGGGCCGCCCGCCTCGCCGAGAAGGGCGCCGGCGGCGAGGTGCTCGCCGTCTACATCGCCCGCAGCGACGGGCTGACCTCCGCCTCACCCAAGGAACTCGCCGTCCAGCGCACCCTCGTCGAGGACCTCGGCGGCACCTTCCACCACGTGGTCGGCGACGACATCCCGGCGGCACTGCTGGACTTCGCGCGCGGGGCGAACGCCACCCAGATAGTGCTCGGCTCCTCACGCCGCAAGAGCTGGCAGTACGTCCTCGGACCCGGCGTGGGCGTCACGGTGGCCCGGGACTCCGGCCCCGACCTGGACGTGCACATCGTCACGCACGAGGAGGCCGCCAAGGGGCGCGGACTGCCCGTGGCCCGCAGAGCACGCCTCGGCCGCTCCAGGATCCTCTGGGGCCGGCTGGTCGGCGTCGGCGGCCCGGCGCTGCTCACCCTGCTGCTCACCCACGTCGACGCCGACCTCGGTCTCGCCAACGACATGCTGCTGTTCCTGACCCTGACGGTGGCGGCGGCCCTGCTCGGCGGGCTCTTCCCGGCACTGGCCTCGGCGGCCGTCTGCTCGGTCCTGATCAACTGGTTCTTCACGGAGCCGGTGCACCGGTTCACGATCGCCGACCCGAAGAACCTGCTCGCCCTCGTGATCTTCGTGTTCGTGGCGGTGGCGGTCGCCTCCGTCGTCGACCTCGCCGCCCGCCGCACCGACCAGGCGAACCGGCTGCGCGCCGAGTCGGAGATCCTCTCCTTCCTCGCCGGCAACGTGCTGCGCGGCGAGACCGGCCTGGAGGAACTCCTGGAGCGGGTCCGCGAGACCTTCGGCATGGAGTCGGCGGCCCTGCTGGAGCGGGAGAGCGACGTCGACCCGTGGACCTGCGCGGGCAGCGTCGGCACGGGCCGCTCACCGGTGCGGCCGGAGGACGCCGACGTGGACGTGCCGGTCGGCGACCACATGGCGCTCGCGCTGACCGGCCGGGTCCTGCCCGCCGAGGACCGCCGCGTCCTGGCCGCCTTCGCCGCGCAGTCCGCCGTCGTCCTGGACCGCCAGCGCCTCCAGCGCGAGGCCGACCAGGCCAAGGAACTCGCCGAGGGCAACCGCATCCGTACGGCGCTGCTCGCCGCCGTCAGCCACGACCTCCGTACCCCTCTGGCAGGCATCAAGGCGTCCGTCTCCTCGCTCAGGTCCGACGACGTGGCCTGGTCCGAGGAGGACGAGGCGGAGCTCCTTGAGGGCATCGAGGAGGGCGCCGACCGGCTCGACCATCTCGTCGGGAACCTCCTCGACATGTCCCGCCTCCAGACCGGCACGGTCACGCCGCTCATCCGCGACATCGACCTCGACGAGGTGGTGCCGATGGCGCTCGGCGGGGTGCCGGAGGACAGCGTGGAGCTGGACATTCCGGAGACGCTGCCCATGGTCGCCGTGGATCCGGGGCTGCTGGAGCGGTCGGTGGCCAACCTGGTCGAGAACGCCGTCAAGTACAGCCGGGACGACAGCACCGTCCTCGTCGCCGCGAGCGCCATCGCGGACCGGGTCGAGGTGCGGGTGGTCGACCGCGGGCCGGGCGTCCCCGACGAGGCCAAGGAACGCATCTTCGCCCCCTTCCAGCGCTACGGCGACGCCCCGCGCGGGGCCGGTGTCGGGCTCGGGCTCGCGGTCGCACGCGGCTTCGCCGAGGCGATGGGCGGCACCCTCAACGCGGAGGACACACCTGGCGGGGGGCTCACCATGGTGCTCACGCTGCGGGCGGCGGCAGCGGCGGCGCCGGCTGGGGTGGCGGCAGCGGTTGTTCGGGGCGGGGAACCTCCCGGTCCGGGGGAGCCCTCTCACTCCGGGGACGCCCCGCACACCGGAGAGGCTTCCCGCGCCGGGGAGCCCCGCCGCTCCGACGGGCCTCCTCACCCCGACGAGGCCCCTCACTCCGTACGACCCGAAAGGCAGACCACATGACCCGGGTGCTGGTGATCGACGACGAGCCGCAGATCGTGCGTGCCCTCGTGATCAACCTCAAGGCCCGCAAGTACGAGGTCGACGCGGCCCACGACGGGGCCACCGCCCTCGAACTCGCCGCCGCCCGCCACCCCGACGTGGTCGTCCTCGACCTCGGTCTGCCCGACATGGACGGCGTCGAGGTGATCCGGGGGCTGCGCGGCTGGACCCGGGTGCCGATCCTGGTGCTGTCCGCCCGGCACTCCTCCGACGAGAAGGTCGAGGCGCTCGACGCGGGCGCCGACGACTACGTCACCAAGCCCTTCGGCATGGACGAGCTGCTGGCCCGGCTGCGGGCCGCCGTCCGCCGGGCCGAACCCACCGGGGGCGGCGAGGACGACGTGATGGTGGAGACCGAGGAGTTCACCGTCGACCTGGCCGCGAAGAAGGTCAACCGGGGCGGGAAGGACGTACGGCTCACCCCCACCGAATGGCATCTGCTGGAGGTGCTCGTACGCAACACGGGACGCCTCGTCAGCCAGAAGCAGCTGTTGCAGGAGGTGTGGGGGCCGTCGTACGGGACGGAGACGAACTATCTGCGGGTGTACATGGCCCAGCTGCGCAGGAAGCTGGAGGCGGATCCGTCGCATCCCAAGCACTTCGTCACCGAGCCGGGGATGGGGTACCGGTTCGAGAAGTGAGCAGGTCAGACGGGGCCGGTTCAGGGGCTGGAACCGCGGGTACGACGGTGTCGGTGCACCCCGGTAGGCTTCAAGTCATGAGTGCTGTTCCTCGTTCCGAAAAGTCGGTGGGCCGGTTCCGGCGCATGCTCGACCGGCTCTCCTCGTCGCAGGAGGACCTGGAGTCCGAGGAGCTGCGTGAGGACGCCGAGACGGCCGGATGCATCAGGATCGGTGACTGCCGTGACCGACAGATAGTGACGGTTACTGGTACCTTGCGCACGGTCACCCTGCGGCCGCGTGCGGGAGTCCCGGCCCTGGAGGCCGAGCTGTTCGACGGCTCCGCCGCCCTGGACGTGGTGTGGCTCGGCAGACGCTCCATCGTCGGCATAGAGCCGGGGCGCCGGCTGATCGCATCGGGCCGGATCTCCATGAGCAGAGGCCGCCGGGTGCTGTTCAACCCGAAATACGAACTGAGACCCCTTGGACGGGAGTAGCCGGTGACGTCGCTCGACAAGCCGACCGAAGACACCACCGCAGACGCCGAGCGCGATGCCCGGGCGGTGACCGAGGCCGCGCTGTTCGAGGCGTTCGGTGGCATGCGCGGCATGATCGAGACCGTGCTGCCGGGGCTGCTCTTCGTCACCATCTACACGATCAACAAGGATCTCCACCTGTCGGCGATCGCCGCACTGGTGGTCTCCCTGGTGCTCGTGGTCGTGCGCCTGGCGATGCGGGACACCGTCAAGCACGCGTTCAGCGGTGTCTTCGGCGTCGCCTTCGGTGTCGTGTTCGCGATGATGACCGGCAACGCGAAGGACTTCTATCTGCCGGGCATGCTGTACACGCTGGGGCTGGGACTGGCGTACATCATCACGACGCTGTGCGGAGTGCCGTTGATCGGCCTGATCCTCGGGCCGGTGTTCAAGGAGAACCTCTCCTGGCGCAAGCGCAATCCCGGGCGCAAGAAGGCTTACGCGAAGGCCAGTTGGGCGTGGGGGCTGATCCTGCTCGCCAAGTGCGCGATTCTCTTCCCGCTGTACTGGTGGGCCGACACCACACAGCTGGGCTGGGTGCTCGTCGCGCTGAAGATTCCGCCGTTCCTGCTGGCCGTGTGGCTCACGTGGGTGTTCCTGGCGAAGGCGCCGGCGCCGATCGACGTGTTCGCGGAGATGGAGGCGGCGGAGAAGGCGGAGCGGGAGGCTGCCGCCGGTTCGGCCGAGTAGACGCCCGGCTCGGTGCTGCGGCCGACGTCGGCTGTACACCACGCGCCATGCGAAGGGCGCCCTGCGAACGCAGGGCGCCCTTCGTCGTCGTAGGACCGGAGGAGGTCAGTCCGTCGTGTCCTCGCGGCGGACCGACAGGAGGTCCTCCAGCTGCTCCTCCCTGGCCTGTGCGGCCACGAACAGCAGTTCGTCGCCCGCTTCCAGGGAGTCCTCCCGGGACGGGGTGAGGACCCGGGTGCCGCGGATGATCGTCACCAGGGACGTGTCCTGCGGCCATTCCACGTCGCCGACCTGGGTGCCGGCCAGGGCCGACTCCTCCGGGAGGGTCAGCTCGACGAGGTTGGCGTCGCCGTGGCTGAAGCGCAGGAGACGGACCAGGTCGCCGACCGAGACCGCTTCCTCGACCAGGGCCGACATCAGACGGGGGGTCGACACCGCGACGTCCACGCCCCAGGACTCGTTGAACAGCCACTCGTTCTTGGGGTTGTTCACTCGGGCGACGACGCGCGGAACGCCGTACTCCGTCTTCGCCAGGAGCGAGACCACCAGGTTGACCTTGTCGTCACCCGTGGCCGCGATCACCACGTTGCAGCGCTGCAGCGCCGCCTCGTCCAGGGACGTGATCTCGCAGGCGTCGGCCAGCAGCCACTCCGCCTGCGGGACCCGCTCGACCGAGATGGCGGTCGGCGCCTTGTCGACGAGCAGGACCTCATGGCCGTTCTCCAGCAGTTCGCCCGCGATGGAGCGGCCCACCGCGCCGGCACCGGCAATGGCGACCCTCATCAGTGACCGCCCTCCTCTTCGGGACCCTTGGCGAAGGACGCCTCGACCTTGTCGACCTCGTCGGTGCGCATCATCACGTGCACCAGGTCGCCCTCCTGCAGCACCGTCTGCGACGTGGGCAGGATCGCCTCGCCGAGGCGGGTGAGGAACGCGACCCGGACGCCGGTCTCCTCCTGCAGCCTGCTGATCTTGTGGCCCACCCAGTCGGCGGACGCGTGCACCTCGGCGAGCTGGACGCCGCCGGTGGGGTCCCGCCACAGCGGCTCGGCGCCCGAGGGCAGCAGCCGGCGCAGCATCTGGTCGGCCGTCCAGCGGACCGTGGCCACGGTGGGGATGCCGAGGCGCTGGTAGACCTCGGCGCGGCGGGGGTCGTAGATACGCGCCGCGACGTTCTCCACGCCGAACATCTCGCGGGCCACGCGGGCGGAGATGATGTTCGAGTTGTCGCCGCTGGAGACGGCGGCGAAGGCGCCCGCCTCCTCGATGCCGGCCTCGCGCAGGGTGTCCTGGTCGAAGCCGATGCCGGTGACCCGACGGCCGCCGAAGCCGGGGCCCAGCCGGCGGAACGCGGTGGGGTCCTGGTCGATCACCGCGACCGTATGCCCTTGTTGCTCCAGGGTCTGGGCAAGAGCGGAGCCCACCCTTCCGCAACCCATGATGACGATGTGCACGGCCTTACCCCGCACTCCTCGTGAGGCGTCTGACTTGCGTGAACGTGGTGCTCATAACCTTCTCTCGGTTCGCCGGGCAACAGGCGCGGGCCGGTCGCGGACCGCTGGGCAACATCATGCCGGGGAATGCCGGGGATGATCCCTCGCGGTACGGATCGTGGACTCGCGTGTGCCTCGGTCCACCGTAACCTTCGGCTCCGACACACCGACCGGGGAGTCGGGTCCTGCCGTTCGCCCCCTCAACGGCGGGTGAAGCTGCGCAGGCTGGCCACTGCCAGGGCGCCGAGTCCGGCGAGCGAGACGAGGGCCCCGACGAGCTGAGCGGTCGTCTGCGACATGAGGTCTCCCGGAGTGATGAGCGTACCGACGCAGGTCATGGAGGCATCATGGAGGCACGGGGACGCCGTCCGGCCCGCTGCCCGGCGCGAGCGCGGCACGGAATTCACCCCGGCGCCGCTCGCGATTTCACCCGGATGTGCTCCGGTCCAGGCCGGGGGCCTACGATTCTCTGTTGTGTCCAAACTGACCGACGTGCCCAAGCGGATTCTGATCGGGCGCGCACTGCGCAGTGATCGGCTGGCGGAAACGCTCCTGCCGAAGCGCATCGCGCTGCCCGTCTTCGCCTCCGACCCGCTGTCCTCCGTGGCGTACGCGCCCGGAGAAGTGCTGCTGGTCCTCTCCATCGCGGGCGTGTCGGCCTACCACTTCAGCCCCTGGATCGCGGTCGCGGTCGTCGTGCTGATGTTCACGGTGGTCGCCTCCTACCGGCAGAACGTGCACGCGTACCCCAGCGGCGGCGGCGACTACGAGGTGGCCACCACCAACCTCGGCCCCAAGGCCGGCCTGACGGTCGCCAGCGCCCTGCTCGTCGACTACGTCCTGACCGTCGCCGTCTCCATCGCCTCCGGCATCGAGAACCTGGGCTCCGCGGTCCCGTTCGTCGTCGAGCACAAGGTGGAGTGCGCCGTCGGCGTGATCGTGCTGCTCACGCTGATGAACCTGCGCGGCGTCAAGGAGTCGGGCAGCCTCTTCGCGATCCCGACGTACGTGTTCGTCGCGGGCGTCTTCATCATGATCGCGTGGGGCGCGTTCCGCGGGTTCGTCCTGGACGACACCATGCGGGCGCCCACGTCGACGTACGAGATCAAGCCCGAACACCAGGGGCTCGCCGGCTTCGCGCTCGTCTTCCTCCTCCTGCGCGCCTTCTCCTCCGGCTGTGCCGCGCTCACCGGTGTCGAGGCGATCTCCAACGGCGTCCCGGCCTTCCGCAAGCCCAAGTCGAAGAACGCGGCGACCACGCTCGCGGCGATGGGCCTGCTGGCCGTCACCATGTTCTGCGGCATCATCGGGCTCGCCATGGCGACCAAGGTCCGGATGGCCGAGAACCCGGCCGTCGACCTGCTGCAGAACGGTGTCGCGGTCGGCGCGGACTACGTCCAGAACCCGGTCATCACCCAGGTGGCGGAAGCGGTCTTCGGCAAGGGAAGTTTCTTCTTCGTCGTGCTCGCCGCGGCCACCGCGCTGGTGCTGTTCCTCGCGGCCAACACCGCCTACAACGGCTTCCCGGTGCTCGGCTCGATCCTCGCCCAGGACCGCTATCTGCCGCGCCAGCTGCACACCCGCGGCGACCGGCTCGCCTTCTCCAACGGCATCGTGCTGCTGGCGGGCGCGGCCATCCTCCTGGTGTGGATCTACGGCGCCGACTCCACCCGGCTGATCCAGCTGTACATCGTCGGCGTGTTCGTGTCCTTCACGCTCAGCCAGACCGGCATGGTCCGCCACTGGAACCGCCTCCTGGCGTCGGAGACGGACCAGGCCAAGCGCCGCCACATGATCCGCTCCCGCGCGATCAACACCTTCGGCGCCTTCTTCACCGGGCTGGTCCTGGTCGTCGTCCTCGTCACCAAGTTCACGCACGGCGCCTGGGTCGCCCTGCTCGGCATGGTGATCTTCTACGTGACGATGACGGCCATCCGCCGCCACTACGACCACGTCTCCGAGGAACTCGCCGCCCCCGAGGGCCCGAGCGACGACAGCGTACGGCCGTCCCGGGTGCACTCCGTCGTCCTGATCTCCAAGATCCACCGCCCCGCGCTGCGCGCCCTGGCCTACGCCAAGCTGCTGCGCTCGGACACCCTGGAGGCGCTCAGCGTCAACGTCGACCCGGCGGAGACCAAGGCGCTGCGCGAGGAGTGGGAGCGGCGCGGGATCGACGTCCCGCTGAAGGTGCTCGACTCGCCGTACCGCGAGATCACGCGGCCGATCATCGAGTACGTGAAGAGCCTGCGCAAGGAGTCGCCGCGCGACGCCGTGTCGGTGATCATCCCCGAGTACGTGGTCGGCCACTGGTACGAGCATCTGCTGCACAACCAGAGCGCGCTGCGCCTGAAGGGCCGGCTGCTGTTCACGCCGGGCATCATGGTGACCTCGGTGCCGTACCAGCTCCAGTCCTCCGAGGCGGCGAAGGTCCGGGCCCGCAAGCGGCAGGAGTGGAACGCGCCGGGCGCGGTGCGGCGGGGGCCGGCTCAGGAGCGGGCCAAGGAGAGCGAGGCCCAGCGCTGACGGGCGCCGCGAGTACGTCGAGCATGTAGAGCACGTAGACTGGTGGGCTGTTGTCAGGCCCCCCGCAGTCAGCCGGTCGAGGGCCGTACCCCTTCTCGATCTGGAGTCACCCCACCATGCAGGCAGAACCGAAGAAGTCGCTGGTGGGGGAGGAGTACGAGGTCGAGATCGGCCCCGTCGCCCACGGCGGGCACTGCATCGCCCGCACCGACGCCGGCCAGGTGCTGTTCGTCCGGCACACGCTGCCCGGCGAGCGGGTCGTGGCCCGGGTGACCGAGGGCGAGGAGGGCGACCGCTTCCTGCGCGCCGACGCGGTCGAGGTCCTGTCCGCATCCAAGGACCGCATCGAGGCGCCCTGCCCCTTCGCCGGCCCCGGCCGCTGCGGCGGCTGCGACTGGCAGCACGCCAAGCCGGGGGCGCAGCGCCGGTTGAAGGGCGAGGTCGTCGCCGAGCAGCTGCAACGGCTCGCGGGACTGACGCCGGAGGACGTCGGCTGGGACGGCACGGTGATGCCGGCCGAGGGCGACAAGCTGCCCGCGGGACAGGTCCCGCAGTGGCGCACGCGCGTGCAGTACGCCGTCGACACCGAGGGCCGAGCGGGTCTGCGCCGGCACCGCTCGCACGAGGTGGAGCCGGTCGACCACTGCATGATCGCCGCGGAGGGTGTCAGCGAGCTGGGCATCGAGAAGCGGGACTGGACCGGCATGGCGTCGGTGGAGGCGATCGCGGCGACGGGTTCGCAGGACCGCCAGGTGATCCTGACGCCCCGACCGGGTGCGAGGCTTCCGATCGTCGAACTGGACCGCCCGGTGTCGGTGATGCGGGTCGGCGAGAAGGACGGCGGCACGCACCGCGTCCATGGCCGCCCCTTCGTCCGCGAACGCGCGGACGGCCGCACCTACCGTGTCGGCAGCGGCGGCTTCTGGCAGGTCCACCCGAAGGCCGCGGACACCCTGGTGACGGCCGTCATGCAGGGCCTGCTGCCGCGCAAGGGCGAGATGGCGCTCGACCTGTACTGCGGCGTGGGCCTCTTCGCCGGCGCCCTCGCCGACCGCCTCGGCGACAAGGGCGCGGTCCTCGGCATCGAGTCCGGCAAGCGCGCGGTGGAGGACGCCCGGCACAACCTGGCCGACTTCGACCGCGTCCGCATCGAGCAGGGCAAGGTCGAATCGGTCCTGCCGCGTACGGGGATCACCGAGGTCGACCTCATCGTCCTGGACCCACCGCGGGCTGGCGCGGGCCGGAACACGGTGGCGCACCTCGCGTCGCTGGGGGCACGGAGGATCGCGTACGTGGCCTGCGATCCGGCGGCGTTGGCTCGGGATTTGGGGTACTTCCGGGACGGGGGGTATCGGGTGCGGATGTTGCGGGCGTTTGATCTGTTTCCGATGACGCACCACGTGGAGTGTGTGGCGATCCTTGAGCCTGCCGGAAAGGGCTCTTGACCTGCTGCTTTAGCTGGTGTGCGTTATGTGCGTTGCGGGCGTTACGGGCGATATCTTGACGCATGTTTGACGCACGCGGCGCACGTTTGACGCACGTTTGACGCACGTTCTGATGAGTAGTCAGGTGCCGAGAGGGTGCCAGCTCACGCCTCTCTGGATGGGCCGCTGGACGCCTCTCGTCCTTGATTCAAGTGGCGGATGGGTCGCCTTGGCGTGAGTGCGCGCTGGCCTCGGATGTTGCCGGGGCGGTCGTCTGCAGGCCGCGCGACGTACTCCTCGCTGGGAGGGTTCCGGTGGTCTAACGGCCGGGGCGTCAGCCCGAGGAGAGTCCGGTCGGTGGCCTCCTTTCTTGAGGGTGCCTGGCGGCTTCCTGGAACAGATGAGTGGCCCGCTCTGCATCGGTCGGCGCGGAGTAGACCCTTTACGGGTGCAACTTGATCGGCCCTCTGTCGGCGGTCTTGGGGTCCGCCGCCGTCGGCCGGAGGGGACTACAGTCCCCGTGTGCGCCCACCTGATCTATGGCATCGTCCTTGGTGGGAAGCGCATCGCGCATTGCCCAGATATCCTGGTCCTGTACAGGACCCCGGATCGCAAAGTGCAGAGCCTGCGACTGCGCAACTCTGACCATCGGATCTTGCCGAACCGGCTCTCCGCCAGGTCCCGCGTCGCTTGAGTTCCCTCGACGCGTGGGTGAACGGGGGTGTCGTCATGGGGACCAGAACGAAACCGGTCGTGCTCGTACTCGACACAGGCGACGGCGACGAAGATTACGCCGAGGAGCAACTGCAGTATCTGATTGCCGAGTTGAGCGAGCTGGACCTCGACAGCATCGACCGGGTGACGCGGGGCCCGCCACCACCGGGCAGCCGCTCCACGGAAGCCGTACAGCTGGGCGCACTCATCCTGGGCCTGGGCGGCAGCGGCGCCCTGCTCCCGGCGCTCGCCGCCGGAGTCCAGGACTGGCTGAACCGGCGCCGCTCGGGCAGCGTCCGGCTGAAGATCGGTGAGGACGAGATCGAGCTGACCGGTACGAGCAACGAGGTGGAACAGCGCGCCCTGGAGGAGTTCCTCCGCCGCCACGGGGACTGAGCAGCCGTGGAGAGCCGCGCCCTGATCATCGCCAACAGCACCTACGACGACAACCACTTCGCCACGCTCCCGGCGGCCACCGCCGACGCGGCCGCCCTCGCGGAGGTCCTCGGCGCCCCCGCCATCGGCGGCTTCGAGGTCGAGACGCTGGTCGACGTGCCCCAGCGTCGCGCGATGCGCGCCCTGGAGACCTTCTTCACCAGGGCCGCCCGCGACGACCTGCTCCTCCTCCATCTGTCCCTGCACGGCTGGAAGGACACGCGCGGCCGACTGCACTTCATCATGCGGGACACCGAACCGACTACCTGCGGTCGACGGCCGTCCCCGCGGAGGTCCTCGGCGACTGGATGGGCACGAGCCGCTCCCGCCTTATCGTCGTCCTCCTCGACTGCTGCTACAGCGGCGCCTTCCCCATGAACGCCCTGCGCCGGGACGCCGGGACGCCCACGGTGGACGTGGCCGAGCCATTCGTGGGCAACGGCCGGGTGGTCCTGACCGCCTCGACGGCCCTTCAGTACGCCTACGAGGGTGAGCGCGAGGTCCGCCACAGCCGCGCCGCGGCCCAGCCGTCCGTGTTCACCTCGGCGGTGGTGAGCGGCCTGCGCGACGGCTCCGCCGACCTGGACGGCGACGGCCGCGTCTCCGTCGAGGAGCTCTACGAATACGTCCACGAGCAGGTCCGCAACCGCATCGCCGACCAGACCCCCACCCTCAGCGTGGACAGCGTTCAGGGCACGATCTACCTGGCCCACAGCCCCCGCCACGTGGACATCGACCGCCTGACCGAGATGCGCGCGGCGACCCTGGACCCCCAGCCGTGGAAACGCATCGGCTCCCTCCACCTCGTCGAGCAACTCCTCGGCAGCGTCCGCGAACCCACCCGGAACGCGGCCCGCACCGCACTCCTCGGCCTAATCGCCGATGCGGACCGCGAAGTCGCCCGCAGAGCACGTCAGTTGTGGCACGAGCGAGGCATGGGCGAGATCCCCACAGCCCGCGCCCCCCGCCCGGCCGCACCCCGCCCGCCCGTCGCCGACTTCGGCCATGGCTACGGCCCGGTAGTGGGCATCGACTTCGGTACGACCAACTCGGCGATCGCTTTGTTCGAGGGGGAGGACGTCCGGCTGATTCCCAACGCCGAGGGCGCCCTCAGCACCCCCAGCCTGGTGGCCATCACCGAGACCGGCGACATCCTGGTGGGCACGCCCGCCAAGCGCCAGGCGATCACCAACCCCGACTACACGATCCGCTCGGCGAAACTGAAGCTGGGCACGGACTGGAGCATCATCCGGGGTGCTGTGCGGCTGGCTGCGGAGGATGTGGCGGAGCATATTCTGCGGCGGCTGCGGGAGGACGCGGAGGCGTATATCGGGGGGCCGTTGGACGCAGCGGTGCTGACGGTGCCGGCGAACTTCGACCTGGATCAGCGGGCGGCACTTGTGGAGGCCGCCAACCGAGCTGGGATCCGTGCGCTGCGGGTCATTACTGAGCCCACGGCGGCGGCTGTCACGTACGGCCTCAACCGCGAGGAAAATTCGACTGTCCTCATCTTCGACCTGGGTGGTGGCACGCTGGACGTTTCACTCATCGAGATCGGCGATGGTGTCGTCGAGGTGAAAGCACACGCGGGCGACAACTACCTCGGCGGCGACGACTGGGACCAGCGGATCGTCCACCATCTCCTGCGTCGGGTGTGGGACGGCTACGGGGTGCGCCTCGACCAGAACGCCGAAGCGATGCAGCGACTCCAAGAGGCAGCTGAAGGAGCGAAGATCGAACTGTCGTCGGCAAGCTCCACGACCATCATGTTGCCCTACCTCACGGCCCGTGAGGGCTCCCCCCTGCATGTCTCGGAAACCCTGACCCGGCAGGAGTTCGAGTCCATGACGCAGGACCTGCTGGAACGCTGCCGCATGCCAGTGGGACATGCATGCCGCGAAGCCGGCTACCATGAGTCCGATCTGGACGAGGTTATCCTGACCGGCGGTGCCACCCGGATGCCCGCAATTGGCGAGCTGATGAGCCGGTTCGTGAAGGGCAAACAGCCCTACCGCGGCCTGATCCCGGAGGGGATCGTCACAGGGGCCGCCCTCCAGAGCGGCATCCTCACCGGGGGGATCAAAGACACCCTTCTCCTCGACGCCTACTCAGCCTCGCTCGGCCTGGAGACCTCCGGCGGCGTCATGACGAAGCTGATCGAACGGAACACCACCATCCCGACGAAGCGCAGCAAGGTCTTTGTCACCAGGGCGAGGAAGCAGACGACGATGATCGTGCACGTCCTCGAAGGCGAGCGCGAACGGGCCTCGGACAACAGATCGCTCGCCGTCCTGGAGCTCACCGATCTGCCACGCCAGCCCAAGGGCACACCGCTGGTCGAGGTGGTCCTCGACATCGACGCCAACGGGATCCTGTACGTCTACGCCCGGGAACTCCGGGTCTCCGGCATCTCCGCCTCAGCGCCCGAGTACACCGGCCGGACGTGGAAGACCAACATCGACCGCTCCACCACCGCCCAAGCCACCGCTCTGGTCCGTTCCCACCGCTGGCAGTCCCTCCGCGCTCTCGTCCCCGGCGTCCAGCCACCGCCCGCCGAGCCCTCGGAATCCTGAAACCCACCGCAGCGTCCCCTGCCCGAACGGCAAGGCCACCGGGAACTGGGGCAAGACGCCCACGATAGTCCCGTACGTCGCGGCGCACCTCAGCGCGGGGCGAGCGACGTTGTCCGGTTCAACTGATCAGGAAGCTGGATGCTGCCCGTGAGACAGCTTGACATCCCCATTGGGAAGCCATTCTGAGCACCAGAGCTGGCCGCTAGGTCGGAGCCCCTCCGCTGCGACAGCTGCACGCTGCGTCTGTTCTCCCGGCCCGACAGCGGAGGGGGATTGTCCCGGTCTACGTCCGGTCTGGGCCGTGCACGCAGGCTGTGCCACCCGCACAAATGGCCTTGATGACGGTCTGGTGGACGGCGGCCAGGCCGTCTCCGGGGATCGGTACGGGGCTGCCCTCCAGTTCGTACCACTCGTCGGCACCGGTGTACTGGACGCTGTGGGACTGGGCGGCGAAGGCGTCGAGCTGAACACCAGCGGGTTGCCCCCTGGGGCCTGTCGGCGGATCCAGCGGCCGTCGACGGTGGGCTCCCAGCCGGCGTCGGCCAGCGGGCGGGTGGCTTCGCCGATGGTCGCTTCCGAGACCTGGCTTCCCGT
>JABFVM010000312.1 GCA_013362785.1 Streptomyces sp. | reverse complement strand
GCGGCGCAGAATGACATGGGGGTTTGCGATGCTTTTGAGCAATACGCACCGGTCGGAAAGCCGGACGCCATGAACGCCCCTCACCCTTCGAAAGTGGCCGGAATCGATGCGACGGTTCCTTCACCCGCACACACTGTCGCGCCCGCGACCCCGGGCGGCTCAGCGGTCCCCTCACCCAACGCACCGGGCCTGGTACTCCAGGACCGGCTCGCCGGCTGGGTGTCCGACCTCACGACACTCCATGAACTCACCGAACGTCTGGCCCGCACGGACACACTCGCCGACGCCCTCCAGGAACTGCTGCGCGCCGGAGCCGCCCTCGTGGGCGCCCGGCGCGGACTCGTCGTCCTGGAACCGGCCGACGGCCTGGGACCGGACACGACCATCGGGCTCGGGCTCGCCCGCGCCGACCTGGGGCACATCGAGACCGTGCCGCGCAGCGCGATGTCGTACGGAAGGATCCTCGACGGACTTCCTGGTGGTGACGGCGAGATCGCCCAGCCGGACCTGATGTCCGAGGACGGGCTCGACCCCCGCCACCGCGAGGTGGCCGCGCGTCTCGGCTACGCCGCGTGCTACGCCCTCCCCCTGTCCACAGACGCCGCCGGCCGCCTCGGTGCCGCCGTGTGGCTGTACGACGAGCCCGCCGAACCGGCCGAGCGCCAGCGTCACCTCGTCGGCCTGTACACCCGCTACGCCACCGAGCACCTGGCCCGGCTCCTCGAAGTAGAGCGCACGCGCGCGTGCATGCGGACGATGGCGGAGGAACTGCTCCCCTCCCGGCTGCCGCGCATGGCCGGTGTCCAGCTCGCCGCCCGGCATCGCACCGGCCCGCGCGGGGGCGGCGACTGGTACGACGCGCTGCCGCTGCCGGACGCCGCGCTCGGCCTCGCGGTCGGCTCGGTGACCGGCGCCGGGCCCAGCGCGGTCGCCGCGATGGGACGGCTGCGGGCCAGCCTGCGGGCGTACGCCGTCATGGAGGGCGAGGACCCGGTCGCGGTCCTGTCCGACCTGGAGCTGCTGCTCAGACTCACCGAGCCGGCCCGCTCCGCCACCGCCCTGTTCGCCTACTGCGAGCCCGCCCTGCGCAAGATCACGCTGGCCGGCGCCGGGCACACCCCGCCGCTGCTGATCGGCGACCGGCGCACCGAGTTCGTGGAGACCTCCGTGTCCGCGCCGCTGGGCATGCTGGCCTGCTGGGAGGCGCCGAGCGTGGAGCTGACCGCAGAAGCCGGAGAGACGGTTCTGCTGTACACCGACGGGCTGCTGCACCGCACCGGCGACCCCACCGACCGCGCCTTCGCACGGCTGCACGCGGCGGCGGCCGGGGTGCCCCGAGCGATCCGGCACGATCCGGACGCCGTCGTCGACCACGTCCTGCGGACCGTGCTGCCGGACGGGCGCGACCGGGCGGACAGCGACGAGGACGTCGTACTGCTGGCCGCTCGCTTCGAGTAGCGCAGAGCACACGCGCGTAGTCCGCGTAGTCCGCGTAGTCGCTCGGCACGCGCGCGTACTCATTGGAAAGCACCCATAACAGACGAGTGATCTCGGCCATAACAGCGGCGCCCGAGCGCCGGGTGTCCGGTCCTACGACCCTGGGTTCCGTCCTGCACGTCCGTACGATGGACGAGGTCCAGTGCCGTATCGAGGAGGATGACCGTGGCCGACGAGCTCACCCCGGCCGAGTCCATTGCTGCTACCGCAGCGGGCCCGGAAGAGTCTGAAGAGCCGATCAAGCAGCGGAAGAACGGCCTGTACCCGGGCGTGTCCGACGAGCTCGCCGAGAGCATGAAGTCCGGCTGGGCCGACACGGAGCTGCATGATCTGCGGCCGATCCCCCAGGCCGCCGAGACCGCCGCGCGGCGCTCCGCGCTGTCGGCGCGGTTCCCGGGCGAGCGTCTGGTGATCCCGGCGGGCAACCTGAAGACCCGCTCGAACGACACCGAGTACCCCTTCCGCGCGTCCGTCGAGTACGCGTATCTCACCGGCAACCAGACCGAGGACGGCGTGCTCGTCCTGGAGCCCGTCGCGGACGGCCACCGGGCGACGATCTACCTGCTGCCCCGCTCCGACCGTGAGAACGGCGAGTTCTGGCTCTCCGGCCAGGGCGAGCTGTGGGTCGGCCGCCGGCACTCGCTCACCGAGGCGGAGAAGCTGTACGGCATCCCGGCCTCCGACGTGCGCGAGCTGACGGACCAGCTGCGCGAGGCGACGGGCCCGGTACGTGTCGTCCGTGGCTACGACGCCGGTATCGAGGCCGCGCTGACCGACAAGGTCACCGCCGAGCGGGACGAGGAGCTGCGGGTCTTCCTGTCCGAGGCGCGGCTGGTCAAGGACGACTTCGAGATCGGCGAGCTGCAGAAGGCCGTCGACTCGACCGTGCGCGGCTTCGAGGACGTCGTGAAGGTCCTCGACAAGGCCGAGGCGACCTCCGAGCGCTACATCGAGGGCACGTTCTTCCTCCGCGCGCGCGTGGAGGGCAACGACGTCGGCTACGGCTCCATCTGCGCCGCCGGTCCGCACGCCTGCACGCTGCACTGGGTGCGCAACGACGGGCCCGTGCGCTCGGGTGATCTGCTGCTGCTCGACGCGGGCGTCGAGACGCACACGTACTACACCGCCGACGTCACGCGCACGCTGCCGATCAACGGCCGCTACAGCGAGATCCAGAAGAAGATCTACGACGCCGTGTACGACGCCCAGGAGGCCGGGATCGCGGCCGTGAAGCCGGGCGCGAAGTACCGGGACTTCCATGACGCCTCGCAGCGGGTGCTCGCCGAGCGGCTCGTCGAGTGGGGGCTTGTCGAGGGGCCCGTGGAGCGGGTGCTGGAGCTCGGGCTGCAGCGGCGGTGGACGCTGCACGGGACCGGGCACATGCTCGGCATGGACGTGCATGACTGTGCTGCCGCGCGCGTGGAGTCGTACGTCGACGGCACGCTGGAGGCGGGTGTGGTGCTGACCGTCGAGCCGGGGCTGTACTTCCAGGCCGACGATCTGACGGTGCCGGAGGAGTACCGGGGGATCGGGGTGCGGATCGAGGACGACATTCTGGTGACGGCGTCGGGGAACCGGAACCTCAGCGCTGCGCTGCCTCGGCGGTCGGATGAGGTCGAGCGCTGGATGGCCTCTCTTAAGGGCTGACGTTGGATTGATGGCCGGATGCCAGAGAGGTGTCCGGCCATCGTTGCGGTCTGCGGGTTGTGGGGGGCTTGTCGCGCAGTTCCCCGCGCCCCTGAGGGGGTTTAGGTGGACCTGCATCTGGAAGTTGGCGTCGCTGACGGTCGTCGGGTAGGGCTTGAGCGGGCTCTGCGGGAGGCTGTGCGGGGTGGGCGGCTGGCGCCTGGGGAGCGGTTGCCGGCTACGCGGCGGCTCGCGGATGAGCTGCGGATGTCTCGGAACACCGTGAAGGCCGCTTACGACCAGCTCGTCGCCGAGGGGTATCTCACCGCCCGGCAAGGGGCCGGTACGCAGGTCGCCCCGCTGCTCCCGGTGCACGCCGAACCGTCGGAGGCCGCCGCACGCGCGCGTGAGCCGCGGTTCGATCTGCGGCCGGGGAGTCCCGATGTGGGGGCGTTTCCGGCGGCCGCCTGGTTGCGGGCGCTGCGCAGGGCGATCGCCACGGCGCCCTCGTTGGCGTACGACTATGGCGATCCGCGTGGGCGTATCGAGCTGCGGAACGCGCTGGCGGGGTATCTGGGGCGGGCGCGTGGGGTGGTCGCGCCGCCGGAGCGGATCGTGGTCACCTCCGGGTATGTACAGGGGTTGGCGCTGCTCACGCGCGTGCTGGAGGGCGGCGCCGTCGGCATGGAGGATCCGGGGCTGCCGTTCCACCGCGAGGTGGTGCGGCGCAACGGGGGTGCCGTCGTTCCCGTGCGGGTCGACGAACGGGGTGCGCGTGCGGGGGAGTTGGGGGACTGTGCCGCCGTTGTCGTGACGCCCGCGCATCAGTATCCGACCGGTGTGACGCTGCATCCCGAGCGGCGGCGGGCGCTCACCGACTGGGCACGCGTGCGTGGCGGGCTGATCGTCGAGGACGACTATGACGGGGAGTTCCGGTACGACCGCCAGCCCGTCGGCGCGCTGCAGGGCATGGCGCCGGGGCAGGTCGTGTATCTGGGGACGGCCTCGAAGACCCTCGGGCCCGCGCTGCGGCTCGGCTGGATGGTGCTGCCGCCGCACCTGGTCGACGCCGTCGCCGACGCCAAGCTGCACAGTGACCATCACACCGAGTCCATCGGCCAGTTGGCGCTCGCCGAACTGATCGACAGCCATGCGTACGACCGTCATGTGCGGGCCTGCCGACTGCGGTACCGGCGGCGCCGGGACCAGCTCCTGGACCGGCTGGGGGCGCGGCGGCGCGTGCGCGGGATCGCGGCCGGGCTGCATGCGCTCGTGGAGGTCGACGACGAGGCGGCGGTGCTGGCGCGGGCCGAGGCCGCGGGGCTCGCGGTGGGGGGTCTGGGGGAGCACTGGCATACGGCGGGCGGGGGCGGCGGCGGTAGCGACGGTAGCGGTGCCGGTGACCGTGGCGCGGGGCGGCCGCAGGGGCTGGTCGTGGGGTACGGGACGCCTCGGGAGCGGGTGTATCCGGAGGCGTTGGAGGTGTTGGGGAAGGTGCTGGAGGGGGCCTGAATTGGGCCGCTGAGATGCATCGGTATTGGGCCTGTCGAAGGGCCCACCCGGTCCATAACGTCGTTGGCATGACAACCCGGCTCCTCCCGCCTGCGGGACCGCAACGCGTCTTGGCGTCCGCACAGTTGGCCAATTCGATCGGCGACGGCGCCTACTACGTGACGTCGGCGCTGTACTTCACCCATGTCGTCGGCCTCGCGCCCGCGCGCGTGGGGCTGGGACTGACCGTCGCATGGGCCGTCGGCTCGTTGGCGGGGGTGCCGCTGGGGCGGCTCGCCGACCGGCGTGGGGCGCGTGGCACGGCGGTGCTGCTCGCGCTCGCGACGGCGTTGGCGGTGGGGTCCTTCCTCGTCGTCCGTGGCTTCGTGCCGTTCGTCGTGGCCGCGTGCGCGTACGCGACCGCGCAATCGGGGCTGGCGGCGGCCCGGCAGGCGCTCCTGGCCGGGCTGGTGTCCGCCGGGGACCGGACCGGGCTGCTCGCGCATCTGCAGTCCACGCTGAACGCCGGGCTGGCGGTGGGAGCCGGACTGGGCGGGCTGGCGCTGAACTCCGGGACGCGGGAGGCCTATCTGGCCGTGTTCGCGTTGGACGCGGTGAGCTTCGTGGTGTGTGCGGGGGTGCTGGTGAGGCTGCCGGCGGTGACGCCCGTTGCCGTACGGACACGGGACTCGCTCGGTGTGCTGCGAGACCGGCCGTACGCCCTGGTCACGTTCCTCAACACCGTCCTGCTGCTGCGGATGCCGCTGCTCAGCCTCGGGCTGCCGTTGTGGATCGCCGAGCGGACGGAGGCGCCGGCCTGGCTGGTCTCGGTGCTGTTCGTGCTCAACACCGGGGCCGTGATGGTCTTCCAGGTGCGGATGGCGCGCGGCGTGACCGGGCTTGCGTCCGCCACGCGCGCGGTGCGGCGGTCGGGGTGGGTGATGCAGGCGGCGTGCGCGGTCTTCGCGCTGTCGGCGGGAGCCTCGCCGTGGGTGGCCGCCGGTGTGCTGGTCGTCGGGGCGGTGCTGCAGGTCGCCGCCGAGATGGGGCAGTCGGCGGGGTCTTGGCAGCTGTCCTTCGAGTTGGCGCCCGCCGATCGGGTGGGTGAGTACCAGGGGTTCTTCGGTACGGGCGTGACGGTGGCGCGGACGCTGGGGCCGCTTGTGCTGACCTCGCTGCTGGTGGGGTGGGGGACGGCGGGGTGGCTGCTGCTGGGGGTCGTGACGCTGGGCGCGTCGTATGCGATGGGGCCGGCGGGGAGGTGGGCCGCCGGCGCCCGGGTGGGGCGGCAGGAGCGGGAGGGCAGGCCCGCCTTGGTCGCGCCGTGAAGTCGGGCGGGCCTGCGCTCGTCCCGTGGGCTCACGCGGCGCGCGCTCGTTTCGTGAGCTCAGTGGGCCTCGCTCAATCCGGCAGCTCAGGTAGCCCATGGTTAATGCGGCAGCTCAAGCCGCCCTCGGTTAAAGCGGTAGCTCAAGCCGCCTCTCGGTTAATGCGGTAGCTCGCACAGCCCTCGGTCAATGCAGCAGCTCAAGCGGCTTTCGGTCATCCATCGGTTCAAGCCGCCCTCGCTCCCGCCCCGACCGGCAGTGAGTCCAGGAACAGCGCTCCCGCCAGCAGACCCGCACTCCCCCGTGGGCTCCACGCGCGTGTGTGCAGGTCGGTGTCGAGGGTGGTGAGAGCCTCCGCGCCCGCGTTCGTGGCCGTGCCGCCTGCCTCCAGGACTGTGCGGGCGCCTGCCTGGACGTGGCGGAGGCCGATCGGGCCGGCGGTGTAGAGGAGTTCGGTGTCCTGGAGGGTGGACATCACGGTGAGCAGGGCGTCCAGGCGGGCCTGTTCCTCCGTGGCGCCGGCCGAGCGGGCCTTGGTGAGAGCGTCCAACGCCCGCCGTACATGCGGGAATCCGGCTCGTGCCTCGCCGCGCGCTCCGGCGGCGCCGTACTTCGCGGACACCGAGGAGCCCCGGGAGGGCCTGCGCGGGGCGCCTTTGTCGGTGTGCGCGGCGATGCGCTTGGCGGTCGCGGCGACGTCCCGCGCTCCGGCCCGGGGGTCGAGCGCGGCCGCGGCGACCAGCAGGCCGAGTGCCCACAGGGCACCCCGGTGGCCGCCGCCCGCGAGGCCCACCGAGTGCTCGGTGCATCTGCCGATCGCGCCGAGTTCCGTACGGAGGCCGGGCGTCGGCTCACCCGTGCGCCGGGCTGCCGCGGCCATCGCCACCAGGCCCGGCGCGAGGGCCTTGGCCGACCAGCGCAGCATGCGGTGGTCCCGGCGGTCGGCGCGGGCGCCGAGGTCGCGCGGGTCGGGCAAGCCCGGCTTGGGTGCCAGGGCCAGCTGCCCGGTGAGCGCGGTCACGGCGGCGTACGCCAGCGCCTCGTCCTCGCGGCTGCTCATGGTCGTACCCCCTATGAGGACGACGAGGACGCCGAGGACGCCGAGGCCGAGGGGGCGTCGCCCGGCGGTGTGCCGCCCTCGCCGCCACCGCCACCGCCACCGCCGCCGCTGCCCGCGCCGGTGTTCTCGGCGTCCGGGTCGACGCCGAGGGTGAGGAAGCCCTTGTAGCCCTTGGACGGGTCCTTCTTGTGCACGGCCCTCAGGGTCAGCAGGCCGCTGGAGGCGCCGCCGCCGTCGTAGACCATGTCGTTGTCGAGGGTGGTGTAGCTGCCGGAGTGCTTCGAGTACGGCTCCAGCGTGAAGATCTCCTGGGCGACCTCGTCGTCGAAGAACAGCTGGCCGGTGTAGTTGACCTTGCCGCCCTCGTAGGTGCCGTCCTCCTTCTGGCCACCCGTGTGCACCTTGAGGTGGATGTGGCAGGTGCGCGGGGTGTACCAGCCCGGGAAGATCGTCTCGAACTTGACGACCCCGTTGGCGTTGGCGATCTGGTAACCGCGCAGATAGGTGTTGTCGTCGGCGGTCGAGCCGTCCTCGCTCTCGGCGGGCGCGGAGCCGCCGGGGTTGGCCGTGGTGTAGCCGGAGTAGTAGCCCCAGGCGTCGCAGTGCCAGATCTCCACGGCCGCGCCGGAGACCGGGGTGCAGCCGTCGGTGGCGTCCACGACGGTGAGGCGCAGCGTCAGCGGGACGCCGCTCTTGCCCTCGGTGATGTCCTTTCTCACCAGGGCGTTGTCGAGGTAGTAGGGGCCTTCCGTGACGCTCGACATCAGCGTCATGCAGCCGGAGCTCTCCGAGGCGGTCGCGGAGGCCGTCGACGCCGCCGCGTCGGTCGTGGTCGTGGTCGTGGTGGTGTCGGCGAAGGCCGCCTGGTAGCCGGCGACGGCGAGCCCGCCCGCCGCGACCGTGCCTCCGGTCACCGCGATGGCGCGGCGCCGGGTGATCGTCCTGTCCCTGTGGTTTCCCGTCATGACCGGGAAGTTAGGGACGCCACCCGTCAGAAGCTTGAGGTGGCACTGTGCGGTCGCTGTGAGTCCTGAGGAAGCTGAAGTCTGCGGCTCTTGTGACGCATTGGTACTCGGTCACTCTTAAAGCCCAGTCATTCCTCCAAATGCCAGGCTTCCGATGGCTTCACGACTCTCTCGGGCAAAGACAACTGGTCACTTCCGCGATCTTCCCCGCCCAGGAGAGCGAGACGATGACCCGAGCGCAGACGACGCCCCGTTCGCCCGTACGCCCACGCCCGTCCTGGTCCCTCCGTTCCGTGCTGCCCGCCGTCGCCGCCGTCCTGACCCTGGTGACCGCGCTCCTCGTCGGCGGTGCGACGCCGGCCGCCGCGCTGACCAAACCGGTCGTCAACGGGCCCGTGTTCAACAACCCGCTGGGCACGCCGGCCCAGCAGAAGGCGATCTTCACCCAGCTCGTGCGGCTGATCGACGCGACGCCGGCCGGGGCGGTGATCCGCGGCTCGATGTACGAGTTCCTCGACCAGGAGGTCGCGAACGCGCTGATCGCCGCCCATGGGCGCGGGGTCGACGTCAGACTCATCGTCGACGACTCGACGTATGTGGGCCCCAGCGGCGCCGAGTTCTACAACCCGGCCTTCCTGTCCCTCAGGGCCGCGCTCGGCACCAGCACCGCCGCCCGCTCCTGGGTCGTCGTCTGCGACGACAGGTTCGAGGACGCCGACGGTGTGGACGACGTCCAGCGCGGCTGCCTGGCCGTGGCCCCGCCCCAACCGGCGTACAACCACAACAAGTTCTTCCTCTTCTCCAGGATCGGGCCCTTCGACGACGGCACGAGCTATTCGAACGTCGTCTTCCAGACCTCCTCGAACCTCACCGACTGGTACAAGGTCGAGTCCTTCAACGACGCCGTCACCTTCACGAACAGCACGGTCTACAACGGCTACGTCTCGTACCACGACCAGCTCCGCCGGGGCCGCACCCTCGTACGCGGCGACAACAACGCGTACTTCTCCACCCCGACCGGCTCGACGTACCGCGGCTACTTCTTCCCGCGAGGCGACACGTCGTACAACAACCCGGCCACCGACACCATCGTCAACGTGCTGAACGAGATCAGCTGCGCCTACACCGGCGCGGACGGGCTACGGCACCAGACCGACATCCGCGTCCTGACGCACAGCTTCTTCGGCTCCCGCCGCCAGGTCGCCGACAAGCTGGCCCAGTTGCGCGGCCGGGGCTGCTGGGTCGACGTCATCTACGCCGACAGCGACGCCGCGATCACCGGCCGCCTGAACGCCGCCGGCATCCAGCACCGCAGATGCCGGATCCCCAACGGCCCCGGAATCGACGTCCGCCCGCACAACAAGCAGATCCTCGTCGACGGCGACTACAACGGCGACCTGACGCCACGCGTGTACACGGGGAGCGCCAACCTGACGGGGTCGTCGCTGAGGTCGGCGGACGAGGCGGTCGTGCGGATCAGCAGTGCGGCGTATCACGCGCGGTACCTGAGCACGTTCTACGCGGTTCGGTCCGCCTGCGGCGGTTGACGCCGACGCCTCCACGCCTACCGGTGGCGGCCGGGAGGCGCGCGGCCGGCCCCGGCTGAGAGACGCGTGCGGCCGGCCCCGGCCGAGACCCGCGTGCGGCGGGCCCTGCCGGGAGACGCGTGGGCGAGCCCCTACACGGCCATCAACGGTGTGTCCTTGCGCCACTTCAGGATCTTGTCGAAGCTCACCACCGCGCCGGCCCGGCCCGGTGAGTTGCCGATCTGGACATGGTCGGCGAGTTCCTGGATCAGGCAGAGGCCTCTGCCGTGTTCGGCGTCGGTGGACGCAGGGCGGGGTGCGCGGGGTGGGGTGGTGAAGCCGGGTCCCGAGTCGGTGACCTCGATGTGGCACTTCTCGCCGTCCAGATACGCCGTCACGCGATACGCCTGGGGGGAGTCGCCGGACGCACCGGCGCCTCCGTGCTCGACGGCGTTCGCGCAGGCCTCGCTGAGGGCGACGGAGAGGTCGTAGGACACGTCCGGGTCGACGCCCGCCGTCTCCATCGTGCCGATCAGCAACCGCCGGGCGAGCGGCACGCTCGCGGCTTCCCGCCGCAGATGGAGTGACCACCAGATGCTCATGCTCCAGCCTCCTGGCCGCGGCTCGACATACCGTTACGTATTGCCGCGAGTGCCCGGCTGTAA
>JABFVM010000481.1 GCA_013362785.1 Streptomyces sp. | reverse complement strand
TGGGGGCGCGGCCCAGTTCGGTGAAGTCCTTGCCGTTGAAGCGGGAGATGACGCTGCTCTTGTCGTCGACCGTGCCGACGTCCACGGTGCCGTTCTTCGACGCGGTCAGCGCGAACATCGGGCCGGGCAGCGCGCCGAGCTTGCGGGCGGACAGTTTCTTGCCGCTGCCCTTCAGGTCGACGAGGTTGCCGCCGAGCACGCCGACGGTGCCCTTCTGCGTGGGCGTGACGTGCGTCAGGTAGCCCTTGACCGTGCGGCGGGAGGAGACCGATCCCGTGGCCGCGTCGACCGAGATCACCGTCGTGTCGCCGGCGGACCTGTCGGTGGCCGAGCTGGAGGTGAACGCCACCTGGTCGTCCGCCCCGCAGCCGGGCGTGAAGTACGCCAGTTGCACCCGGTCGGGGACCTCGGTGACCTTGCCGTCGGAGAGACGGATCACCGCGGCGAAGGCGCCGTTCTCGTACGCGCCGGGCTCGTTGGCCCAGGCCGACGGGGCGTAGACCGCTGCCGCGTAGTTCCCTGATCCCGTGGTGCAGACGTAGCCCGTCCAGGGGCCCACGTCGGACAGGCTCTTGCGGTTGAGACGGGCGATCTCATAGAAGGAGAAGCCGTCGCTCTCCCGCGCCGAGAGGATGTGCAGTCCCTCGGCGTCGCCGGTGGCCTGCACGATCGCGTCGGATGACGAGGCGTAGCCCGAACCGAGGTCCTTGCCGGGGGCGGAGAACAGGCGGGGCGTCGTGGCGTCGGCGGCGGCGGGGGCCGTCTGCGCCGGGGTGTCCGGGGAGACCAGTGGGACTAACGCGGCGGATGCCGCCACCACGCTCAGGGCTATCAGCGGGTTCGTGGCGAAGTATCTTCGGAGCCCTCTTGTGCGCATCATCTTCCTCACATCCAGTCCGTGCACATGCCGTGCACGATCGGAAGGCTCGCGTCGTTGTTGTTCTTGATGTACCTCAGCGGCACGGGGTCGTACTGGGCGTTGACGTCGTTCCAGCACGCCTTCGCGGTCGTGGTCTTCCAGTTCTGCATCTTGGTGTAGGCACCGGCCACACCGTCGGCGAGCAGGCCCGTGGTGTCGTAGCCCTGGATACCGCCGTCGGGATCACGCGTGGTCCACAGCGTCGCGTACACGTAGTCGGGGGACGTGTCGAGATCGCGTGAGACCTTCGCCCATACGCCTTGGCACTTCGGTGACCACATCAGCCGCACGATGACCGACTGGTCCTCCTCGGTCTCCTGCTGGAGGATCTCGGCGTCGTCGTCACACCCCATCTGAATGGGGTCCTTGCCCGAACAGGTGGCCCGCCAGCAGTCGGCCGCGGTCGCCGGGGACGCCTGAATCCCCTGAAAGGCTCCGGCCAGCAGCGTCAGGGCAGCCGCCGCCGGGCCCCATCTACGTATGCCGTGCACACGCATCACCTCAGATCTTTCTTCGCCGTACCGCATCATGCGCAGCATCTATGACCTTGTTCATCCTTGTTGTCCCTGTGTAACTTCGGCATCAGAAGCCACGCGGAGCTTACGCGAACACATGCGCGAACCAAGGAAGTTGGGGCGCCCTTTACCTGCGCCGACCCGGAGTCCGACGACCCGGAGTCCGACGCCGACCCGGAGTCCGACGCCGACTCGGAGTCCGACGCCCACTCCGGCGCGGGACGCGTCGTGGCACGGGTGCGTCGGTGCCCCACCCGGCTGCCTACACTTCCCGCCATGGACGACACGTCGCTGGAGCAGCTCGGAGCGGGCAAGTACCTGCTCGTCACCACTTACCGCAAGAACGGCACGGGCGTTCCCACGCCGGTGTGGGTGGTCCGCGACGGTGACGCGCTGGGCGTGTGGACGGTCGCCGACTCCTGGAAGGTCAAGCGCATCCGGGCCCGCGGCGACGTCCTCGTCGGCCCCTGCGACCTGCGCGGCAGGTCAACGGGTGAGCAGGTCCCGGCAACCGCAGAGATCTGCGACGAGGCGACCGTCGCCCGCTACCGCCGGCTCATCGCCCGCAAGTACGGAATCACCGGCCGCCTCACCCTCCTCGGCAGCCGACTGCGCCGCGGGGTGAACGGCACGGTCGGCATTCGGATCACACTGGTGCCCTGATTCGGGTCGCGACACGGCGTGGGCAACGCGATGGGCAGGCAGGGTCCAGGACGGCGGCGGCACCCCTGCGGCGGCCCGCTGCCACGTCCGCATGGCGGCGTGGCGGCGGACCGCCGAGGACTTCGGGGGGTGGTTCATCAGGTCATGGAGCTATTTGGCTGGGCTCACCATGCAGCGGCGCCGCAGTTGCCGCCCTGCAAGCAGGCTCGGAAGTTCAGGCCGCTGAGCTTGCTGTAGTCGCCGCTGAAGTTCTCACCGTTCGCGGCGGTGCGGATGGTTGTCCAGCCCTGTCCCTTCCACTTGGCCTGGAGCAGCACGTACTTCCCGTCGAGCTTGTGGTCGTAGAACTTCCCCCAGAAGCTGCCGTAGTAGGTCCTGCCGTCCGCGCTCGACTTCCAGTCCCAGTGGATGTTGATCTGACCCGCACGGTTACTCGTCCAGAGCGTCCGGTCCGCGCTCCCTGAGCCCGCGGCGCGGATGTCGCCGCGGTCGGAGACGGCGGCCGGCGCTTCGCCCGAGGCGAATGCCGCGGGTGCTGTGATGCCGCCCGCGACAGTGGCGGTGCCTGCGAGCAGGGCGATTGCCGCGGCCTTCATGCGTATCTTCATGCCGATTCCTCCCGTAGGCCACAGCACGAGTCCCCGGTCGGGTACTGGTTGCGCCCTGTGGCCGGGATGAGTTCCGGAACGTCCCAGGCGATCCGCCCACGTGACCGGACGACTGGTCTCCAGGGGGGACGAGGGCGATGCGAGCACCCCGAGCTCCGGTCATGAGCATCGAGGTCCCGGCGCCCCGGGTCTCATCCGATGTGGCGCCTCTCGGAGAGGGCCACGGAGGGAACCTATGGCGGGACGGTCTTCGCGGGCGTCAGCCAGGGGGTTGGCCTCTGGTTGCAACCAGCGGGGTACGGCGACTGCGTCTACCGCCGGAGTTCACGGCGTCGTCGTTCCTACCGCTTCTCTGCCGGGCGCGAGGGCCGCCTCATGGCCCTCGCGCCCCACCGTCCCCGCTGAGTTGATCACTACGGGCTGTCGACCACCGTGCCCGTCACCACGGGCGCGCCGGGCTGGAGCTCGCCGGAGCCGTCGTCCAGGCGGAAGCGCATCGACTCGGGCTGCTCGGCCACCCCGTCCCGGAGCGTCGGCACGACCAGTTCCGCGCTCGTCTTCCCCGGCGCGATGGACACCCCCGGATAGAGACCGTCCACCTTGGACAACGGGCGTTCCGGATCCGGGGACTGGCCCGAGTTCTCCAGGAGCCAGCGTGGGTCGACGTCCTTCGTGGACAGTTCCGGGCCGTCGGTGACCGGCAGCAGCGTGAATGTCGCGCCGATGTCCGCGTCGGCCACCGCGGACAGCGACACCCGCCACTTCAGCGGCTTGCCCTCGGGCACCCGGTCGGCGATCGGAGCCACGGTGAGTGACGGCATCGGGTCGTCGTTCTGCACGGTCACCCCGCCCAGGTGCGAGCCGACGACGGCGGTGCGGACCGCCTTCACGAAGACGTCGTGCCCGATGTCGTTGCCGAAGCGGGGGTTGCCCTCGACCTTCACCGGTACGTCGAGTGCGTGCGTGCCCGGCCGGACCGTCACCAGCCGGTCCGTGACCCTGCCCGTGACGGGGTCGGAGACGAACAGCCGTACCTGCCCGCTGCCCTGTCCCGCGACCCGCACCGGTACCCGGTAGTTCCGTACGCCCGCGTTCCCCTCCTTGACGGTCAGCCGGCCGATGTCGACCCGGGGCAGCGGGGCCTCGCGCACCGCCGGTGTGCCCGGCCGCCAGGCCCAGGCGTCCATCAGCCAGGCCTTCCCGGCGCGTGAACGCGGCGTCAGGTCCAGGGACTTGATGTGCTGGAGGTCGAGCGCTGCCGCGTCGTCCGAACCGATCGGCACCCGCACCTCGTGCGCCCAGTACGAGGCGGTGCGGTCCGACCCGGGCAGTCCGTCGGCCTTGACGCGGCCGAGGGTCCGGTGCCGTCCGGCGTTGTCGGTGACGGAGACGTCCAGCTGGGTGCCGGTGGTGTTCGGCGGCACGATGACGCGCAGCGCCAGCGCCTTGGCCCCCGCCAGGGACAGCGGCCGGTCGGGGCGGATCTTCGCGGCGGAGCCCGCCGCGGACCAGCTCAGCGCGACCGCGCGGCGGCCTGGTTCACGGTCGGTCTCCCACCGTGCGAAGTGCGGTGACACACCGGCCGTCTCCGACGACAGACAGGCCTTCGCCGTGGACGGGTCGACCGCCGAGCACAGCCGGCCGCCGCTCACCGTGACCTTGCCGTCCGGCAGGAACCCGGCGCCACGGCCCGCGCCGACCGCGTGGGTGAGGACGCGGGCGGGATCGGCCGAGGGGGCGCGGCGGCCGGAGCCGTCGAGCAGCGGGCGTACCCGGTCGTCGTTGGCGACGAACAGCCGTGCCGCCGCCGCGATATAGGTGGCGCCGGCCTTGTGCTGCTGGTCGGCGGTCAGCCGGGTGCGGGTGCCGGGGGAGCAGACCGGGTCGGGCTGCTCCTCGTCGTTCCAGAAGTCGTCGTCGGCGGGCGCCGCGGCCTGCCCCGGCGTCCACTCGCTGTTGAAGTAGTTGTGGTTGGCGCCGACCACGTAGACCGCGCTGTGCAGGGCGGTGCCACGGCTGACCCGGCGGGTGCCGTCGACGTACACCTGGCCCTGCAGATCGGAGACGTCGCCGTCACAGCCCGGGAGGATCGTCGTCGACGGCACGTCCGGGACCGGATTCTGGCCGAAGATCGTCGGGCCGATGAGGACGGTGCCGCGAACGTGCCAGCGCACCCGGCCGTGGTAGCCGTCCTGGTCGGCGGGCGGCGGGTAAAGGCTGTCCATCGCCGCCCGGTTGACGCCCTCGCCACCTCGCGAGTGCCCCACGAGCAGCACCCGGGACAGATCGGCGCGGGGCGCCTGCCGTACGGCCGTCGGGGCCGAGCCCGGCCGGGCGGACCAGTCGGCCCAGCGCGCGAGATGCTGCCGTACGAGTGAGGAACGGGCCTGCGCGCCGCCGTCCTCGGCGCTCCAGTCCTGGCCGTTGATGCCGTTGGCGGAGATCGACACCGTCACATAGCCCTGGGAGGCCAGGAGCCGCTGGTCGCGCAGATAGCCCCGGTGGCTGGGCACCGGCTTGGCTCCGGTGGCACAGGGCCAGTCGCCGGTGATCTCGCCCTGCGGTGTGTAGCAGGTGAAGTGGCGCCCGTGCAGGAACAGGGCCAGCGGGCGGCGGCCGTCGGCGTTCTTGGGCGCCACGACCACGGCCCGCATCTCGACCGGCTGGGCGAATCCGGGCAGTCGCACCGGCGGGAGGTCGTACTCGCCGGTGACGGTCCGGTACGCGCCCGGCTTGCCCGGGTCGACCGGGTTGGCGGGCAGCCGCTCCGGGACCGTCACCGCCGAGCGTGCGCCCGGAGGGGAGCCGGGGGTGGTGTCGGGCGCGTCCAAACGGCGCCCCGCCGCCCGTACTTGCAGGTCCCGCACGGAGCCCAGGCGGACCCCGTCGAGGCCGAGCCGGAACGTCCGGCCGTCCTTCGCCTGCGCCGGGCGGCCGAGCAGCCGGTCACCGGCGTAGAACTCGACCCGGGCGTCCCCCATGGGCACCCGCTCGTCGGACCGCCACACCAGCTGCCGCGCCGCTCCCTCGCCGGTGATGTTCCAGTCCGGCGGCAGCCCCTCACCCCGGTCGGCCGAGGCGACCAACGGCCGTGTCCCCGCAGCCGGTTGAGCCTGGGCCCACCCTGGCGACGCCCCCACGATCGCGAGCACCGCCACGGCGGTGACCCATATTCGCCGGGCACGAATCACGTGCCCCTCCCTTCCGCTCGCTCCGGGACGGACGGTCCCGGGCTCTCACTGCGTGAGGACGGAAGGGGTCAGTTGTGCGTTGCCTGTGACGAAAGAGAAAAGAGATGGCGACCGTGCCGAACCGGCCACGGACAGGACTGGGTGGTCGTCCGACGGGAAAGGCCACCCCAATGACCAACCCCATCACCACCCCGATGACCAACCCCATCACCACCTCAATCAGCCGAACTCCCCGCCACCGCGCCGCTGTTGTCGGCACCGGCCACCGCGCCCGGACCTTCACCCACGCCCTCGCCGAACGCCCCGGCCACGTCGTCGCCGCCCTCTGCGACCCCAGCCCCACCCGCATGGCCTTCCACAACCGGCTCCTGGCCGAGGCCGGCGAACCCGCCGCCACCCAGTGGGAACCGGACCGTTTCACCGAGATGCTCGCCCAGGAGGGCATCGACGAGGTCGTCGTCACCACCGTCGACGCCGAGCACGACCGCTACATAGTCCCGGCGCTCAAGGCAGGCTGCCGGGTGGTCACCGAGAAGCCGATGACGGTCGACGCCGACCGCTGCGCCCGCATCCTCGACACCGTCCGGGACACCGGCAACTCCCTCACCGTCGCCTTCAACTACCGCTTCAACCCCGTGCACGAGAAAGTCCGCGAACTGCTCGCCCACGGCGCCGTCGGCGAGGTCCTCTCCGTCCACTTCGAGTGGCTGCTCGACACCCGGCACGGCGCCGACTACTTCCGCCGCTGGCACCGGGAGAAGGACCGCAGCGGCGGGCTGATGGTGCACAAGTCGAGCCACCACTTCGACCTGGTCAACTGGTGGCTCGCGGACGAGCCGAGGGACGTCTTCGGCTACGGGCGGCTCGGCTTCTACGGCCGTGCGGCGGGCGAACGGCACGGGCTGCGCCGGGACTACGACCGCGCCCACGGCACCGACCGTGCCGCCGACGACCCCTTCGCCCTGGACCTGTCGGCCAACGACACCCTGCGCGCCCTCTTACGAGGCGCACGGCGGGGGAGACCCTCGGATGCTCGACGCGCTGTTCGGCCCCGTCGATCCCGCGCACCGGGCCGGGGCGGGTGGCGAGGGACGTACGGCTCAGCACCCCACGGCGACCGAACGTGACGGCGCGCTGGCCCTGGCCGTCGGGCTCGCCGCCAACCGGTGCTTCGAGACGGGACTGCCCGTCGCCGTGCGGGAGTTGGTGCCGGGGTTGTGGGAGGACTCAGGCGGGCGGCCGGAAGTGGATCAGGTCCAGGCCCGGTAGGGCTCGTCGACCAGCTGGAACACCGGCTCGCCCCGGACCGGGTCCTTCGCCGTGGACAGCCGGACCCGGTCCCCGCTGTGGATGCCGATGAGCGGGCCCATGACCCGGCCGCGGACGACGAACCCCTCGGCCATCTCGACGAGCGACACATTGCGCGCGGCGGGCGTGTTGCGGTGCACCACCGTGGCGTGGCGGATCGTCCCGACCCCCTCGCTGCGCTCCGTGCGCAGCTCACTGCCCTGACAGACCGGACACAACAGCCGGTGGAACATGGCGGTGCCGCACCAGGTGCAGCGCTGGAAGAGCATGGCCTCGGTGTCCGGGGCCGTGGGTTCGAGGAGACCGGCCGCGAAACCGGTGGTCGGACGAGCAACGCTTCCTGAGTGGTGGTACACGCTGGTCAACTCCCTGCGCTCGGCCGGAATCCCACGTGCGCGGGTCGTCCGTGCACGCACATGCACGGTTCCAGGTGCCACCGCGCACGGCCTCAGCGTATGGCACTGAGTGCCACTCGTAAAGGCACTGCGTTCCCTGGATTTCCGAATGATTTCCGGATCCCGTGACGAGGGGCGTCGCAGGCGGGTCGGGGTCAGTCGCGGCCGAGCGTGGTCTCGATCTCCTGGACGACCCGCCACAGCGGCGCACCGCGCCGGGACACCACGACCACCACGTCGTCGGCCGGCCCGTCGGGCACGGGGGGCGCGGGCGGGGCGACACCGAAGGTGGACTGCACATAGCCGAGCGCGTGGTCCACCCCGGCGCTCGCGTCGCCCTTCCCGGCCGAGCGCAGCCAGGAACGCAGCGCGTTGTTGTGCGCCGCCACCACGGCCGCGGCGATCACGTCGGCCTGCAGGGTCCCGTCCCGCCGGCCGGCGAAACGCCCGCGCAGATACTCGGCCAGGGCACGCTCGTAGCGCCACACCACCGACAGCTCGTAGGCGCGCAGCCCGGGCACCTTCTTGGTCAGGCGGTAGCGCTGCACCGAGAAGGTCGGGTTCTCCGCGTACATGCCCAGCACCAGCCGCGCCGCGTCGCAGACCCGCCGCACCGGTTCGTGCTCCTCGTCGCTCGCGGCCAGGAAGGCCGTCATGTCGGCGAGGCACCGTTCGTGGTCGGGGAAGACCACGTCCTCCTTCGACGGGAAGTAGCGGAAGAACGACCGCCTGCCGACACCGGCCAGCGCCACGATGTCGTCGACGGTGGTCTGTTCGTAACCCCGTTCCAGGAACAGCTGGAAGGCCGCCGCGATCAGCGCCTCCCGCATCGGGGGCTTCGCCGTCCCGGCCTCCGTCTTCTCGTCACGGCCGGGCGCCGCACTGCTGGAGCTCATGAACGGGAACGTAGCACCAGAGCGAGGCCGATGGCACTCAGTGCGCCCCAGGCAGGGTACTGAGTGCTGCGAGCTCCTCGTCCGTGACCGGCTCCCCGGAACCGGGCAGCAGCTGCGGGACGCCGTCGAGCACCGGATAGCGGCGCCGCAGCCGGGGGTTGTAGAGCGCGCAGCCCGGTGCGTCCAGGATCAAAGGGCCCTTGTCGAGCGGACAGACCAGGATCCTCAGCAGCGGGTCGTCGTGCCTCATGACCGGTTCCCTTCGTGGGCGGGGCGGTGGGTGTCGTGCCGCGGCAGGGTGAGTACGACGGCCAGGGCGAGCGCGGTGCCGCCCAGGCGCAGGGTGAGCCGCAGCGGGTCCTGCGGGAGCGGTTCGCCGAACGCGACCGTGCCGCCCGCCACGCCGAACACACAGGTGACGGTGGTGCACACGGGCACGATCAGCGCGGCCCGGCAGCGCTGCAGAGCGGTCTGCGAGAGCACCAGGCCGAAGGCTCCGGTGAGGAGCAGGAGGTAGGGGTAGGGGGAGGCGAGCAGGGCCGGCAGCGCTTCGCCGGGTCCCGCGGTGGTCAGGTGTCCCGACACGCCCTTGATCGCGAGCGAGCTCACCCCGTACAGCAGCCCGATCGCCACGGCGTACACCACACCCGTCGGCGGTGGCCGGTGCCGCCGCCGGGCCCGCCGCTCGGCCGTGCCGAACAGCCACAGGCCGAGGGCCAGGGCCGGAAGGCACAGGGCGAGCAGGGTGCCGGCGGGAGCAGTACGGGCGACCGGTTCCGCGCCCGCGTCCAAAGACGTCACCAGCATCAGCAGCGCCACCCCGATGACGGCGACACCGCGCCGCTCGGCAGCCGTCAGTCGCTCGCCGAGCACCAGCGAGGACAGCAGGAGCAGCAGCACCAGGCCGGAGACGAACAGGCCTTGCGCGGCCGCGATCGGCAGCACCCGGTACACGGCCAGCTGAGCGGCGAAGCCCAGGGCCAGGGCCAGCGCGCCGCCGATCCACAGCGGACTGCCGGCGAGCAGGAGCACCGCCCGGCCCGGCCGTCCGGCACGCAGCGGCGGCAGCCCGGCCAGCGCCCGCTTCTCCAGCACGAACCCGGTGCTGTACAGGACGTTCGCCAGCAGCGCCGCGGCCACTCCCCACACCATCGCGCTACCTCCGGCGCGCGTGCACGAGCAGGATGGACGCCAGTGACGGCAGCCGGCACGCCAGCCGGTCGAGCGGACGCAGCGGGCCCGGCACCCCGTGGAAGGGGGCGCCCTCCAGCCGGACGACGTCGAAGCCGGACGCGGTCACGAACTCCCGCAGGGCGCGCGCCGTGAACAGCCGGAGATGGCCCACCACCTGGCTGCCCGGTCTGCCGTGGACCCGGCGCAGGCTCACCTCCGAGAAGACGGGCTGGACGCCGCCGAGCAGCAGCGCCCGGTTGTACCAGGCGGCGAGGTTCGGCGTGGAGAGCATCAGATGGCCGCCCGGCCGCAATACCCGGCGCAGTTCGTCGAGGGCGCCGTCGGGGTCGACGAGATGCTCGACGACCTCGCTGAAGAGCACCGCGTCCGCAGCGCCCGACGCGAACGGCAGCCCGCCGCCCGACAGTTCGCCCCGCACCACCCGCGGCAGCCGCCGGGCCGCCCGGCGCAGCGCGTCCTGCGACCAGTCGACGCCCACGATCCGGTGCCCGTCCAGCACACGCGCCGCGA
>JABFVM010000379.1 GCA_013362785.1 Streptomyces sp. | reverse complement strand
GGGGTGTTGACCGGTCCCGGGCACAGGGCGTTGACCCGGATGCCGTCGCGGGCGAACTGCACGCCCAGTTCGCGGGACATGGCGAGGACGCCGCCCTTGGAGGCCGTGTACGAGATCTGGGAGGTCGCGGCGCCCATCCGGGCCACGAAGGACGCCGTGTTGATGATGGAGCCCTTGCCCTGCTGCCGCATGTAGGGGATGGCGGCCTTGCAGCACAGGTAGACGGAGGTGAGGTTGACCTCCTGGACGCGCTTCCAGGCCTCCAGGCCGGTCTCCAGGATGGAGTCGTCGTCGGGCGGTGAGATACCGGCGTTGTTGAAGGCGATGTCGACGCTGCCGTAGGTGTCGTACGCCGTCCTGAACAGCGCCTCGACCTGCTCCGGGTCGGTGACGTCGACCTTGACGAAGATCCCGCCGACCTCCTCGGCGGCTGCCTTGCCGCGCTGTTCGTCCACGTCTCCGCAGACGATGTGCGCGCCCTCGGAGGCGAGGCGGCGGGCGGTGGCGAGGCCGATGCCGCTGCCGGCGCCGGTGATGACGGCGGTACGGCCGACGAGGCGACGGCACACATTTGCTTCGGTCACTGTGCGGGGCCTTCCGTGCTGATGAAGACGTTCTTGGTTTCGGTGAAGGCGGTCAGGGCGTCCGGGCCCAGCTCACGGCCGATGCCGGACTGCTTGAAGCCGCCGAACGGGGTCCAGTAGCGGACGCTGGAGTGGGAGTTGACGGACAGGTTGCCCGCGCGGACGGCCTGCGAGACGCGCAGGGCGCGGCCGACGTCACGGGTCCAGATGGAGCCGGAGAGGCCGTAGTCGGTGGCGTTGGCCAGCCGGATCGCCTCTGCCTCGTCCTCGAAGGGGAGGACGACGGCCACCGGTCCGAAGACCTCCTCGACGGCCACGCGCGCGTGCGGGTCGACGCCGGTGAGGACGGTCGGCGGGAACCAGAAGCCGGGGCCTTCGGGGGCCTTGCCGCGGATGCCGTCGGCGCCCTGGTCGACGTAGGAACGCACGCGCTCCAGCTGGACCTTGGAGATCAGCGGGCCCATGTCGGTGTTGGGGTCGGCCGGGTCGCCGACCGTCACCGCCTCGATCGCGGGGCTCAGCAGCTCCAGGAACCGGTCGTAGGCGGAGCGCTGGACGAGGATGCGGGTGCGGGCGCAGCAGTCCTGGCCGGAGTTGTCGAGGAAGGACATGGGGGCCGCTGCGGCGGCGGCTTCGAGGTCGGCGTCGGCGAAGACGATGTTGGGGCTCTTGCCGCCGAGTTCGAGGGTGACGCGCTTGAGGAGCGCCGAACCCTTCGCCAACACCTGTTTGCCCACGGCCGTCGACCCGGTGAAGACGATCTTCGCGACACCCGGGTGCTCGACCAGCGCGTTGCCCGCGACGGGACCGTGGCCGGGAAGCACCTGGAACAGGCCCTCCGGAAGGCCGGCCTCCAGCGCCAGCTCCGCCAGTCGCAGAGCCGTCAGCGGGGTCGTCTCGGCGGGCTTGAGGATGACCGCATTGCCGGCCGCGAGCGCGGGGGCCGTGCCCCAGGCCGCGATCGGCATCGGGAAGTTCCAGGGGGCGATCACGCCCACGACGCCGAGCGGTTCGAGGATCGTCACGTTCAGGCCGCCCGGGACCGGGATCTGATGTCCGGTCAGCCGTTCCACTCCCCCGGCCGCGTAGTCGAGCAGATCGCGGACGTTGCCCGCCTCCCAGCGGGCGTTGCCGACGGTGTGTCCGGCCTCGCGGACTTCCAACTGGGCGAGTTCTTCGAGGTGTTCGTCCACGGCGACGGCGAACCGGCGCAGCAGCCGGGCGCGTTCGCCGGGTGCGAGGGCGGCCCAGGCGGTCTGCGCCTTCGTGGCACGTACGACGGCGGCGTCCACGTCGGCCGCGGTGGCGGCCGTGACGGTGGCGACGACCTCCTCGGTGGCGGGGTTCAGTACTTCCAGTACGTGCTCAGAAAACTCTGAGGACTCGGCAGACAAGAAGGGCCTCACATGCGTTCGAAGGAGCGGCGCAGCTCCCAGTCGGTCACCGCGGCGTCGTAGGCGTCCAGCTCGACGCGCGCCATGTTGCGGTAGTGGGCGACGACCTCGTCGCCGAAGGCGGCCTTGGCGATCGGACTGTTCTCCCAGAGCTCGGCGGCCTCGCGCAGGGTCGTGGGGACGTGCTCGAAGTCGGCGGCGTAGGCGTTGCCGGGACAGGGCTCGGGCAGCTCCAGTTTCTGCTCGATGCCGTAGAGGCCCGCGGCCACCAGCCCGGCCACCGCGAGGTGCGGGTTGACGTCGCCGCCGGGGAGCCGGTTCTCGAAGCGCATCGAGCGGCCGTGGCCGACGACGCGCAGGGCGCAGGTGCGGTTGTCGT
>JABFVM010000014.1 GCA_013362785.1 Streptomyces sp. | reverse complement strand
CTGTCCTCGGCTCGGTCCTCGGCGCTGACTTCACTCACCAGGCGCACCTCCCTGTCGACTCTTGCTGTAGCGTTCACTCCAATTGGAATGACCGCTACGGTAAGCTCGGTCCCGGAGACGGTCAAGTGCCGGCACGGCAGGAGGGCGGTGCGTATGACCAGGCCGCAGACCACGCGCAGGAAGCGTGCGAACGGGGTGGAGTCACGGCAGCGCATCCTCGACGCCGCCGTGGAGATCGCGGGTGAGCGCGGCTACGAGGGGACGTCGATCGCGGCCGTCAGCGCCAAGTGCGGGTTGCCCGCCAGCTCGATCTACTGGCACTTCAAGGACAAGGACGACCTGATCGCCGCGGTCATCGAGCGCAGTTTCGCGACCTGGCTGGCGGCCGTGGAGTTGCCGGGCGAGGGGTACGGCACCCCGTTGGAGCGGACCGTCGCCATGGCGGCGAACGTCGCGAAGTCCCTGGTCGAAGCGCCGGACTTCCTGCGCCTGGGCCTCATGCTCGCGCTGGAGCGGCGGCCCGCCGAACCCCGGGGGCGCACCGTGTTCCTCCAGGTCCGCGAGATCGCCGGGCGGAAGATCACCGAGATGATCGAGACCCTGTTCCCCGGCCTGGACGACGCGGCCGTGCACACCCTCACCACCTACGCGGTCGCGGGCGCCGACGGTCTGTTCGTGCAGCGGGAGATCCACGGGGACGCCGTCGACCTGCCGGCGATGTTCGACCTGCACGCGCGGCTGGTCTTCGACGCGGCCACCGGGATGGCGGAGAGGAGCGCACCGCGCCCCTGACCGCCGCCGCCGAGAGGGCCGAGAAGGCGGAGGCCGCCCGGCTGTCCTCGTCAGCATCACTTCGCACCGCCGCAGCACCGCAGCACCGCAGCACCGCACCCACGGGAACCCCAGGAGCCGACCCCATGACCGCGTCCCCGACCCCGACCCCGAGCCGGATCGACGTCCATCAGCACCTCGTCCCCGCCTTCTACCGGGACCTCCTCGCCAAGGCGGGCATCACCGAGGCCGGTGGCCGTCAACTGCCGGACTGGAGCCCCGAGTCGGCCCTGGAGGTGATGAATCTGCTGGGCACCGGCACGGCGATCCTGTCCGTCTCCACCCCGGGCACCGGGTTCCTCACGGATCCGGGGGAAGCCGCCGACCTGGCCCGCCGCCTCAACGATCACTGCGCAAGGCTGGCCGCCGAACACCCCGGCCGCTTCGGGTACTTCGCCACCCTCCCCATGCCCGACATCGCCGCATCCGCCACCGAGGCGGAGCGCGCGCTGACCGAACTGGGCGCCGACGGCGTCACCTTGCTGGCCAACAACCGGGGGGTCTACCTGGGCGCGGACGGTCAGGACGGGAAGGACGGACAGGACGGACAGGGCAGACAGGGCAGACAGGGCAGACAGGGCAGACAGGAGGGGCAGGAGGGGCAGGAGGGGCAGGAGGGGCAACGCGAACACGGCAGCGACGGCAGCTACCGCAGCTACGGCGGCCATCGCGACCAGAACGCCCTATGGCGGACCCTCAACAAGCACAGCGCCGTCGTCCTCGTGCACCCCGCCGACCTCCCGGCGCCGTCCGTCGAGAACGTCCCGCCGTTCGCCGCCGACTTCCTCCTCGACACCACCCGGGCCGCCTATCTGCTCGTCCGCAACGGCATCGTGCCCAGGTACCCGGACATCCGGTTCATCCTCAGCCACGCGGGCGGCTTCGTGCCGTACGCCTCCCATCGCATGGCCGTGTCCATCGCCGGCGACACCGGACGCAGCCCGCTCGACGTCCTGGACGACCTCCGTTCCTTCTACTTCGACACGGCGCTGTCCTCCAGCCCGGCCGCGCTGCCCACCCTGCTCGCGTTCGCCCGGCCTGGGCACGTGCTGTTCGGCAGCGACTGGCCGTTCGCGCCGACGGTCGCCGGGCAGTACTTCGCGAACGGCCTCGACAGCGGTGTCGACGCGGGCACGCTCCGGGCCGTGAACCGCACGAACGCCGAGGCGCTCTTCCCGCGCCTGGGCGGAACCCCCGTACCGGTTCCGGCTCGTCGTCCGAGCCTGCGGCAGTCCGCCCGGCGCGCCGCCGCCCGCCTCCTCTTCAAGCTCGTCCAGCCCGGCACCGGCTGAGACTCCGGGCGACCGGATGCTTCTCTCAGGTCCCCGCGCGCAGCACCCGCGACAGCCCCAGCGCCGCCGTCCGTACCGCGGGGGCGAGTTGGGCCGGGCTGAAGCGGGAGCGGGGGACGGCCACCGAGAGGGCGGCGACGGTGGTGCCGCCGCCGGCGAACACGGGGGCCGCGATGCAGGCGACGCCCGCCGCGGCCTCCTGCTCCTCGTAGGCCAGGCCGGAGACCTGGATCTTCTCCAGGGCCATGCGCAGGCGTGCCGGGTCGGTGATCGAGTAGGGCGTGAGGCTGGGCAGGGGCCGGGACAGCAGTTCCTCGGTCAGTTCGGGGCCGGAGAAGGCGAGCAGGGCCTTGCCCACGCCGGTGCAGCTCAGCGGCAGGCTGCCGCCGATGCGGGAGGGCAGTCGCAGGGCCTCGTGGCCGTGGATGCGTTCGAGGTAGACCACCTCCATGCCCTCGCGGACGCCGAGGTGGACGGTCTCGCGGGTGGCCTCGAACAGGTCCTGGAGGAAGGGCAGCGCCGTCTCCCGCAGATCGAGCCGGTGCGGGACGAGCGAGCCGAGCTCGAAGAGCTTCGCGCCCAGCCGGTACTGCGGTCCCGAGCGCTCCAGCCAGCCCAGCCGTACGAGGTCCGCCGCCAGCCGGTGCACCGTCGGCTTGGGCAGGCTGGTGCGCTCCGACAGTTCCGACAGACGGAACGGTCCGCCGCTCGGGCTGAAGGCCTCCAGGATGAACGCTGCTTTGTCGAGCATGCTGGCGCTCGCGTTGTTCCGTACCACGGAATAAACTTTGGCCCATCGCGGACTCGGCGTCTATACCGGACCTCACCGGGCGGCGCAGAGCAAGCCACCGCCCCCCCCCAAGCCCCACTCCCCCAAACTCCCCATCCCCATCCCCCTCACCCTCACCCTCACCCTCACTGGAGGTCCCCATGTCGATCGAGCCCGACAGCGGCGACGCCCGCCCGGACGGCGTTCCACCGGCCGTTGCCAAGGCCGCCGATGTGCTGGCGGAGGCGGCCCGTACCGGCGTCGCCTGTCCGCCGGTGCGGGATCTGTTCGACGGCGGCCGCGATCCGTTCGACGGCGGCGGCGACCTGGAGACCGCGTACGCCGTGCAGCAGCTGAACGTCCGGCGGGCGCTGGACGCCGGGCGTCGCGTCGTCGGCCGCAAGATCGGTCTGACCTCGCCGGCCGTGCAGCGCCAACTCGGCGTGGACCGGCCCGACTTCGGCGCCCTGTTCGCCGACATGGCGGTGGTGGACGGCGGTACGGTGCCCGCCGGGCGGCTGCTCCAGCCCAAGGTGGAGGCCGAGGTCGCGCTCGTGCTCGGCCGCGACCTGCCGCACCGCGAGTGCACGGTCGTCGATCTGCTGCGCGCCGTCGACTTCGCGCTGCCCGCCCTGGAGATCGTGGACAGCCGTATCGCCGGCTGGGACATCTCCCTCGTGGACACGGTCGCCGACAACGCCTCCTGCGGCCTGTACGTCCTCGGCGGCACCCCCGTACCGCTCACCCGGGTCGATCTGCGGGCCGTGACGATGACCATGAGCCGTAACGGCGAGACGGCCTCCGAGGGCAACGGCGCCGCCTGTCTCGGCAGCCCCCTCAACGCGGCCGTATGGCTCGCCTCGGCCCTCGCCGAGCGCGGCGACCCGCTGCGTGCGGGCGACCTGGTGCTGACCGGCGCCCTGGGCCCGATGGCCCCCGCCGCCCCGGGTGATGTGTTCGAGGCGCACATCTCGGAGCTCGGCCCGGTACGCGTCACGTTCGCCCCGGAAGCTACTCCCGAGGTCCCGGTCCCGGAAGGAGCCCGGCGATGAGCACCAAGGTCGCCGTCATCGGCTCCGGCAACATCGGCACCGACCTCATGATCAAGGTCCTGCGCCTCTCGGAGACCCTGGAGATCGCCGCCCTGGCCGGCATCGACCCGGACTCCGACGGGCTCGCCCGGGCCCGTCGGCTGAAGGTCGCCACGACCCCCGAGGGCGTCGAGGGGCTGGTGAGGCTGGACGAGTTCGCCGATGTCGGGATCGTCTTCGACGCCACCTCGGCCGGGGCCCACCGCCGCCACGACGAGGTGCTGCGCCCGCTCGGCCGTACCCTCGTCGACCTCACCCCGGCCGCCGTCGGCCCGTTCGTCGTCCCGCCGGTCAACGGGGACGCCCATCTCGACGCCCCGAACGTCAACATGGTCACCTGCGGCGGCCAGGCCACGATCCCGGTCATCGCCGCGGTGGGCGCCGTCACCCCGGTCCACTACGGCGAGATCGTCGCCTCGATCGCCTCCCGCTCCGCCGGTCCCGGCACCCGCGCGAACATCGACGAGTTCACCGAGACCACCTCCTCGGCCATCGAGCAGGTCGGCGGCGCCGCGCGCGGCAAGGCGATCATCGTCCTCAACCCGGCCGAACCCCCGCTGATCATGCGGGACACCGTGCACTGCCTGGTCTCCGACTGCGACGAGGAGGCGGTCACCGCGTCGGTCGAGGAGATGGTCGGCCGCGTCCAGGCGTATGTGCCGGGCTACCGGCTGAAGCAGAAGGTCCAGTTCGACCGCGTACGGGCCGACGACCCGCTGCGCGCCCTCGCCCCCGATGCGACGGATCTGTCGGGCGCGTCGGGCACGTCGGACGCCCTGAAGGTGTCCGTGTTCCTGGAGGTGGAGGGCGCCGCCCACTACCTCCCGGCCTATGCCGGAAACCTCGACATCATGACCTCGGCCGCGCTGCGCACCGCGGAACGCATGGCCGCCCACCGTGCCAAGGAGGCGGCCGAGTGACCGCTCTGTATGTCCAGGACGTCACCCTGCGGGACGGCATGCACGCCGTCCGGCACCGCTACACCGTCGGCCAGGCCCGCGCGATCGCCGCCGCCCTGGACGCCGCCGGTGTGGCCGCCGTCGAGATCGCGCACGGCGACGGTCTGGCCGGCTCCAGCATCAACTACGGCGTCGGCGCGCACACCGACTGGGAGTGGATCGAGGCCGTGGTGGACGCCGCGCGGCACGCCGTGCCGACCACCCTGCTGCTGCCCGGCATCGGCACCCTGCGCGATCTGCGGCAGGCGCACGCCCTCGGCATCCGCAGCGTCCGGATCGCCACCCACTGCACCGAGGCCGACATCTCCGCCCAGCACATCGCCGCCGCCCGCGACCTGGGCATGGACGTCGCCGGGTTCCTGATGATGTCCCACCTGGCCGAGCCCGCCGAGCTGGCCCGCCAGGCCAAGCTGATGGAGTCCTACGGCGCCCACTGCGTCTACGTCACCGACTCCGGCGGCCGCCTCACCATGGACGGCGTCCGCGACCGCTTCCGCGCCTACCGCGACGTCCTCGACCCGGCCACCGAGCTCGGCATCCACGCCCACCACAACCTCGCCCTGGGCGTCGCCAACACCGTCGCCGCCGTCGAGAACGGCGCGGTCCGGGTCGACGCCTCCCTCGCCGGGCAGGGCGCGGGCGCGGGCAACTGCCCCCTGGAGGCCTTCGTCGCGGTCGCCGACCTGATGGGCTGGGAGCACGGCTGCGACCTGTTCCCGCTGATGGACGCCGCCGACGATCTCGTACGACCGCTGCAGGACCGTGAGGTACGGGTGGACCGCGAGACGCTCAGCCTCGGCTACGCGGGCGTCTACTCCAGCTTTCTGCGCCACGCCGAGTCGGCCGCCGCCCGCCACGGCCTGGACACCCGCTCCATCCTGGTCGAGGTGGGCCGCCGGGGCATGGTCGGCGGGCAGGAGGACATGATCACCGACATCGCGCTGGACCTGGTCGCCCGGGCGCGGAGCGCGGCCTGATCGGGGGCGTCGCCGGGGCGCCGTCGCGGGTCAGAGCGTGGCGCGCAGGTGGCTGACGGTGACGAAGCTGTAGCCCTGGGCGGTCAGTGTGCGCAGGATCTGCGGGACGGCGGCGACCGACGTGGGGTGGATGTCGTGCATCAGGACGACGTCGTTGCGCGCCGCCTTGGCGATGACCGTCCGGGCGACCTTGTCGGCGTCACGGTATTTCCAGTCCTCGGTGTCCACGTCCCACAGCACCGGCGACAGCTTGGTCGCGGCCTTCACCTGGGCGTTGACGGCGCCGTAGGGCGGCCGGAAGAGAGTGGGCTCCTTGCCGGTGGCCGCCTTGATCGCGGCGCTGGTGCGGTTGAGCTGGGAGGCGACCTGCTCGGGGGTGAGCTTGGTGAGGTCGGGGTGGTTCCAGGAGTGGTTGCCGATCTCGTTTCCGGCCCTGGCGGCGGCGCGGACCAGCTCGGGGTGGGCGGCGACGTTCTGGCCGACGGTGAAGAAGGTGGCGCGCGCCTTGTACTGCGCGAGGTAGGTCAGCAGGGTCCCGGTCTCCGGGGCCGCCGGTCCGTCGTCGAAGGTCAGCGCGATGCACTTGACCTTCTTGCAGTCGGTGTCGTCGTCGCCGGAGGCGGTGTGCGTGGGCACGGACGGGGCGGGGACGCGCGTCGCGCCCAGGTCGAGCGAGCGGTCGGGCTGCAAGGTCTGCCGCTGGGCGCGCTCGCCGAACCCGGACAGCCAGGGGGTGACCGTCTTCCTGGGGACGGTCACGGTGAAGGACCCGGCGGCCGGGACGCCCACGTCGCCGCGGTCGAAGGACACCCGCAGTCCGCCGTCCGCGGTGAAGGCCATGTCGTCCAGCACGGCGGCCCGGGAGTCCGGGTCGGCGAGGGTGTCGTCGAGGGCGGCGGCGTCCAGGCCCTCCCGCCCCTTGAGCCGCTCCTTCAGCTCGCTCGTGAAGGCGTCCACGGAGCCCTCGGCGACGAGCCCGAGGGCCGTGCGGTGGGCGCCGGCCTTCCCGTCGTACCAGTACGTCGCCGCCGACAGCCCGGACCCGGCACTGGTGCCGTCCTGCGTGGTGAGCCGTACGCCGAGGACGTCACCGGAGGCGACCAGGAACTGATGGCTGATGTTGAGCTCACGGCCGTCCGCACCGCCCGAGCCGCCTTCGCACGTCCCCGAGCGGAACGCGGCCACGCGCCCCTCGACGTCCTTCTTCATCGCGGCCGTCATGGCCTGCGCACCGGGGACGTCGGGGTAGCTCGTGGCAAAAGGGCAGGAGGTGTGCTCGCTGCTGTCGCTGACGATCTCCAGTCCCTTGATCTTCGACGGGTCGACGGTGCGGACCGGCGACGGGGACGGGGACGCAGCGGATCCGGCCTGCGCGCCGGCCGCGCCGGTGCCCGGGGAGTCGGACGATCCGGGCGAGCAGGCCGCCGTGAAGGTGAGGGCGCCGAGCAGCAGGAGTGACGGGAACAGGGTGTGAGTGCGCATGTGACCAGAACCTGGGTGAGGGGATGTCCGGCCACCGAGCGTCCAGGTCAGAGGCGTTTTTCAGCGACCCGCCCGGTCACTCTGAACAATCCGACGCCGTTCCGCCGGACCGTTTTTCATCCCTTTGGACCCGATTCATCGGCCTTCGCCGCACACGTTCTCGTACGGCGCGTCGGGGACGTAGCTCCGCCACTGCGCCTCGGTCAGTCCACCCCCGGCCCGCGCGCAGATGGCGCGGACCGCCCGGTCCGGGTCGACGGGGAACCGCTGGAGCCGTACGGAGGGGCCGCCGGTGTACACGGTTCCGCCGTCCTCGGCGAAGGCGAGGGTGCGGATCTCGTCGCCGGGCGTGGGCAGGTCGGCCCCGAGCTGCTGCTGGCCCTCGGTGTCCCACAGCCGCAGGGTGCCGTTGGCTCCGCCGACGGCGAGGGTGGCGCCGTCGGCGGAGAAGGCGAGTGCCCGCACCGCCTCGGGCTCTCCCGCGGAGACCGTGTCGGAGGTGCCGGTCAGCGCGCCGGTACGGTGCCGGAGGTCGCCGTCCCACAGGGTGATGTGCCCGGTGGAGTCGCCTACGGCGAGCCGGGTGCCGTCGCGGCTGAACGCCAGCGCGGTGACCTCGCGGCCGTCGGCGAGCGCCCGCCCGGTGGTCCGGCCCGACCCGGGATCGACGTACTGGTCGTCGGAGCTCACGAACAGCCCGCCGTCCGGCCGCACGGCGAGAGCATCCCCGTCCAGCCCTCGCACGGTGCCCGACCGTCGCCGCTGCCCGGTGTCCCAGATCTCCGCCGTGGTGCCGTCGCTGTCGACCGCGGACCGGACGGCCAGCACCGTACGGCCCTCGGGCCCCAGGGCGAGCGTGCGGACCGGGCGGTCGACCGCGCCGGAGGTGTCGAGCACCGTACGCACCCGGTGCGTCCGTACGTCCCACACGGTGAACCGCAGCCGCAGCGAGCCGCGCACGGAGGCGGTGTCGGCCACGGCCAGCGCGCCGCCGTCCGGGCTGAAGGCCAGCAGGGGGATGTTCTCGTCGGACACGCTCGGCAGCGGGCCGAGTGCCGCGTGGGCGAGCACGCCGCCGGTGTCCGTGGCCCGCAGTTCGAAGCGGTAGCCGCCGCCGGAGCGGGTGGCGGTGGCCAGGACGGTGCCGTCCGGGCTGAGCGCGCTCGCGTCGACCGGTGTGGTCCGCCAGTGCGCGGTGAGCCGTTCGGTCAGATCGAGGGTATGGACGGTGGCGCCGTCGAGGTAGCGCAGCAGACGCCGACTGCCCGGGTCCCAGGTCAGCGCGGCCGTGTCGGCGTCGGGCAGCCTCCGGTGGTAGACCTGCGTGCCGCCGTTGGACAGGCGCCATACGGCGAGTTCGTCGTCGTCCGCCGTGGCCAGGAACTGTCCGTCGGGGGACAGGCTGGCCTCCGTGAAGCCGGTGACGCCGTCACCGGCTGCGAAGTCGGCGAGCGTCCGTCCGCCGCGCACGTCCCAGACCAGGGCCCGGGTGCCGTAGACGGCGGCCAGCCGCTTGCCGTCCCCGCTGAACCGCAGCAGCCGCGCGCCGCCGTCGGCACCGGAGCCGGTGCCGCACAGGTTCTTGTCCGCCTTCTCCCACGCCCCCGACAGTTTTGTTCGGCGGCCGGTGTCCCACAGCTGAAGCGGGCCCTCCGCCGGGCAGAGCGCGATCAGCCGGCCACCGGGACCGACGGCCGCCGTGGCGAGCGTGCGCGGGAGGCCGGTGCTGAAGACGACCTGACCGTCGCCCGTACGGTGCAGCCGGACCGTGCCGGGGCCGTCCGGCGGCGCGGTGAGATACGTACTCCCGTCGGCCGCGTCGGCCTCCAGCGCCACGTCGCTCAGCTCAGCGGCCGGCCTGCCCTTGGTGAGGCTCCACAGCCGCTCTCCCCCATCGGGCCCGATGACGTCGAGGTGACGGGAGTCGGGACCGGCGTCGCCCACCTCCGTGCCGCTCGGCAGCCGGTAGGTGGCGGTGACCTTGTGGTCGGCCACGTTCCGGGCGGTCACCGTGGTGCCGTCGACCCTGAGCAGGGTCCGGCCGCCGTCGGCGAGGAAACGCCGGACGCCCCTTCCGGCCTGGGGATCGGTGAAGGCGTCCAGTTCCGGCTGCGCGAGCGCACTCAGCAGCGCCGACCGCGACTCGGTGAGCGGCGCGATCCGCCATGCGGCGACGCCGAGCAGGGCGGCGGTACGGGGATCGGTGGAACGCAGCCCGTCGGCCACACCGGCCAGCCGACGCGCAGCGGCCTTCGCCGCCTCCTCCTGCCCGACCCGATCCCGCTGCCAGGCCACCAGCCCGGCGGCCAACGCCAGCACGAGCACCACGGTCAGCCCGACAACCAGCCCCCGAGTCCGCCGCACAGCCCGCCCCTCAGCCTCCCGCTCGGCCTCACGACCGGCGAGGGATGCGGTGAGGAAGGCTCGTTCCAGGGGGGTGAGATCGTCGTCGGGGGCCGGGGCACGGTGCTGGTCGGGCTTCGGGGCGAGGCCTCGACTCGACTGCCCGGCGAGGTCCCCGTCGGAGCCCCACGCGGGGTCCTGGCCCGGCGGGGTGCCATCCGCGTCCGACTCCCGGCCGACGCCCTCGCCCGACTCCCAGACGGGGTCCTGGCTCGCCGCCCGGCCGACGCCCTCGCCTGCCTCCCGGGCGAACAGCTCCTCCGCCCTGGCCAGTCGCGTCCCCCGGTACAGCGCGCCAGGGTCGCGTTCGAGTTGTTCCCAGGCGTGGGCTGCCTCGCCGAGGGCGCGTTGGGTGCGGAGTCGGTCGCGGCCCTCCTCGATCCAGCCGGCGAGGCGGGGCCAGCCGGTGATCAGGGCCTCGTGGGCGAGCTCGACCGTGTCGCCGTCGAGGGTGACCAGTCGGGCGGCGACGAGGCGTTCCAGTACGTCCCGCGCACCGCTGCCGAGTTCGGTCCGGGACGCCGGACGGCGGGTGTCGGCCGTGCCGTCACCGGGTGCGATCAGCCGCAGCAGAATGCGCCGGGCGATACGGCCCTGCTCCCCCGGCAGCGCCCCGTACACCTCTTCCGCGGTGGCGGCGATCGCCCCGCGCACCCCGCCCGTCTCCTCGTACGCCGCCAGCGTCAGCAGCCGCCCGCGGCGCCGGCGCCAGGTCTCCAGCAGGGCGTGGGAGAGCATCGGCAGCGCGCCCGGCCGGTCGACGACCTCGTCGAGGATCTCGGCGGTGAGGGAACGCTCCACGTTCAGGCCGGCCGCGGTCGCCGGGCCGGTGATCACCTCGCGCAGTTCGTCCCGGCTCATCGGCCCGACCAGCAGGTTGGCCCGGCAGACGGCCTCGGCGAGCGCACGGTGGTCGGCGCAGTGGCCGTAGAAGTCACCGCGGACGGCGACCACGACGCGCAGTCGGCTCTCCGGCCGCCGCGCGTCGAGCAGCAGATCGAGGAACCGGTCGCGCTCCTCGCGGTCACGGCAGAGGGTAAACAGTTCCTCGAACTGGTCGACGATCACCCACGTGTCCGCGTCGCCGGCTCGCGGGACGAGCGCCTGCTCGTGCGTGCGCGCGGGCCGCTCCCCCGGGGTGAGCACCCGGATCAGCGCCGGTCGCTCGCCGGCCGCCGCCTGCCGCAGCCCCGGTACGAGCCCCGCCCGCAGCAGCGACGACTTGCCGCTGCCGGACGGCCCGAACACCGCCGCGAACCGGTGCTCGCGCACCATCCCCACCAGGTCGGCGACCAGCGCCTCCCGGCCGAAGAACAGATCGCTGTCGTCCGGTTCGAAGCGGGCCAGCCCCCGATACGGCGGCTTCTCGTCCGGCGCGGGCACCCGCACCGCGGCGTCCGCCTCCCGCCACCGTCGTTCCCATTCCCCGGGATCGGCGTCGAGGGCCTCGGCGTACGCGCGCAGGACCGCGAGCGACGGCAGCTGATCACCGGCCGCGGCCTGGGACAGCGCGGTCGTCGAGTAGCCCGCCCGCTTGGCCATCTCGCGGTAGGGCGGCTTCCCGGCCTTCGCCCGGAGCTCACGCAGATCGTGCGCGAGTCTCGCGACGGGACCGGCGGCGGGGTCGACCGGCTTCTCGCGTCGTCCCACCGCGAGCACCTTTCAAACGCTTCAACGCGAACAAGAGGCGTTCAAGCTACGCATTCACCCCACCTCGGCGCAATCCCTACCCGAAGTCCGGATGAGCGGGAAGAGCCTGATGAGGAGGGTGCCCCGTGGGCGCCTCCCAGGGGTTCACCTCCCCACCGGTCAGCAGTTCCGTCGCCTGGTTCTGGGTGTGCGCGGCCGCCATTTGCGCTTCCGCCACGACGTCTCCGCGTTCACGCACCAAGTCTTCATAGATCGGCAGGTGATCGTTTTCGGCAGGACTACGCGTCACTTTGCCGATCCTTCCACTGGTTAATGCCATCAGGCCCTGTTGAGTCGGGCGGCAATTCCATGCCCGACCAACAAATACAACACGGCGGGAAGACCGTAATTAAGGAGAACCCGCAACCCCTCTGTGTCCATCGTGAAAATGTCTCGTGCCCATCCCGCGAGCCAGTCGGCCGTTCCGCGCACAAGCTCCACGAACGCGTTCCCCTGGTTCGCGTCGAGCAGGAAAAGGACGATCCACAGAGCGAGCACACCCGCCGCGACGTCGGCGATCGTGCAGATCGTCAGGGCCGCCTTCCGCGCGGTGGCCTGATTACGGCGGGCGCGGTCATGTTCCGAGGGCTGGTCGTACGTCTGGTATCCGGAAACCGGGTCGGTGTTCACGAGAAATCCGATCTGACGCGTTGCTGGCCGATGGGCCGCCCCACAGAGCCGAGTTCTGGCCATTGCCGGGCGCCCCGCTTCTGCCTGTTTCTGCGCCATGCGATCGGGGCCGCGTTACACCGCCGTCGGAGACATCCCAAATATGACGGCCTATTCGGATTCGGGCCCGACGGCTCGGGCTCGACAGTTCAGGCCCGGCGGTTCAGCGGTTCAGCGGGTTCAGATCTGCTGGTCGGTCGGGAGCATCGCCCAGACCGTCTTGCCCAGGGGCTGCCGCCGGGTCCAGCCCCAGTGCTCGGACAGGGCGTCGATGATGCGCAGCCCCCGGCCGTGCTCGTCGAGCGGGTCGCTCGCGTGCGGGTACACGGGCGGGCTGTCGCAGGGGTCGGTGACGGCGCAGACCAGATGGGCGGGGCGGCGGAGGCTGAGCCTCAGCCAGATCTCGGCCTCACCGTGCGCGGCGGGGAGGGGCGCGGAGTGCGGTACGCCGTGCAGTACGGCGTTCGCGGCCAGCTCGGTGACCACCATGAGGGCGTCGGCGCTGCAGTGGTCCAGCGACCAGTCACTCAGGGTGCGACGGACGAAGTCGCGGGCCCGGCCGCAGTCCTGTTCGGCGCCGGCGAGACGCAGGGCGACCGAACGGGGCGGGGCGCTCCGGGGTTCCGACCTGGTGAGAGGGCGCCCACCCGGAGTCCCGGGGCGCTCCTCCGGCGGCACGGCCAACCTCGCGGGGGACGCGGCGCTACCGGGCATTCGAAGCCCTTCGTACGCAGGTAAGGACACAACGTCTCCCTGATACATGGTCAGGCCGAGGCGGCTACGCAGCAGTTGACGCCAACGGCTATTATCCACGCCGACGGCTCCCCCCGTGCAATTTCACGGGAAATTGCGCGAGCGGTGCCACGCAGAGCACATGATGCGGCCCGAGCCCACCGGGGCGACGGGACGCACCCGTGGCGGAACGTGAGCAAGGAGAGTGCAGTGCCAACAGCACCGAACGGCGTACGGGCAAGCTCGTTGGGCGTCCGCTGGATCAAGAGCCGGCACAGCAATGCCGAGGGCAACTGCGTCGAGGTGGCCTCCCTGGACGACGGGAGCATCGCGATGCGCAACTCCCGCCACCCCGACGGGCCGGCCCTCGTCTACACCCCCGCCGAGATCGCCGCGTTCCTCGCGGGCGCGAAGGAGGGAGAGTTCGACCACCTGGTGTGACCGGGACCAAGGGGCCACCGGGACCAAGGAGCCACCGGGGCCGAAGTCCCGACCGGGAGCCAAAGTCCCACCGAGAAACGGAAGTTGACACTCCCACTTCTCTCGGTTCCTCCCGGTTCCGGCGACGGGAGGCGGCGGGATGCGATAATGCGGTCTGTCGTCTGCCGGTCTACGGGGAGTCAGGATGTCCGCCGAGTCACCTCGCATCTCCCGTCTCGAACCGTATCTGACCCGGACCGAGCCCGCGCCGACCCTGCTGAAGATGCTGGTCGGCGTGCAGCTGGCGGGTATCCGCGAGGACGTCGGCCTCTCCCAGGACCAGGCGGCGCGTGCCGTGGGGTTCAGCCCGGCGAAGCTGTCGCGCATCGAGGCGGGCAAGGGCCGTCGGCCGCCCACGGAGAACGATGTGCGCGCCCTGCTGGAGCAGTACCGGACCGACGACTACGAGGCGTCGGTGCTGCTGCAGTTGCTGCGGCGTGCCGGTGAGCCCGGATGGTGGCAGCGGTACGACAAGCGGCTGATGCCGGAGTGGTTCGACCGGCTGGTCGGGCTGCAGGAGGCCGCGACGGCCATCCGTACCTTCGAGCTCCAGTACGTCCCCGGACTGTTGCAGACCCAGGCCTACACACAGGCCGTGGTGGAGCGCGGGCTGCCGACGGCGCCGGCCCGTGAGGTGCATCGGCGGGTGGAGCTGCGGATGCGCCGCCGGGAGCTGCTGCACCGCGCGGAGGCGCCCCGGCTGTGGGCGATCGTCGACGAGTCGGTGCTGCTGCGGGTGCTGGGCAGCCGCGAGGTGATGCGCGAGCAGCTGGAGTACCTGGAGGAGATGGCCCGGCTCCCCCATGTGACCGTGCAGATCGTTCCGCTGGACGTCACCAACGCCTCGGCGCCCGCCATCCCCGTCACGTATCTGCGCTTCGGCGGCGTCGACCTGCCCGACATCGTCTATCTGGAGCACATAAAGAGCGCCGCGTTCCTGGAGGACCAGGACGAGACGGAGGAGTACCGGATCGCCCTGGACCGGCTGGGCGACGAGGCCCTCAGCCCGCGCGAGTCGCTGGAGCGGCTGCGCGAGACGAAGGCCCGGTACGCCCCGCCGACCTGAGCCCTGCTACGCGAGTCGGCCCACGCCGCCGAACTCGATCCACTCCTGGGTGAGCTGGCGGGGCGCCACCTCGGTGTCGGGACGCCAGGTGGAGACCTCCACCAGGCCGGGTTCGAGGACCTCGAGCCCTTCGAAGAACTCCGCGACGTCCTTCTCCTGACGCACCCGGCCCCAGTGCCCCTGGGTCGCCTGGTCCATGAAGTCGGTGACGAACTTGCGGACCTCGGGGTCCTCGCTGACCAGCTGGCACATCACCATGCAGCTGCCGGGCGCGAGCCGTTCGCGCACCCGGCGGGCCACGGCGAGGGGGCCGTCGGTCTCGCTGTCGGGGATGCAGTGGAACACCGAGTTGAACAGCACGGCCACCGGCTGCGAGAAGTCGATCAGGCGCTTGGTGTCGGGGTGGGAGAAGATGCCCTCGGTCTCGCGCATGTCGGCGTGGATGACGGCGGTGTTGTCGTTCTGGTCCAGCAGGGCGCGGCCGTGGACGAGGACCATCGGGTCGTTGTCGACGTAGACCACGCGCGAGGACGGGTCGACGGACTGGGCGACCTGGTGGACGTTGTTCTGGGTGGGCAGGCCGGAGCCGTGGTCGAGGAACTGCCGGATGCCGTGGTCCTCGGCCAGCGTCCGGACCACCCGCTGCAGGAAGCGCCGGTTGTTCAGTGCGAGGGCGCGGGTGCTGGGGACCACCTTGTCCAACTGTTCACAGGCGGCGCGGTCGGAGGCGTAGTTGTCCTTGCCGCCGAGGTAGTAGTCGTACATGCGCGCGGCTGTCGGGACCGTGGCATCGATCGACGTGGACAGCTGCTTTCCAGGTTCCATGGTTCCCCCAGGGGCAGGCCGGCCGAGGAGATCCCCTCGCCGACAACACATCCTAGAGAGACGGCAGTTGGTCGGGCCAGCCCAACGGCCGACCATGGATCACACTGAGGACATGAGTACGGACATACGAACCCGATGGCTCAGGGGTGTGAGGGCACCCGGCGCGAGGCTCCGGCTGGTGTGCTTCCCGCACGCGGGCGGAGCGGCGGGCCACTTCCACGACTGGGCGGCGCTGACCCCGCCGGAGATCGAGGTCACGGCGGTGCAGTACCCGGGCCGCCAGGACCGTCTCACCGACCCGTGCCCGACCACGATGGACGAGCTGGCGGACACGGTCACCAAGGTCCTGCTGCACGAGCGGGCCGACGACCGTCCGCTGGCCCTGTTCGGCCACAGCATGGGTGCGGCGGTGGCGTACGAGGTGGCCCGGCGCCTTGAGGAGGTCCCCGGTCTCGCCCTCACCCGGCTGTTCGTGTCGGGCCGGGCGAGGCCCCGCGTCCCGCAGGAGGAGCCGCCCCGGCCGGCCCCGACGGACCGCGAGATCCTCGACCGCGTCCGCCTGCTGGACCCCGAGGGCGCCGCCGTCTACGAGGAGCCCGAGCTGCGGCCCCTGATCATGCCGGCACTGCGCGCGGACTTCGGCCTGCTGGCCGCACACCGCCCGGCCCACCTGCGGCGGCTGCGGACTGCGATCACGGCCTGCGGGGGCGACCGCGATCCCGGCTGCGCGGTCGAGGAGCTCACGTCCTGGTCGGACGTCACGACGCAGGGCCTGGACGTCCGGGTCTTCGAGGGCGGCCACTTCTATCTCACCCCGCGGAAGGCGGAGTTGCTGACCGTCATCACCGAACAGCTGTCCTGAGACGACGTAGCGAATGACACGTATCGAATGACATAGGTCGAATGACACGGGTCGGTTGACACACGTCACGGGTCGGTCGACACGCGTCGGTGACATGGATCAGCGGTCTGAGACTGCGGGGCGGGCGAGCGGACGTGCAGGGCGGCGCGAATCCGGGCATGTTCTCCTTTCAACATCCGGAGGGGAGCGCCGAGATGAGCGAGGCCGCCGCAGCCGCACCCCGCAGGGTGGTCGTCACCGGGCTCGGGGCGGTCACGCCGCTGGGGGTCGGGGTCGGGGAGTTGTGGCGGGGGCTGCTCGACGGGCGGCACGGGATCCGGGAGTTGGCGGGGGCGGAGTTCGAGGGGCTGCCCGTGCGGGTCGCGGGGGTCGTACCGGTGGATCCGGCCGGGCTGCTGTCCCGGCAGGTGGCCCGGCGGATGAACCGGGCCGCGCAGCTGGGGGTGCTGGCCGCCCGGGAGGCGTGGGCCGACGCCGGGTTCGTGGCGGGCGGTACACGGGAGAGCGGGGTCGATCCGGAGCGGGTCGGAGTGAGTCTGGGGGCCATCCTCGGTGACGCGTCCGTGCTGGTGGGCGGGGACCGGAGGTTGCGGGAGAGGGGGCCGCGGGCCGTGTCGCCGCTCACCACGCCGATGACCGTGCCCTCGCAGGCCGCGTCCCAGGTCTCCCTCGATCTGCACATCACGGGCGAGGCCCGGACCGTGACGAGCGCGTGCGCGTCGGGGACGGAGGCCATAGGGCAGGCGATCGACCGCATACGGTACGGGCGCGTCGACGTCGCGCTCGCGGGCGGCGCCGAAGCGGTCGTCACCCCGGCGATCATGGCGTCCTTCGCGGCGATGCGGGCGCTGGCCGACGGGGACCCGTCCTCGGACGTTTCGCCCTCCCGCCCCTTCGCCAGGGACAGGGCCGGGTTCGTCAACGGCGAGGGTGCCGGGATCCTCGTACTGGAGGCCGAGGAGCACGCCCGGGCCCGCGGGGCGCGGATCTACTGCGAGGCCGCGGGCTGGGGACTCTCCGCCGACGCCCACCACATGGCGGCACCCGACCCGACCGGCAGCGGTGTCGCCCTCGCCCTGCGACGGGCCCTGCGGGACGCCGGAGGCCGGGTCGAGGACGTCGTCCATGTGAACGCCCACGCCACGGCCACCATCGAGGGCGACCTCGCGGAGGCGGGCGCACTGCGCGCGGTACTCGGCGGACGGACCGTCCCGGTCACCGCCCTCAAGGGCCACCTGGGCCATCTGCAGGGCGCCGCGGGCGGGGTCGAGGCCGTGGCGGCCGTACTGACGCTGCACCACGGGATGGTCCCGCCGACCGTGGGATGCGGCGAGCTGGACGACGCGATCGACCTGGACGTGGTGAGGGGATCGGCCCGCGCCCTGCCGGAGGACGGCGACCTGGTCCTGAGCAACTCGTTCGGCTTCGGCGGCCACAACGCGGTACTGGCACTAAGACGCCGGGGCTGATCATCAGGCAGCACGACGACGCCCCCAGGGGCGCGGGGAACTGCGCGAACAACCACACACAACCCGCACGCGCCCGACAACAGCACCGGGCAGACGCCCAGGCGCCCACAGCACCGATCAAGCCGAGCGCTTACGGGACGCAGTCTTCTTGGCCGGACTCTTCTTCGCGGTGCTCTTAGCCGTGCTCTTCGCAGCCGTCTTCTTAGCCCCCTGAGCCGTCTTCGCCGTCTTCGCCGTCGACTTCTTGGCCGAGGACGCCGTCTTCTTCGCGGCCGTCTTCTTCGTCGCCGTCGATTTCTTGCCCGTCGTCTGCTTAGGGGCCGCCCGCGCAGTCTTACCCTGTGACAGGCTTCTGACCTGCCCCTTCTTCTCGGCCGGCGCCTCCCCACGCGACTCCTTGGCCGCCCGCACACTGCTCTCCAGGGCCGCCATCAGGTCGAGGACCTTGCCGCCTGCGGCCGGTTCGGGGGCCTCCGGCGGGGCCTCGCCGGCGGCCTTCGCGGCGACGACCTCCTCCAGGGCCTCCTGGTACTCGTCGTGCAGTTCCTCAAGGTCGATCTCGCCGAGGGTGTCCATCAGGGCGTCCGCGAGGTCCAGTTCCTTGTCGTTGATCGTGACCTTGGTGTCCGGCGCGACACCCTCCGGCTCCCGGACCTCGTCCGGCCACAGCAGCCCGTGCATGGCGATGGCGTCGCCGACCACCCGCAGCATGCCCAGCCGCTCACGGCCCCGCAGGGCGAACTTGGCGATCGCCACCTTCTGGCTGCGCTTCAGCGCCTCCCGCAACAGGGTGTATGGCTTCGCGGCCGGCGCCCCGCTCACCGCGAGGTAGTAGGCGCTGTCCATGTGCAGCGGGTCGATCTTGTCGGCCGGCACGAAGGCCACGATCTCGATCGTCTTCGCGGTCGGAAGCGGCAGGTGGGCGAGGTCCTCGTCGGTGATCGGGATGATCGTGCCGTCGGCGTCCTCGTACCCCTTGCCGATCTCCGACTGGGTGACCTCGCGGTCGTCCAGCTCGCAGACCTTGCGGTAGCGGATACGGCCGCCGTCCTCGGTATGGATCTGGCGGAAGGAGATCGAGTGGCTCTCGGTCGCGTTCACCACCTTGATCGGGATGCTGACCAGGCCGAACGAGATGGCGCCGTTCCATATGGATCGCACGTGCAGCACCCTTTCGGTCGGTTCCCTCGCCCTGTCCGGACATTCACCACGATTTCTGGAATTCTCATCGTATGACGCCGATCACAGAGGTGGAGGGGCATCGGCTCGCGCTCAGCAACCTGGAGAAGGTGCTGTATCCGGCGACCGGCTTCACCAAGGGCGAGCTGCTGCACTACTACGCCACCACGGCCGAGGTGCTGCTGCCGCATCTGCGCGACCGGCCGGTGTCCTTCCTGCGCTACCCGGACGGCCCGGACGGCCAGGTGTTCTTCACGAAGAACGTGCCGCCGGGCATCCCCGACTGGATCACCACGGCCGAGGTGCCGCGCGTCGAGGGGCCGGCCCGGATGGTGTTCGTGCAGGATCTCGCGAGCCTGATGTGGGCGGCCAACCTGGTCGCCGAGTTCCATACGCCCCAGTGGGTGATCGACGCGCCCGGCGAGGCCGACCGGCTGGTCTTCGACCTCGACCCCGGTTCGCCCGCGACCGTGGTGGAGTGCTGCGAGGTGGCCCTGTGGCTACGGGAGCGGCTGTCCGCCGACGGCATCGAGGCGTACGCCAAGACGTCCGGCTCGAAGGGCCTGCACCTCACCGCGGCCATCCGGCCGGCCCCCTCCCAGCAGGCCACGGACTACGCCAGGGAACTCGCCGTGGAGGCCGAGAAGACCCTGCCCCGGCTGGTGATCCACCGGATGACGAAGAGCCTGCGGCCCGGAAAGGTCTTCGTCGACTGGAGCCAGAACGCGGCCCGCAAGACGACGGCCACGCCCTACACCCTGCGCGCCCGAAACGAGCCGACGGTGTCGGCCCCGGTCACCTGGGAGGAGGTGGAGGACTGCCGCTCCCCCACCGCCCTGACCTTCCTCGCCGCGGACCTGGCACCGCGCCTACAGGACTATGGCGACCTGCTGGCGCCGCTGCTCGACCAGGATCGGGCGAGCCCCCTGCCGTGACACGCGAGGTCAACGGCTCCTTCCAGCGCCGGTCAGCATCACTCAGCCCGTCCGGCGTTTGAGGACGAGGCCCCTTAGGGCCGAAGCGGGGGCCTGGGGGCGGCAGCCCCCAGTGACGGCCACCAGAGCCAACCGCACGGCTCAGCCGACGGCACCCCAAACCCTCCGGTCCCGAGCCATCGCATGCAGCGCCTCCACATCCGCCGGCTTCAGCACCCCGCCCAGCCGGGCCAGCCCGCCCACCTCCGTGTCCCTGAGGACCCGCACCTCCCGCACGGGCCCGGGAATCGCCACGTCGGACGGGGCGACCAGGACCAGGACCGGATGGACCTCGGCGGTCAGGGCGTGGGAGGCGCGGTCGGCGTCGGCGCGGACGCGGCGCAGCAGGGGGTGCGGTTCACGGCGGCCGAGGGAGACCATCGGGTCGGCGACGGTCACCTTCTGCTTGCGGGCGTACAGGGCGTGCAGCGCGAACAGCCCGCCGGGGCCGATCACCAGGTGGTGGATGCGGTCACCGCCGGGCAGCGTCACGGAGTGCAGCGCGTGCCAGCCGGCGCCGTCGAGCCGGTCCAGGGCCTCGCCGACCGTCTGCTCGGCGGTCAGCGCCCGGCGGCGCGGGTCGGCGCGGAGCCGGTGGGAGGGGCCCGGGTCCCGGTCGAGGGCGACCAGGAGCGCCTCGCCGGGCCGGTTGGGCGCCAGGTCGTCGTCCGGATGGAGGGTCAGCCGGGCCAGCTCGGCCGGCGTGGGCACCGGCGGCGGGCCCACCGTCACCGGCCCGGTGAGGAAGGGTCCGAGCACCTCCAGCACATCGTCTCTGCGGTCCTCGCTGAGCAGGTTGATCCGGGCGGCCTCACGGTCGTACCAGGCGAGGTTCCGCCCGTCCCTGAGGCACACATAGAGCCGCTCCTGGCCGTGTCGCCAGGTCGGTATGACGCGCAGTCCGCTCATGCACCATCACCCCACTGACCATGGGAACAGGCGGGGTGCTGCGCGGGCAAGAACCCGGTTACCTTTGTGAGGAGTTGGGCAGACCCCCCGGGAGGGGTGGTTGGGGAGGCGCCGTTGCGTACCCGCAGGAAGCAACCCGACGTACCGGCTCCGGACAGCCCGTGGAGCGAGATCGTGCCCGGCCTGTGGATGGGCGGACACGAGTTCCGGGGCCCGTCGGGACAACTGGAGTTCGCCGTCGTACGGCACGAGTTCGATCTCGTGCAGACCCTGCTGCGCCTGCCCGGCCACGGACCCGCCCCCGGCGTCGCGCACCATGTGTGGCCGATCCCCGACGGGCCGCTGGACGGCACCCAGCTCGCGGGGGTGATCCGGCTCGCCGAGGCGGCCTGCGAGGCGCTGGACGAGGGCCGCAGGGTCCTCGTCCGCTGCTACCACGGGTACAACCGCTCGGGGCTGGTCATCGCCCACGCCCTGGTCCGCCGGGACCACTCGGCCGAGCGGGCGATCCGGCTGATACGCTCCCGCCGCTCTCCGTGGGCCCTGCACAACGAGCTGTTCGTCGAGTACCTCCGGGCCGGGCTGCCGACCGCCCGGCTGCTGGAGGAACTCGCCGAGTAGCCGGTTCGCCCGTCCGCCCACCTGGTGCGCAAAAAGGACTTCCGTACGAATAGGGTGGGCGGGCCGACACCCATGTCCAGCACCGGCCCCGACCCCGACATCCGCCCCATCATCAGCCACAGGCCCAGCACTGTCGCCAGTACCAGGAGAACCGTGCCCCGCAGCCGACCCACGCGCATCGCCGTGTGCAGCGCCCTTGTCGCACTGCTGCTGGCGGCCGCCACGGCCTGCGACGACGCCGGGGGGCTCAAGGGCGCGGGTCCGACCGAGACCGCGGTCAGCCCGGACAAGCTCTGGCCGCAGCTGACGCCGGCGTCCCGGCCCGCCTATGAGATCGGCGAGGTGGTCCGGGAGGCCGTGAAGGGCGTCACCGTTCCCGGCGGCGACATACTCGACGTGGACCCGGTGACGGTCGTACGCAGGGAGATGGCCAAGAGCCCCGGGGACTACCAGGGCGACGCCGCGCAGTACCGCGAGACCGGCCGGCTGATGGCCGACTGCGACAGGGGCGCGGGACGCGGTCGGTGCCCGGTGCTCCAGCCCTACTACCGGGATCTGACCGGCGACGGGCGCCCCGAGCTGACCCTGGGCTTCCGGCTGATGCCCGGCAAGACGACCGCGGTGCGCGTCTACACCGTCGAGAAGCGCCGGCTCGTGCAGGTGATGAGCTGGGACGACGCGATCAGTGCCGTCGAGCTGGCCGGGCGGTCGGTGATCATACGCTCGCCGTCCGAGGTGGCCGGGTACGAGTACCGGCTGCAGTGGACCTGGGACGCGGACCAGAAGGCGATGCTGCTCACGCACGACGAGATGCTGCGCACCGGTACGCACCGGAAGAATCCGCACAGGACGCCCACCCCCTCGCCGTCGCACTCCGCCTCGCCCTCGCGCTCGGCCTCTCCCTCCGGGGGCTCCCCGGACTCCCCCGCTGCGAGCACCCCATGAGGCTCGGGCTGCCCCGGTGGTCGGGCACGCTGGCCGTGAAGGCCGCCGTATTCATCACGGTGATGTGCTGTGCGCTCGCCGCGCTGCTCGGCATCCTGGTGCACGTCTCGGTGACGAACCAGACCGTCGGCCAGGCCCGCGACCGCGCGCTGTCCCGGCTGGAGGACGCGACGGCGGCGTTCGAGGCCGGGGACCCGCTCATGCCGGGCGCCCGCCTCGATCCGCCGGAGCTGCCGCAGTCGCTGCGGGACCTGGCGCTGGCCGGGGAGCGGGGCACGATGGTCGCCGATCACCACGGGCGCCCCATGATGTGGGCGGCGGGCCCGGCCGACGACGAGCGGGTCCTCGGCGTCGGGATCGACTACTCGCAGCAGTCCCGCACCATCGAGGGGCTGGACCGGGCGATCATCTGGTCGTCGGTGCTGGCGATCGGGGCGACGGTGCTGGTGGGCGTGTTCGCGGTGACGCGGGTGACGCGGCGGCTGCACGCCACGGCCCGGGTGGCCCGGCGGATCAGCGGCGGCGATCTGGACGCGCGGGTCGACGATCCCCGTACCCAGGATCCGAGCCGGCCGCAGGACGAGGTGGCCGCGGTCGCCGCGGCGCTGGACACCATGGCGTCGTCGTTGCAGAGCAAGCTGCTCGCCGAGCAGCGGTTCACCGCGGACGTGGCGCATGAGCTGCGGACGCCGTTGACCGGGCTGCACGCGGCGGCCGAGCTGCTGCCGTCGGGGCGGCCGACGGAGCTGGTGCGGGACCGGGTGGCCGCGTTGCGCACGCTGACCGAGGATCTGCTGGAGATCTCGCGGCTGGACACCGGGCGGGAGCGGCTGGAGCTGGACAGCGAGCCGCTCGCCGCGCTGGCCGAGCGGGTGGTGCGGGGGTCCTCCGAGGGTGTCACGGAGGTCGTTGTCGTGCGGGATCTTGTGGTGGAGACGGATCGGCGGCGGTTGGAGCGGGTGCTGGGGAATCTGGTGGCCAATGCGCACAAGCACGGGCGGGGGCCGGTGACGTTGACGGTGGACGGGGCTGTGGTCACCGTGCGGGATCACGGGGACGGGTATCCGGGGTATCTCCTTGCGCATGGGCCGCAGCGGTTTCGTACGGAGGGGGGAGCCAAGGGGCATGGGCTGGGGTTGACCATCGCGTTGGGGCAGGCGGAGGTTCTGGGGGCGCGGCTCACGTTTTCCAACGCCGTGGAGGGTGGGGCCGTGGCGACGCTTGTCCTGCGGTGAGTGGGCGGAGCGGGGGAGAGCTCGGGACTGCGGGTTGATTGCCGTCCGCGGGTTGTGGGGGTCGATCGCGCAGTTCCCCGCGCCCCTAGGAGTCGCGCCCCTACGGGGCGCTTCTCCTATGGCCCATTAGGACGCGCGACTGAGCCGCACCACTCCTAATGTGGCGGTTAGTCAGGTTTGTTCCCCCGCTCAGGAGGTCCCCATGGCCCTGTGCTCCCGCTTCGCGATATCCATAGCCGCCGGCCTGCTCGCCGGTGCGGCTGCCGTTACGCCCGCTGTCGCCGATGACGGGTGGGAGACCGAGGGGGACCTGGGTACGTCCCAGGAGGAGGACTGGGGCGGGTCCGAGGGCGGGGACGGGGGCGACTGGGGGCATGACCAGGAGTTCACCCGGGGGCGGGTCACCGCGAGCTCGCTGCTGCTGCGCAGTGCGCCCAACCGGGGCAGCCAGGTGATCCGGGTCGCGCACCAGGGGGACATCGTGCGGATCTTCTGCCAGACCGAGGGGCAGAGCGTCGACGGCAACAACCGCTGGTACCTCCTCGCGGACGGCACCTGGGCCTGGGGGTCGGCCCGGTTCATCGAGACCCGGCGCTCGCCGCGCTGGTGCTGAGGCATTAGGAACACAAGACGGACTATTTGGGTAAGTTCCGGACATGACCAAGGCCGGAACCACCCTGGTGGCAGCGGACGCGCCCGCTCCCGCCGTACGTCTCCCCCGGCGTCGTGGCATCGAACTGGCCCTCATCGTCGTGGCCGTCCTGCTCTCCGTGTACGGCTACTGTGCGGTCGGCCTCGCCCAGGACGGCACCGTCCCGCCCGGTGCCGCCGGTTACGGCGCCGGGCTCGGCGTACTCGCGCTCTTCGCGCATCTGGCCGTACGCCTGCGCGCCCCCTGCGCGGACCCGCTGCTGCTCCCGATCGGGGTGCTGCTCAACGGGCTCGGTCTGGTCCTGATCTACCGGCTCGACCTGGAGACGCCGGACGACCTGGCGGCGCCCACCCAACTGGTGTGGTCCACGCTGGGGGTGGGGCTGTTCATCGTGGTCGTGCTGCTGCTGCGCGACCACCGGGTGCTCCAGCGCTACTCCTACGTGTGTGTCGTCGCCGCGCTCGTGCTGCTCACCCTGCCGATCTTCTTCCCGTCGGTGAACGGCGCCCGGATCTGGATCCGGATCGCCGGATTCTCCATCCAGCCCGGCGAGTTCGCGAAGGTGCTGCTCGCGGTGTTCTTCGCGGCGTATCTGGCCGCCAACCGCAACGCACTGGCGTACACCGGCCGTCGGGTCCCCGGCCTGCGCCGCATGCAGCTTCCCACCGGGCGGGTTCTCGGGCCGATCATGGCCATCTGGCTGCTGAGCGTGGGGGTGCTGATCCTCGAACGGGATCTGGGGACCTCGCTGTTGTTCTTCGGACTGTTCGTGGTGCTTCTCTACGTCGCCACCGGGCGCACCGGCTGGATCGCGGTCGGGCTGCTGCTGGCGGCGCTGGGCGCGGTGGCCGTCGGGCAGTTGGAGCCGCATGTGCACAGCAGGGTCGAGGACTGGCAGCACCCGTTCGCGTCCATCGAGGCCGGTCAGGGCCCCAACCAGCTGTCCCAGTCGCTGTTCGCCTTCGGGGCGGGCGGCCTGGTGGGCACGGGACTCGGCCTCGGCCACTCGATCCTGATCGGCTTCGCGGTCAAGTCGGACTTCATCCTGGCGACCGCCGGGGAGGAGCTCGGCCTGGCGGGCCTGTCCGCGATCTTCATCCTGTACGGCCTACTGGTGGAGCGGGGCTACCGGGCCGGCCTCGCGCTGCGGGACCCCTTCGGGCGGCTGCTCGCGGTGGGGCTCGCCTCGATCGTGGCGCTCCAGGTGTTCGTGATCGCGGGCGGGGTGACCGGCCTGATCCCGCTGACCGGCATGGCGATGCCGTTCCTGGCGCAGGGCGGCTCGTCGGTGGTCACCAACTGGGCGATCGTGGCGCTGCTGATCCGGGTGAGCGACAAGGCGCGCAGCCGGTTCGGCGTGCCCAAGGGCGAGGAGGCCGCGGTGGCGACGGGATCCGGCGACCGTACGAAGGCGGCCCGATGACCCGGCACATCCGGCACGCCGCCTTCTTCTGCGCCCTGCTGCTGGTCGCGCTGCTGGTGAACGCCACCCGCATCCAGCTCTTCGAGGCCCGCTCCTACGACGACAACGTCGCCAACCGCCGCCCCGTCATCGCCCGTTACGGTCAGCCGCGCGGCGACATCAAGGTCGGCGGCGAACCGGTCACCGGATCCCGGGACACCGGCGAGCATCTGCGCTATGAGCGGACGTATGTGAACGGCCCGATGTACGCCCCCGTCACCGGCTTCGCCTCGCAGGTGTACGGCACGACGCTGCTTGAGCACTCCGAGGACGGGGTGCTGGCGGGCACGGACCCGCTGCTGTCGCCGTTCCCGCTGTGGCGGGGTGCCGCCGTCGGCGACCGCAACCCCGGCGGCGACGTCCTCACCACCCTGCACCGGGGCGCGCAGGAGGCGGCGTTCGAGGGGCTGGGCGGCCGCAAGGGCGCGGTCGCGGCCGTGGAGCCGGCGACCGGGCGGATCCTGGCCCTGGTGTCGTCGCCGTCGTACGACCCGTCCGTGCTGTCGGGCAACGGCTCGGCGGTGCCCCGGTCCTGGCAGTCGCTGAACCACGATCCGGACAAGCCGATGCTCAACCGGGCGGTGCGCAAGACCTATCCGCCGGGCTCCACCTTCAAGGTGGTGACCGCGGCGGCGGCCCTGGACTCGGGTGTGATCGAGGAGCTGGACGACCCGACCGACTCCCCGGACCCCTACCGTCTGCCGGGTACCAGGACCAAGCTGACGAACCCGTCCAAGGGCTGCGCGGACGTTCCGCTGCGCAAGGCGTTCGAGTGGTCGTGCAACACGGTGTTCGCCAAGCTCGGGGTGCGGGTGGGCGTGGACCGGATGGCGGAGACGGCGAAGGCGTTCGGCTTCAACGACCCCGGGGTCCGGATCCCGTTCTCGGTGGCCGAGAGCACCTTCGACACGAAGGTGGACCGGGCGCAGCTCGCCCTGTCGTCGATCGGGCAGTACAACACCCGGGCCACCCCGCTGCAGATGGCGATGGTCTCGGCGGCGGTGGCGAACGGCGGGCAGGTGCGCTCGCCGTATCTGGTGGAGCGCACGACCCGGGCGGGCGGCTCCACGGTCGCGACGGCCGGGTCGAGCCCGGCGCGGCAGGCCATGCGTCCGTCGACCGCCCGTCTGGTCAAGGAGCTGATGGTGGACGTGGTGCGGGAGGGCACCGGCTCGAACGCCTGGATCCCGGGCGCGACGGTGGGCGGCAAGACCGGCACCGCCCAGCACGGCCTCGGCAACTCCGGGACGCCGTACGCCTGGTTCGTCTCCTGGGCGCAGGGCGACCGTGATCTGGAACCCAAGGTCGCGGTGGCGGTGGTGGTGGAGGACGCGGACGCGGACCGGGGCGAGATCAGCGGCGGCGGGGACGCGGCGCCGATCGCGCGGGCGGTGATGGAGGCCGTGCTGAAGTCACCTTCCGACGGCCGCCGTTGAGGTCGGCTCCTGGATGAGCGCGGCCGGGACGGCGACGTACGCCGTGACGCCCGAGCCCGGGGTGGGGCGGAGCTCGACGTGGGCGCCGAGACGGGCGGCGAGGGCGCCGACGACATGGTGGCCGAGGAACCTGGTCGGGGCGGTGTGCAGGGAGTCGCCCCGGCCGGACAGCACCGCGTTGGACTCGGCCATACGCTCCTGGGTCATCCCGATCCCCCGGTCCACGACGGCCAGGCAGTACTCGGCGCCGTCCCGCCAGCCGTGAACCTCCACGGGCTGCTTGGGCGGACTGAACATCAGGGCGTTTTCCACCAACTCGGCCAGCAGGTGGGACAGTTCGGCGACGCAATGGCCTCGGACACCGCACTGCTGGACGTCGACGGCGGCCACCCTCTGGTACTGCTCGACCTCCGCCACGGCCGACCGCACCACGTCCGTGACGGCGACCGTGCCCTTCCAGGACCGGGCCGGCGACTCCTCACCGGCCAGCACAAGGAGCGACTCGGCGTTGCGGCGCATCCGTGTGGCCAGGTGATCGAGTTCGAAGAGCTCGGCGAGCGAGTCCGGGTCGAGTTCCTGGCTCTCCAGGGTGGTGATCAGGCCGAGCTGCCGGTTGAGGAGGCTCTGGTTGCGGCGGCCGAGGCTGGCCAGGGACTCGGTGCTGGTGCGGCGCAGGACGGCCTGCTGGGCGGCGAGACCGACGGCGGTGTCCTCGACGTTGCGCAGGGCCGCGGCCAGCCGGCTGATCTCCCGTGCGCCGCCGGACGGCCGGGGCCGCTCGGACTCGGCCGCGGGCGGGGCGTCGGGGTCGGCCTCCTGGATCCGCCGGACCGCCGCGGGCAGCCGGCTCCCGGCGACGACGTCCGCCTCGTCGGCGAGGGCGCCGAGGGGCCGGGTGATGGAGCGGGCCGAGAAGACGGCGAGCGCGACGGCCACGCCGAGGATCAGCGCCCCGAGGGCGAGGAAGCCCCCGAGCTGGCGGGTGGCCGCGGAACCGGCCTCGTCGGCGCGTGCCCGGACGTCGTCCCCGACGGCCCGCTGCACCTGGTGCAGCTCGTCGACGAGGCTCGTCATGTCGGACCACCAGCGGGCGGGAGCGACGGAGAGACGGGACCCGTCGGCGCCGCGCTCGGCCCGCGCCTCGTACCCGGCGACCCGGCGCGCGGCGGCCGTACCGAAGGCGTCGTCGAGCGCGGCCTTCGCTCCCCCACCGGCGAGTTGCCGGAACTGCGCGAGAGCGGCCACCCGGGTGGCCCGGACCTCGGTGAAGTCGAGGTACTCGCCGGAACGGAACCGCCCGGCCGCGAACACCCCGTTGAGCGAGCCGCGTTCGAGCGCGACGGCCTCCGTGGCCCGGGCGAGCGCCTGGAGTGCCTGCACGCCCTGCGCGATCCGCCGGTCGCCCTCCGGGGCACCGGCCGACTCGGCGTCGACGAGGGCCGTGACGGCCTTGGTGTACGTCCGCAGGGTGGCGGCACGGTCGGCGGTACCGGCGTCGACGTCCTCGCGCGTCGTGGCCAGGGCGGCGAGGGGAACGTCGGCGGCCCGCAGGGCGAAGAGCGCGGCATCGGGCAGGGCGCCGCTCTCCTCGTCGAGCGCGGCTCGCAGCGCGTCCCGCGCCTCGTCGGTACGGCCGCGCTGCGCGACGACGTCGTCGCGGTATCCCTTTTCGCCGCCCAACAGCCCATTGGTCAGCCCGCGTTCCCGCTGCACCTCCCTGACCAGCCCCTGTGCCCGCAGCAGCACCCCCACCTGCGCCTCGGTCGCCCGGGCGGCGGACCAGTCGGCGGCGCGGTCGGCGACGCCGAGGCCGATGAGGGTGAGCAGCAGACAGGTCGGAACGGCCAGCACGATGGCCATGCGGCCACGGATGGAGCTCCAGCCGGGAAGGGCGGCAGGGCGGCGGAAAGCCGGTCGGCGGATGGTCGGGCGAAGGGTGGTCGATACATTCCCCGTCATGCCCCGCGAGGCTACGGGCGGGCCGGTCAGGGCACGGTTTCCCGCCCGTAAGGCGGCGGTACACAGGTACTCACGCGCCCGCCGCCCCCGCTGTGAAAGAGGGACATGTGCCCACGTACTGAGATACTCCCTGGGCCGTCGACGCCGCCCGACCTATCGTTCGGGCCATGACGCCATCCATCGCTCCGGACGCCGCCCACGAACTCGCCCAGGTCAACATCGCTCGCCTCAAGGCCCCTCTGGACTCCCCGCAGTTGAAGGACTTCGTCGACAATCTCGAACCCGTCAACGCCGACGCCGAGGCCGCCGACGGCTTCGTCTGGCGGTTGCAGGACGACTCCGGCGACGCGACGGACGTACCGGTCTTCGGCGACTCCTGGCTCATCATCAACCTGACGATGTGGCGCGACACGGACGCCCTGACCGCGTACATGTACCAGGGCCGCCACCGCGAGATGCTGGCCCGCCGCCGGGAGTGGTTCGAGCGGGTGCAGGAGGCGATGACGGCCCTGTGGTGGGTCCCGGCGGGCCACCGCCCGACGGTCGCCGAGGCGGAGTCCCGCCTCCTCCACCTGCGCACGAACGGCCCGACCCCGTACGCCTTCACCCTGCGCACGTCGTTCCCGCCGCAGGGCGCGGAGCCGGTGCTGGGGGATGTGCCGGAGGGGCTGGGCTGCTCGATCTAGGGCCTACCCGGCGGGATCGGGGCCGGAGATCACCCTCTGTGGCCGGGATCAGCCATCCACGGCCGGGGGATCAGCCCTCGGTCCCCCGGCTCCCTCGGCCCCCGCCTCGATCGCGTCCCCCACCTCCGCCACCCGCTGCCGCTCCTCCACCGCGAACCGCTCGGCGTCGAGCCGCTCCGCGATCTCCTCGTCCTGCGCCATCAGCAGGTCCAGATTCGAGTCGCCCATCTCGAACACGCCCATGTCGACATAGGCCTGCTGAAGGCGCTTCCCCCACAGCCCTATGTCCTTGACGCAGGGGACTATGCGGGAGAACAGCAGCCGGCGGAACAGGGCGAGGAACTCGGACTGCTCGCTGAACTCCTCGGCCTCGGCGGTCGGGATGCCGAAGTTCTCCAGCACCTCCACGCCCCGCAGCCGGTCGCGCATCAGATAGCAGCCCTCGATGACGAACTCCTCCCGCTCCCGGAGTTCGGCGTCGCTGAGCTGCTTGTAGTAGTCCCGCAGCGCCATCCGCCCGAAGGCCACGTGCCGGGCCTCGTCCTGCATGATGTACGCCAGGATCTGCTGGGGCAGCGGCTTGTCCGTGGTGTCCCTGATCATGCCGAAGGCCGCCAGCGCCAGCCCCTCGATCAGCACCTGCATACCGAGGTACGGCATGTCCCAGCGGTTGTCCCGCAGGGTGTCCCCCAGCAGGGCCTGGAGGTTGTCGTTGATCGGGTACAGCATCCCGACCTTCTCGTGCAGGAAGCGGCCGTAGATCTCCGCGTGCCGGGCCTCGTCCATCACCTGGGTCGCCGAGTAGAACTTCGCGTCCAGGTCGGGCACGGACTCGACGATCCGCGCGGCACACACCATCGCCCCCTGCTCACCGTGCAGGAACTGGCTGAACTGCCAGGAGGCGTAGTGCTTGCGCAGCTCGCCCTTGTCGTCGTCGGTGAGCTTGTCCCAGTACTTGGTGCCGTACAGGGACATGGCCTCGTCAGGTGTGCCGAGGGGGTCGCTCGGATCGACCTCCAGCTCCCAGTCGATGCGTTTCTGCCCGTCCCACTGCTTGTCCTTGCCCTTCTGGTAGAGGGCCAGAAGCCGTTCGCGGCCGTCGTCGTACTCCCAGCTGAAACGTGCCGCGCCGGTCGCCGGCACCTGCCAGAGAGGGTCACCCTGATCCATGGCGTACAGGTCGTTTGTCGGCATGTCCGGCAGGCTCACACGTAGTAGACGCGGGGTCAACAAGTCTTGCGCGAGGGATTGACGAGCTTGCTGACAGGCAGTCTCATAAGACGCGGACTACGTACCCCCGGTAACGAGGTGAGGGACCGATGACGACCCTGACGGAAGCCGACGCGCTGGACGGACTGCGCGACGCACTCGGCCTGCTCAAGGACCGGGAGCAAGTGGCCGAACGCCTCCTCGCCTCCTCCGCCAAGCACTCCTTCGACCCCGACAAGGAGCTGGACTGGGAGGCGCCCTTCGAGGAGGGCATGTGGTTCTGGCCCCCGGAGCTGGTCTCGCTCTACGACACGCCCCTGTGGAAGCGGATGAGCGAGGAACAGCGCATCCTCCTCTCCCAGCACGAGGCCGCCGCCCTCGCCTCCCTCGGCATCTGGTTCGAGATCATCCTCATGCAGCTGCTGGTCCGCCACATCTACGACAAGGCGGCGACGAGTGCGCATGTGCGGTACGCGCTGACCGAGATCGAGGACGAGTGCCGCCACTCCAAGATGTTCGCCCGCCTGATATCCCACGGCGGGACGCCCTGGTACCCGGTGGCCCGGGTCCACCAGAACCTGGGGCGCCTGTTCAAGACAATCTCGACCACCCCCGGCTCCTTCACGGCCACCCTCCTCGGCGAGGAGGTCCTCGACTGGATGCAGCGGCTGACCTTCCCGGACGAGCGCGTCCAGCCCCTGATCCGTGGCGTCACCCGCATCCACGTCGTCGAGGAGGCCCGCCACGTCCGCTACGCCCGTGAGGAACTGCGCCGCCAGATGGTGACGGCGCCGAGGTGGTCCCAGGAGTTCACCCGCGTCACCTCCGGCGAGTTCGCCCGCGTGTTCTCGGTGGCCTTCGTGAACCCCGAGGTCTACACGAACGTGGGCCTGGACAAACGGGAGGCCATGGCCCAGGTGAAGGCGAGCGGCCATCGCCGGGAGATCATGCAGACGGGCGCGAAGAGGCTGACGGACTTCCTGGACGACATAGGCGTACTGCGAGGAGTGGGCCGCCGCCTGTGGAGGTCGTCCGGCCTCTTGGCGTAAAGGGGGCGCATGCCGACCTAAAAGGGGCGCGGGGAACTGCGCGATCAGCCACGACGAGCCCGCAGCCGCCAGATCCCAGAACCCCCACGGCGACTAGGCTTCTGCCCATGCCCCCTGCCGCTCCTACCCCCGCCTACCGTCGGCTCAGCGTCGAGGAACGCCGCAGTCAGCTCCTCGACGCCGCCCTCACCCTCTTCGCCCACCGCGTCCCCGAGGACGTGTCCCTGGACGACGTGGCAGAGGCGGCCGGAGTGTCGCGTCCCCTCGTGTACCGCTACTTCCCCGGCGGCAAGCAACAGCTCTACGAGGCCGCCCTGCGCTCGGCCGCCGAAGAACTACAGCACTGCTTCGACGAACCCCGCGAGGGCCCCCTCCTCCCCCGCCTCTCCCGCGCCCTCGACCGCTACCTCACCTTCGTCGACCAGCACGACGCCGGTTTCAGCGCCCTGCTCCAGGGCGGCAGCGTCGTGGAGACCTCCCGTACGACCGCCATCGTCGACGGCGTACGCCGCGCCGCCGCCGAGCACATCCTCAGCCACCTGGAGATCACCGAACCCGGCCTGAGGCTGCGTATGACCGTGCGGATGTGGATCACCGCGGTCGAGGCGGCCTCGCTGATCTGGCTCGACGAGGACAAGCAGCCACCGGTCGAGGAACTGCGGGACTGGCTGGTCGAGCAGTTCATCGCCGTCCTCTCGGTCACCGCGACCCGGGACCCCCAGACCGCCGCGCTGGCCGAGAAGCTCTCGGCGGATGGCTGACACTGGTGCCGTGAAGAGCGAAGACACCCCGTTCGAGGGCGGCCCCATGGACGGCCGGGTACTGCCCGTGCTGCTGGGCATCACCGGCCACCCGCCCAAGACGTACCGCATCCCCGTCCCCGACCCGCAGGGCGGCCCGCCCACGGTCCTGGTCTACCTCCGCGTGCCCCGCACACCGGGCAGTCGCACGGGCCTGAGCCGGCGCTGGAAGTACGAGTACGCCCCCGAGGGCGAGAAGGGCGCGGGCAGGCAGAGCCGCCGGCCGAACTGGCCGTGGTCCAAGCCGGACGCCGCGCCGCGAGGCAAGCCGGACGACTCGGACGGGTGACGAAGTTACGCCGGACCGCGCACAACCGGCCGGTGAACCCGGCGTCCACGTCTAAAGCTCTGATGCGGAGCAGAGAGCCTCTCCGCACCGGAGGTGATGACGTGTCAGGAAGGATTCTGCGTCTCGCGTGTACGGCGACCGTGTCGGCCGCCATCCTCGCCCCGACGACTCCCGCCCTGGCGGCACCCGAGGCCCCCGAACCCCAAGAGAGATCCACGGCCGCCCTTCTGACAGACCTTCAGCGTCTGTACCGCGAGACCGAGCAGGCCACGGAGGCCTACAACGCCACCGAGGAAAAACTGGAGAAGCAGCGCACCGAGGTGACCCGGCTGGACACCGCCCTGGCCCTCGCCCGTCTCTCCCTGCACGCCAGCCGGGGCCGGGCCGGCCGGCTGGCCAGGCAGCAGTACCAGAACACCACCGGCATCTCCCCGTACGTACGCCTGCTCCTGGCCCATGACCCCCAGCACGCCCTGGACCAGGGCCATGTCATCAACCGGCTGGCCCGCGAGCGCGCCGAGTCGGTGGGCCGGCTGACCGGCACCGAGCGCAAGGCCGACGAGCTGGCCCACAAGGCCCGCGAGGCCCTGGACCGGCAACTCGCCCTCGCCGAACGGCAGAAGAAGGACCGGGACGCCGTACAGAAGCGGCTGCGGAAGGTGGAGGAACTCCTCGCCTCGCTGACGGCCGAACAGCTCACGTCCCTGGCCGAGTTCGAGAAGCAGGAAACAGTGAAGGCCCAGCGGGCGTTCATCGCCTCCGGCGCCCTCGCCAAGGACGACCACAAGCCCTCCCGCGTCGCGAAACGGGCCATGCGCTACGCCAAACGGCAGTTGGGAAAGCCGTACGAGTGGGGTGCCGAGGGCCCCAGGACGTACGACTGCTCAGGGCTGACGTCCAAGGCCTGGGCGCACGCGGGGACCCGTATCCCACGCACCAGCCAGGAGCAGTGGGCGCGGCTCGACCATGTCCCGCTGACCGAACTGCGCCCCGGTGACCTGGTCGTCTACTTCCCGGACGCCACCCATGTGGCCATGTACCTCGGCAAGGGCAAGGTGATCCAGGCGCCCCGCACCGGCGAGAAGGTCAAGATCTCCCCGATCGCGTCGAACCCGGTGCTGGGCGCCGTACGTCCGAAGGTCAGGAGCCAGAAACCTCGGCCAGATAAGCCGCGGTCTTCTCCGGATCGTAGAAGTAGTTCTCGAAGTCGGCCGGGTCGTTGAACCCGTTGGCGAACCGGTCGGCGACGGGCGGCAGCTGACCGGCCGCGCCGATGAGGCCCAGGATGTGCTCCGGCGGCGGCGCCAGCATGGCGTTCGTCCACTTGGTGACGTGCTGCGCGGTGTCCCAGTACCGGTCGAACGTGCCGCGCATCCACTCCTCGTCGAACTCCTTGTCCCCGCGTTCGAGGATCGACGCGAGATACGCGGCCGCGCACTTGGACGCGGAGTTGGAGCCCTGCCCGGTGATCGGGTCGTTCGCCACGACGACGTCCGCCACGCCCAGCACCAGCCCGCCGCCGGGGAGCCGGCCGACGGGGTTGCGCACGGTCGGCGCGTACCGCCCGCTCAGCACGCCGCCCGCGTCCGTGAGCTCGACCTTGGTGGCCCTCGCGTGCTCCCACGGCGTGTACTTCTCCATGAGCGCCAGGGTCAGGGAGAGGTGCTCCGCCGGGTCCTTGACCCCGTCGAAGACATCGAGCGGCCCGCCGGGGATGCCCTCCCAGAACAGGATGTCGGCGCGCCCGGACGTCGTCAGGGTCGGCATGATGAACAGCTCGCCGACGCCGGGGACGAGGTTGCAGCGGACGGCCTCCCTGTCCGGGTGCTCCGGACGCGGGCCCAGACCGTGGACGTACGACACGGCGAGTGCCCGCTGCGGCTGGCTGTACGGGGAGCGCTCCGGGTCTCGCTCGAACATCTGGACGAGCTCGCCCTTGCCCGCCGAGAGCAGCACCAGGTCGTACGCACGGGAGAAGTAGTCGAGGTCGCCGACGGCCGCGCCGTGGATGACCAGCTGTCCGCCGCGCTGTGCGAACGTCTCCATCCAGCCGGCCATCTTCACCCGCTGGTCGACCGACTGCGCGAACCCGTCGAGACGCCCCACCCAGTCGATCGCCCGGGCCGCCGGACCCTCGCCCCAGGAGCCGGGGGCCGCCACGGAGACGCCGAGTCCCTCGATCCTCGGGGCCTGGGACTCCCAGAAGTTCAGCTGGAGATCGCGCTCGTGCTGCAGGGCCGTGTGGAACATGCACTGCGTGGACATGACCCGCCCGGAGCGGATCTCGTCCGCCGTCCGGTTGGACATCAGGGTGACCTCGTACCCGTGCGACTGGAGTCCGAGGGCGAGCTGGAGTCCGGACTGGCCGGCTCCGACGACGAGTATCTTCCGCATGCGGGTGACGTCTCCTACGGGGATCGGGGACTACGGGGACTACTCGGGGGTGACGTCCAGTGCGTGGCCGACGAGGGACAGCAGGGTCTCGATGGCCGAGATCCGACGCCGAGCGTCCATGATCATTACAGGTATGTGCGAGGGGATCGTCAACGCCTCGCGCACGTCCTCCGGTTCGAAGCGCTCACTGCCGTCGAAGTGGTTGACCGCCACCACGTACGGCAACCCGCAGCTCTCGAAGTAGTCCAGTGCGGGGAAGCAGTCCTTCAGCCGCCTGGTGTCCGCGAGGACGACCGCGCCGATGGCGCCGCGCACCAGGTCGTCCCACATGAACCAGAACCGCTGCTGGCCCGGCGTGCCGAACAGGTAGAGCACCAGGTCGTCGTCGAGCGTGATGCGGCCGAAGTCCATGGCCACGGTGGTGGTCAGCTTGCCGGGCGTCGAGGTGAGGTCGTCGGTCTCCTCGCTCGCCTCGGTCATCAGCGCCTCGGTCTGCAGGGGCGTGATCTCCGAGACCGCGGTGACCAGCGTGGTCTTGCCGACGCCGAAGCCGCCCGCCACGACTATCTTCGTGGCGATGGGGGCCCGGGTGCGGTCCGTCTGCCAGGACCGCAGGTGGTCATCGGTGACTTCAGAGACGACGGAGTCCACTCAGCACCCTTTCGAGCAGAGCGCGGTCGGGCCGGCCCGTGCCGTGGCCGGTTCCCGTGCCGTACACACGGATCTTTCCCTGGTCCGCGAGGTCGCTGATCAGGACGCGGACCACGCCGAGCGGCATCTTCAGCAGCGCGGCGATCTCGGCCACCGTGCGCATCCGGCGGCACAGTTCGACGATGGCCCGCATCTCCGGCATCACCCGGGTGTTGAGGGAACCATTCGTCAGTTCCTTGCGCTCCTCGGCGGCCTCCAGCGCGGCGGTGCTGCTGACGAACGTCTCGACGAGCAGGACATGACCGAAGCGGGTACGGCCGCCGGTGAGCGAGTAGGGGCGGACGCGGGCCGCCTTGCGGTCGCCGCCGCGGACGGGGAGCTGGGGCTTGTTCTTCGGGGCGTTGCTCATCGGGTACTCCCTGCCGACGCGGCCTCCAGTGATTTCCGGAGCTCGCTGCGGAGTTCGGGGGTGAGGACGTGGCCGGCGCGGCCGACGAAGAGCGCCATGTGGTAGGCCACCACGCTCATGTCGCAGTCGGCGGAGCCGTGCACGCCGAGCAGCGAGCCGTCGCTGATGGACATGACGAACAGGCTGCCCTCGTCCATCGCGACCATCGTGTGCCTGACCCCGCCGAACTCCATCAGCTTCGCGGCGCCGACGGTGAGGCTGCCGATGCCGGAGACGATGGTGGCGAGGTCGGCGGCGGAACCACGGGGGCCGGTTCTCGGCCGCGGGGCCTGGGCCTTGGTCTGGGCCTCGGCGTTTCGGCTCGGGTCGGAGGAGAGCAGGAGCAGGCCGTCGGAGGAGACCACCGCCACTGACTGGATGCCCGGCACCTCCTCGACCAGATTCGTCAGCAACCAATGCAGGTTGCGGGCCTCACTGCTCAGTCCGAAGGTACTGGGCGCGGTCAACTGCTTGCCTCCTCGACGGTGCCCCCCGTGACTGCTTCGGTCGGTGCCTCGTTCTGGCCCGTCTGCTCGGCGATCTCCGCCTGTACGTCGCGGTAGCCCGCCTCCGCTCCCCTGCGGAAGCCGCCGAGCCTGCGGCGCAGGGCGTCGGCGTCCACGGAGCCGGTCCGCTGGCGCGGGGCCTGTGCCGGTGCGGTGATCTTCGGGGTGCGCTTGGGGAGGCCCTTGTCGGTGAGCGGGTCCTCGTCCGGGGTGCGTGCGTGTTCCGCCTCGGCTTCGCCCTCGGCGGGTTCGTTGTTCCCACCCGCACCGCCCGTGCGGCCATCGTCGTCGGGTGCGGGTGGCCCCTCGGGGGCTTCCTCGCCATCGGCGGCCGCGGGTTCGTCGGTCGTCTGCGCGGGTTCGTCGGTCGTCTGCTCCGGGAGCAGGAGCTCCATCGTGCTCTCGACCGGCGACTCCGGCTCCAGCACGGGCTCCACCACCGACTCCACCGCCGGCCCCGGTACCGGCTCCACCGCCGGCCCCGGTACCCGCTCCACCGCCGGTTCCGGTACGGCCTCGTCGGCGCCCCCCGTCTCCCGTACGGCCTTCTCCGCCAGGGCCACCAGCGGGTCGGCGTTCTTGGTGCGGCCGC
>JABFVM010000314.1 GCA_013362785.1 Streptomyces sp. | reverse complement strand
CAGCACCAGGACGCCGGCTCCAAGATGGTCCACATGGCGCCGAACACCTCCTCCAACATCGTCTCCAAGTCGGTGGCGCGCGGTGGCGGTCGTACGTCCTACCGCGGTCTCGTCGAGATCGGCGAGGGCGCCCACGGCTCCAAGTCGAACGTGCTGTGCGACGCGCTGCTCGTCGACACCATCTCCCGCTCCGACACGTACCCCTACGTGGACGTCCGCGAGGACGACGTGTCCATGGGCCACGAGGCGACCGTCTCCAAGGTCTCCGAGGACCAGCTCTTCTACCTGATGAGCCGCGGTCTGAGCGAGTTCGAGGCGATGGCGATGATCGTGCGCGGCTTCGTCGAGCCCATCGCGAAGGAGCTGCCCATGGAGTACGCCCTTGAGCTCAACCGGCTGATCGAGCTGCAGATGGAAGGCGCGGTCGGTTAAGACCCGCCCCCGACAGCAGCCAGCAATTTCTGACGTAGGAAGAGAGCAGACCGACAGCCATGGCTGAGGCTCAGAACATCCCCGTGGGGTCCACCACCGCGGGCCAGATCGCGGTGGCCGCCGAGTCGACCGTCGCCACGCGCATGAGCGCGCCCCCGTCCTTCGACGTGGCGGACTTCCCGGTCCCGCACGGCCGCGAGGAGGAGTGGCGGTTCACCCCGCTGGAGCGCCTGCGCGGGCTGCACGACGGCACCGCCGTCCCGGCCGGTGACGGCGTGAAGGTCGACGTGCAGGCCCCCGAGGGCGTCACTGTCGAGACCGTCGGCCGTGACGACGCCCGGATCGGCAAGGCGGGCACCCCGGTGGACCGCATCGCCGCCCAGGCGTTCTCGGCGTTCGAGAAGGCCGGCGTGGTCACCGTCCCCAAGGAGACGGTCCTCACCGAGCCGATCCGCATCGCCGTGCACGGCGAGGGCGGGGTCCGCTACGGCCACCAGGTCATCGAGCTCGGAGCCTTCGCCGAGGCCGTCGTCGTCATCGACCACACCGGTGACGCGGTGCTCGCCGCCAACGTCGACTACATCCTGGGCGACGGCGCCAAGCTGACCGTCGTCTCCGTCCAGGACTGGGACGACAAGGCCGTGCACGTGGCCCAGCACAACGCCCTCATCGGCCGCGACGCCAGCTTCAAGTCGGTCGTGGTGACCTTCGGCGGCGACCTCGTACGCCTGCACCCGCGCGTGTCCTACGCCGGCCCCGGCGGCGAGGCAGAGCTGCTCGGTCTGTACTTCACGGACGCCGGCCAGCACCAGGAGCACCGCCTCCTGGTCGACCACAACGTCCCGCACTGCAAGTCCAACGTCGTCTACAAGGGCGCGCTGCAGGGCGACAACGCCCACGCGGTGTGGATCGGCGACGTCCTCATCGAGGCCAAGGCCGAGGGCACGGACACGTACGAGATGAACCGCAACCTGGTTCTGACCGACGGCGCCCGCGTCGACTCCGTGCCGAACCTGGAGATCGAGACCGGCGAGATCGTCGGCGCCGGCCACGCCTCCGCGACCGGCCGCTTCGACGACGAGCAGCTCTTCTACCTGATGGCCCGCGGCATCCCGGAGCACGAGGCCCGCCGCCTCGTCGTCCGTGGCTTCTTCGCCGAGCTGGTCCAGCAGATCGGTGTCCCGGACATCGAGGAGCGCCTCATCGCGAAGATCGAAGAGGAGCTGGAGGCGTCCGTCGCATGACGTACGTACGCGCCTGTGGGCTGAGCGAGCTGGAGGAGGACACCCCGAAGCGGGTGGAACTCGACGGCACGCCGGTCTCGGTCGTGCAGACCGAGGGGGAGGTGTTCGCGATCCACGACATCTGCTCGCACGCGAACGTCTCGCTCTCCGAGGGCGAGGTGGAGGACTGCCAGATCGAGTGCTGGCTGCACGGCTCCGCGTTCGACCTGCGCACCGGTAAGCCGTCCGGCCTCCCCGCGACGCGCCCCGTCCCCGTATACCCCGTAAAGATCGAAGGGGACGACGTTCTCGTCTCCCTCACCCAGGAGTCCTGAGGCACCCATGGCAACGCTTGAAATCCGAGACCTGCACGTCACCGTCGAGGCCGACAACGCCACGAAGGAGATCCTCAAGGGCGTCGACCTCACCGTGAAGCAGGGCGAGACGCACGCCATCATGGGCCCCAACGGCTCCGGCAAGTCGACCCTCGCCTACTCCCTCGCGGGTCACCCGAAGTACACGATCACCAGCGGCACCGTCACCCTCGACGGCGAGGACGTCCTGGAGATGTCCGTCGACGAGCGCGCCCGCGCCGGCCTGTTCCTCGCGATGCAGTACCCGGTCGAGGTCCCCGGCGTCTCGGTCTCCAACTTCCTGCGCACCTCCGCCACCGCCATCCGCGGCGAGGCCCCCAAGCTGCGCACCTGGGTGAAGGAGGTCAAGGAGGCCATGGAGCGCCTCAACATGGACCCGTCCTTCGCCGAGCGCAATGTGAACGAGGGCTTCTCCGGCGGTGAGAAGAAGCGCCACGAGATCCTTCAGCTGGAGCTGCTCAAGCCGAAGGTCGCGATCCTCGACGAGACCGACTCCGGTCTGGACGTCGACGCCCTGCGCGTCGTCTCCGAGGGCGTGAACCGGGTCCGTGAGACCGGCGAGGTCGGCACCCTGCTGATCACGCACTACACGCGCATCCTGCGCTACATCAAGCCCGACCACGTCCACGTCTTCTCCGGCGGTCGCATCGTCGAGTCCGGCGGCGCCGAGCTCGCCGACAAGCTGGAGAACGAGGGCTACGAGGCCTACACGAAGGGTGGCGCATCCGCGTGACACAGCTGCCGGGCCTCCTCGACACCGAGGCGCTCCGCAAGGACTTCCCGATCCTGGACCGCGTCGTCCACGACGGCAAGAAGCTGGTGTACCTGGACAACGCGGCGACCTCGCAGACGCCGCGCCAGGTCCTCGACGTGCTCTCCGAGTACTACGAGCAGCACAACGCCAACGTCCACCGTGGCGTGCACGTCCTCGCCGAGGAGGCCACGGCGCTGTACGAGGGCGCGCGCGACAAGGTCGCGGAGTTCATCAACGCGCCCTCGCGCGACGAGGTGATCTTCACCAAGAACGCCTCCGAGTCGCTGAACCTCGTGGCCAACATGCTCGGCTGGGCCGACGAGCCCTACCGGGTGGACCACGAGACCGAGATCGTCATCACGGAGATGGAGCACCACTCCAACATCGTGCCGTGGCAGCTGCTCGCGCAGCGCACGGGCGCGAAGCTGAAGTGGTTCGGCCTCACCGACGACGGCCGTCTCGACCTGTCCAACATCGACGAGGTCATCACGGAGAAGACGAAGATCGTCTCCTTCGTGCTGGTGTCGAACATCCTGGGCACCCTGAACCCGGTCGAGGCGATAGTGCGGCGCGCGCAGGAGGTCGGTGCGCTGGTCTGCATCGACGCCTCGCAGGCCGCGCCGCACATGCCGCTGGACGTGCAGTCGCTCCAGGCCGACTTCGTGGCCTTCACCGGCCACAAGATGTGCGGCCCGACCGGCATCGGCGTCCTCTGGGGCCGGCAGGAGCTCCTTGAGGACCTGCCGCCGTTCCTCGGCGGTGGCGAGATGATCGAGACCGTGTCGATGCACTCGTCGACGTACGCTCCCGCCCCGCACAAGTTCGAGGCGGGCACGCCCCCGATCTCCCAGGCGATCGGTCTGGGCGCGGCGATCGACTACCTCAACTCGATCGGCATGGACAAGATCCTCGCCCATGAGCACGCCCTCACCGAGTACGCGGTGAAGCGGCTCGCGGAGGTCCCCGACCTCAGGATCATCGGCCCCACCACGGCCGAGGACCGCGGCGCCGCGATCTCCTTCACCCTCGGCGACATCCACCCGCACGACGTGGGCCAGGTCCTCGACGAGCAGGGCATCGCCGTCCGGGTCGGCCACCACTGCGCCCGTCCGGTGTGCCTGCGGTACGGAATTCCTGCGACCACGCGAGCGTCGTTCTATCTGTACTCCACGCCGGCCGAGATCGACGCTCTGGTGGACGGCCTGGAGCACGTCCGGAACTTCTTCGGCTGACGGGACGAGCGATCGCATGAAGCTGGATTCGATGTACCAGGAAGTCATCCTGGACCACTACAAGAACCCGCACGGGCGGGGCTTGCGGGATGGCGACGCCGAGGTGCACCACGTGAACCCGACGTGCGGCGACGAGATCACGCTCCGTGTGAGGTACGACGGCACGACGATCGAGGACGTCTCGTACGAGGGCCAGGGCTGTTCCATCAGCCAGGCCTCGGCGTCCGTGCTGAACGAACTGCTGGTCGGCAAGGAACTGGCGGACGCGCAGAAGATCCAGGAGACCTTCCTGGAGCTGATGCAGTCCAAGGGGAAGATCGAGCCCGACGACGCCATGGAGGAGGTCCTGGAGGACGCGGTCGCGTTCGCCGGAGTCTCCAAGTACCCGGCCCGGGTCAAGTGCGCCCTCCTGAGCTGGATGGCGTGGAAGGACGCGACGGCCCAGGCCCTGGGCGGAGCCGACGCCGAAAGGAAGACGGCATGAGCGAGACCGTTGAGATGAAGCCGGCCTCGGAGGAAGAGGTCCGTGAGGCGCTGTACGACGTCGTCGACCCCGAGCTGGGCATCGACGTCGTCAACCTCGGCCTGATCTACGGCATCCACATCGACGAGGCGAACATCGCGACCCTCGACATGACCCTGACCTCGGCGGCCTGCCCGCTGACCGACGTCATCGAGGACCAGGCCAAGTCCGCCACGGACGGCCTCGTCAACGAACTGCGCATCAACTGGGTCTGGATGCCGCCATGGGGCCCGGACAAGATCACGGACGACGGCCGTGAGCAGCTTCGGGCGTTGGGGTTCAACGTCTGAGCCCGCGAGCCACGAATGAACGCGAACGAACGGCGAGGCCCACCGGGCCTCGCCGTTCCTCGTTCTCGGAACCGTCCCTCGTCCTCAGGCCAGCCCTGCCACCAGCCGGAACGCGGAGTCCGCCGCGTAGAGGGAGCTGTGCTGGTAAGGATCCAGCTTCAGCTGGAAGTTCTGGTGGCGCAGGAAACGGCCCGGGTAGTTGACCGACTCCAGCATGACCGCGCCGGAGTACGGCGAGGGGCGGGAGCAGAAGGTCGCGTCCTGGGTGAAGAGGGTGGAGCCGTCGTTCTGTTCGGCGCGCAGGGCGAAGTTGCGGTGGCGGAGGTAGGTGCCGTCGGCTGTCGCGAAGGAGTAGCAGGAGGCGTTGGCCAGGCCCTTGACCTGCTTGAAGGTGGAGTCCTCGCGGGATTCGGAGCCGCGGACCGGGTCCAGCTTCACGTAGCCGCCGCTCAGGTGCCAGTAGCGGTCCGGGTAGTTGACGGAGCGTATGGATCGCCAGGTGGTGGAAGCGGGGGGCTTCGGTGCGGCGGTCGGTGAACCGGTCCCGTGCGAAGGCGACTTGGACGGTTCCGGGGCGGGTTTGGGTGTGGTGGCGTGCTGTTGGCCGGGGGCCCTGGTCGGTGCGCCGACCGTCGACAGGCCGCTCTTGCCCTCCCGGTAGGTCTGCGACGGGGTGGCGAAGGAGATCAGGCCGGGGGCCGTGGCGTCCGAGGTGGCGGACTCGGTCGAGGCTGACGTTCTGTCAGCTTCCCTCTCCGACACGGCGATTGCCGTGACGCAGGCGACTACCGTCGCCACCGCCATCCCGCCCGCCAGCCAGAGGCGGCGCGTTCCCGGCGCCCGGGACGTGTCCGGGGCCCAGCCGTTCTCCCAAGGTTGGTCATGGGACGGCCGGGACTTGTTTTCTGGCATGCGCTGTTCCCCCCAGCGGCGTCATGGGGCGACGACCGCGGCTGCGAAGGCCCGGTATGTGAACGATGAAACACTAGTGGACCCAGGGGTTTTGGAGCAGCCGTTTGGCACGTGCTGTGTCCGCTCGATTTCTCGGCGCTCTTCCCTGTCCGCCATCCGCAGCAGGGCATCATGATCGGGCGGCCCCCCACCCCGACCAGCGACAGGAGCCCCCGGATCATGGCCCACCGCGTCCCCCACGCCCTCCGCCGAGCGCTGGCCGCCGCAGCGCTGTGCGGGGCGTTCGCTCTGGCCGCCGGAGGATGTACGGCGTCCGACGGCGACCAGGGCGAGCGCGCCGATGCGCCGAGTGGTGCCGCGGGCGTGGAGCTGCCCGAGCCCGGGGTCGCCTTCGACTACCAGATCGGCGGTGCCTATCCGCCGCCCGACGGCGTACGCGCGGTCTCCCGTGACCGCACCGCGAAACCGGCGCCGGGCGTGTACAGCATCTGCTACGTCAACGCCTTCCAGGCCCAGCCGGACACCGAGGGCTGGTGGCAGGACCGCCACCCCGACCTGCTGCTCCGCGACGCCGACGGCACGCTGGTGGTCGACGAGGACTGGGACGAGGCCCTGCTCGACATCTCGACGGCCGCCAAGCGCGAACGGCTCGCCGGGATCGTGGGCGAGTGGATCGACGGCTGTGCCGAGGCCGGATTCCAGGCGGTCGAGGCCGACAACCTCGACTCGCACGAGCGGTCCGACGGGCTGCTGACCGCCACGGACGACATGGCCTTCGGCAAGCTCCTCGCCTCCCGGGCCCATGCCGCCGGCCTCGCGATCGGCCAGAAGAACGCCGCCGGTCTGGCACGGCAGGGACGCGATCTCGGCTTCGACTTCGCGGTCGCCGAGGAGTGCGGACAGTACGACGAGTGCGGTGCCTACGCGGACGCCTACGACGACCGGGTCTTCGTCATCGAGTACCGGCGGGACGGCCTCGACGCCGCCTGCGAGGAGTGGGGCGACCGGCTGTCGGTCGTGCTGCGCGACCTGGACGTCGTACCGGCGGGGGAGGCCGGGTACCGCCGCCGTACCTGCTGACCGGCCTCCCTCGAAGAGCCCCTGTTCAGTCCAGGACCGCGACGGCCTCGATCTCGACCAGATGCTCGGGCACGTCCAGGGCGGCGACGCCCAGCAGCGTGGCCGGCGGCACCGGGGTGACTCCCAGTCTGGCGGCGGCCCGGGTGATGCCCTCCATGAGCAGGGGCATCTTGTCGGGGGTCCAGTCGACGACGTGGACGTTCAGCTTCGCCACGTCGTCGAACGAGCCGCCGGCCGCGGCCAGGGCGGTGGCGACGTTGACGTAGCACTGCTCGACCTGAGCGGCGAGATCGCCGATCCCGACCTCGACGCCTTCCGCGTCCCATGCGACCTGTCCGGCGACGAAGACCAGCTTCGATCCGCTCGCGATCGACACCTGCCGGTAGGCATCGATCTTCGGCAGTCCGCTCGGGTTCAGCAGGGTGATGGCCATGTCCGTCAGCCTCTCTCGTGCTCTCTTGTGGTTACTCGGGAACCGTAGGAGAGTGGCGGCTGACATGGAAGAACGCACTTTTCAGTGACTGGGGAACCTCATGGGAACCAAGCAGTTCAGCGGCTCACCGGCCGAAGCGGACGTGACGCGCGCGGACTCCCTGGCCCGCGAGATCTTCTCGGACATCGCCAACAAGTGGGCGCTGCTGATCATCGAGGCCCTGGGGGAACGCACCCTGCGGTTCACCGAGTTGCGCGGCGAGGTCGACGGCATCAGTCACAAGATGCTCACCCAGAACCTGCGCATGCTGGAGCGCAACGGTCTGGTCGAGCGCACCGTGCACCCCACGGTGCCGCCGCGTGTCGAGTACACCCTGACCGAGCCGGGGCAGGCGCTGCGGGTGACGATCGACGGCCTGTGCGACTGGACGCACCGGTATCTGGGGGACATCGAGGACTCGCGGCATCGCTTCGAGGCCGGCAAGCCGTAGGCGTCCGCCGTTTGTGTACGGTCGTACGCATCGTTGTGTACGCTTGTACATATGGGATACCTGCTGCTCGCCGGAGCCATAGCGGCCGAGGTGGCCGCCACCACCGCCATGAAGTACAGCGAGGGCTTCAGCAGGCTGTTGCCGTCGCTGGTGACCGCCCTCGGCTATCTCGTCTCCTTCGCGCTGCTCGCCCAGACGCTGAAGACCGTCTCCGTGGGCACCGCCTACGCCATCTGGGCCGGCGTCGGCACCGCTGCCATCGCCACCATCGGGATCGTGTTCCTGGGAGACGGGATGACGGTCACCAAGGCCGCGGGCATCGCGCTGATCATCATCGGCGTGGTGGTGCTGAACCTGGGCGGTGCGCACTGATGGCCCGGCGCTACGACCCCGAGCGGCGTCAGCGGATCATCGACGCGGCGATCCGGGTCGTCGCGGAGAAGGGCATCGCCGGGCTGAGCCACCGCACCGTCGCCGCCGAGGCGGATGTGCCGCTCGGCTCGACGACGTACCACTTCAAGACCCTGGACGATCTGCTGGTCGCCGCGTTGCGCCAGGCCAGCGAGGGCTTCGCCAAGGTGGTCGCCTCGCGCGGCGGGCTGGAGGACCCGGAGGCCGACCTGGCCACCGAACTCGCGGGCTGGCTGGGCGAGTGGCTCGCGGGCGACCGCACCGGCGTGGAGCTGGAGTACGAGCTCTACCTCGCCGCCCTGCGCCGCCCCGCCCTGCGCCCGGTCGCCGCCGAGTGGGCGCAGGACTTCGCCGACCTCCTGTCGCACCGCACGGACGCGGTCACGGCGCGGGCGCTGGTGGCCCTGATGGACGGCATCTGTCTGCAGGTGCTGCTCGCCGGGAGCACCTACGACGAGGGGTACGCGCGGGAGGTGCTGGCGCGGGTCATTCCGTGACGGGGTCCGTGACCGGGTTCCGTGACGGCGTTCGGCGAGGCGCCTCGCCGACGTGCCGCGCCGCGCCGCGCCGCTGAGCATGCTCCGGGCCCGCGCCGCCGTACCGCCCGGCACGTGAGACGTGCCGCCGTCGGTTCGCCCCCGCGGTGGGCGTCACGTTAGGTTGCCCTTATGACCGACACGACTGCTCCTCGCACCACCGGCGCCGTGGCCGCCGGCCTTGCCACGATCGCCGCCGACGGCACCGTCCTCGACACCTGGTTCCCCGCGCCCGAGCTCGTTGCCGAGCCCGGTCCGTCCGGCACCGAGCGGCTGTCCGCCGAGCGTGCCGCGGAGCTGCTCGGCGGAGGCGCCACCGCGGCGACCGGTCCGGATGCCCGCCGGGGCGTCGAGGTCGTCGCGGTCCGCACGGTCATCTCCTCGATCGACGAGAAGCCGATCGACGCGCACGACGTCTACCTGCGTCTGCACCTGCTCTCCCACCGCCTGGTCAAGCCGCACGGCCTGAGCCTGGAGGGCCAGTTCGGCTTCCTCGCCAACGTCGCCTGGACCTCGCTCGGCCCGGTCGCCGTCGACGACGTCGAGAAGGTCCGCCTCAACGCCCGCGCCGAGGGCCTGCACCTCCAGGTGACCTCGGTCGACAAGTTCCCGCGCATGACGGACTACGTCGCCCCCAAGGGCGTCCGCATCGCCGACGCCGACCGGGTCCGCCTCGGCGCGCACCTCGCCGCGGGCACCACCGTCATGCACGAGGGCTTCGTCAACTTCAACGCCGGCACCCTGGGCACCTCCATGGTCGAGGGCCGTATCTCCGCGGGCGTCGTCGTCGGCGACGGCTCCGACATCGGTGGCGGCGCGTCCACGATGGGCACCCTGTCCGGCGGCGGCAACGTGATCATCGCCATCGGCGAGCGCTGCCTGATCGGCGCCGAGGCGGGCGTCGGCATCGCGCTCGGCGACGAGTGCGTGGTCGAGGCGGGCCTGTACGTCACGGCGGGCACCCGCGTGACGATGCCCGACGGCCAGATCGTCAAGGCCCGCGAGCTGAACGGCGCCTCCAACATCCTCTTCCGCCGCAACTCGGTCACCGGCACCGTCGAGGCCCGCCCGAACAACGCGGTCTGGGGCGGCCTGAACGACATCCTGCACAGCCACAACTGACCACGCCCGACGATCAGTCCGACGGTCAGACCCAACTGGGTGGACGCCCTCCGCAGCCGGACCCGGCAGCGGAGGGCGTTCGTCGTTCGTCGATTGTCGTTCGTCGTGATCGTGACGCGGCGCGCTCACGTACGGGTTACTCCACGTGACCTCCGTGCGGTCCAGGCAGATGAACGGGTGGACGCAGTTTCCGATCAGACGCCGAACCGACGAAATGAGGGACCGATGGCCGGTCGAGGGAAGATGAGCGAGCGGACGAGGAGCGTGCTGCGGTTGCTGGTCGGTGCGGTGACCGTGGCGGGGGCGTGCTGGCTGCCGGTCGGGAACGCGCACGCCGACGAGACCAACACCGGCTCGCACAACGGACCCCGCTTCACGCTCATCAACGTGGGGCAGGTGGACGACCCGATGGAGGATGTGCTGGAGCACTT
>JABFVM010000473.1 GCA_013362785.1 Streptomyces sp. | reverse complement strand
AGACGGGAGGGGCGGCGGGCGCCGAGGGAGGGCCTGCGGTAGTCGGGGCCGACCGTGTCGTACGGGGTGACCGCCTCCCGGAGCGGGGCGAGGGCCGACTCGAAGTCCGTGTGGGCGCCCGCCACTTCACAGGTCCTCTCGATCGCCGCCCTGGTGCCGTCCTTCGCCAGGGACAGACAGGTCGAGATGACCGAGTCGGGTGTGGCGCCGGGGGTGCACGCCGCCGCCACGGCCGCGGCGAGGACGCCCGCCGCCTCGCGGCCGTACGACGACTGATGCGCGCCCGCGATGTCCAGTGCCTCGGCGTACGCGGCCCTCGGGGCGGCCGCGTTGACCAGGCCGACCGGGGCCATGTACATCGCCGCACCGCAGTTGACGATGTTGCCGACGCCGGCCTCCCGTGGGTCCACATGGCCGTAGTGGATGCGGGCCACCAGCCATTTCTCCGCCAGGAAGACGCGGTGCAGGGGGAGCGCCTCGGCCTCCAGTTCCGGGATCCAGCGTGGGTTCGTCATCAGGTCCGGGACCAGGTGGTCGGCGACCGCGTACGCGTCGAGGTGGTCGCGGACCGTCGCGTAGACGCGGACCAGCGCGTGCGTCATCAAGGTGTCGTCGGTGACGTGCCCGTCGCCCTTGTGGTACGGCGCGATGGGGCGGGCCGTGCGCCAGGCGTCGCCGTTCCAGGGGCCGACGATGCCGTGGACCCGGCCGCCGTGCCTCTCCACGATCTGGTCGGGGGAGTAGCCCTCCACCGGGCCGCCGAGGGCGTCGCCGACCGCCGCGCCGACCAGGGCGCCGGTGATCCGCTCATCGAGACGCGGACCACTGCTTTCTTGTGCTTTGGGCGTCATGCACCGAATCATCCTCCTGGTCGGGCCGGTTGTGCGGCTTCCAGGAGTTCGGCGAGTTCCACCAGGTCAGTGCCGGTGAGGCGGGGGAGTACGCAGCCGGAGAGGGTGCGGCAGGTGTCGCGCCAGGACGCCGGGATCGACGTACCGCCGCCGAGTGCGCCGGTCAGTGCGCCGGCCAGCGCGGGTGCCGAGTCGGCGACCCGGGACAGGCATGCCGCGGCGGGGACGGCCTCGGCGATACGGCCGTGCGCGGCGACCGTGAGGGCGAGGGCGACCGGGACCGTTTCGGCGGCGGCGATGCCGTAGCTGTAGACGTGGTCGACGATCTGGTGTTCCAGGAGGGGGATCAGGGCGAAGGCGCTGTCGGCGTTCCGGGCGAGCAGCAGGGCGTGGCGGGCGTTGCGGCCGATCTCCGTCTCCTCGGGGAGTTCGGCGAGGGCCGCGGCCACGCATGCCTCGGTTGCCGCGCCGGTCAGGGCGAGGGCCACGGCCGCCGCCATCGCCCTCGCGCCGTGTACGCCGTCGCCGTCCTGGGTGTAGCGGGCGTCGAACTCGGCGAGGGCGGCGGCGCGCTGGGGGTCGCCGGGGTGGGCCACGGCCAGGACGCAGGCCCTTACGCAGGCCGCGTCGTCGAAGTAGTGCGGGTTGTCGTGGCCGGTGGCGGGTGGGCGTAGGCCGGCGGCGAGGTTGCCGAGGCCGGCGCGGACGGAGATGCGGGCGCGGAGGGGGAGGATGGCCGACTCGACCTCGGGGGCTCGATCCGCTGCGGCGGCTACTTCGCTGGCTACGGCGTTCCAGGTGAGGTCGATGGCGGCTCGGGTGCGGCGTTCTCGGCTGAGGTCGGCGAGGGCGGTGTCGTCGCCGGCTCGGAGGACTGCCTCTGCTGCGAAGGCTGCCCATTCGGCGTCGTCGGAGGGGCCGAGGCGGAGGGGTTCGGGGGGTTGGTTGAGGGCGATGGGGACGGGGAGGGTGGTTGTCGCGTTGTGTTCGGCGAAGGTGTCGAGTTCGCGGGTGAGGCGGCGGGTCCATTCCGGCATGCGGGCGGCTCGGTGGCGGGCGGCGGGCCAGCCGGCGGCGTCGCCTGCGGCCAGGCCCAGCAGGAGGCCGAGGACCCGTTGACCGGCCTCGGCTTCGCCTTCGGCCTGATGTCTCCCACCCGCACCACCCGTACTGCTTTCGTCGTCGGGTGCGGGTGGCCCCAGTGGGGCGTACTCGCCGTCGGCGGCCGCCGGGTCGGGGGGCCGGGTGAGGGGCGTGCTGTCGGTGCTCGCCGGGTCGGGGGGTTGGGTGAGGGGCGTGCCATCGGTGGTCGTGGGTTCTGTTGGCTCGGTGAGCAGCGTGGGTTCGGGTTCGGGGGGTGTCGCTGTCGGGGCTCCCTCGGCCCATGGCGTGGGGGGCCTCATCGGTTCGCTTCTTCCACCGGGGCCGGGGCCGGGGCCAGGGTCGGAGGTGGCGGCTGGGTTTCCGTCGTGGTGAAGCCTCCCGCGCTCCACTTTCTGTCCTCTCCCGGCACCAGCAGCTCCGCCACGTCCAGTACGTGATGGCCGGCCATCGACGGCAGGCAGCTGCCCCTCGCCGGGCCGATCGCCGTCGCCCACTCCGTCGGGATCGCCGATTCGCCGTGGGTCGCGCCCGCCAGTGCGCCCGCCACCGCCGCCGTCGTGTCCGCGTCCCGGCCCATGTTCACCGCCGTGAGGACCGCCTGGACGAAGTCGCCGTCCGCCGCCGCGTACGCCCCGAAGGCCAGGGCGACCGCCTCGGGGGCCAGGTCGGTCCAGGGGTAGCCGCCGATCACCACCGCGGAGCGGACCGCGCGTTCGCCTCGGTGGGCCACCGCCACCGCCCTCCTCAGTGATCTGGCCGTCCAGGAGTCGTCCGGGACCACCGCCAGTGCCGAGGCGACGACCGCGATCGTGGGGGCGCCCGCCATCGCCGCCGCGACGCCCGCCGCGACCGCCTGGCCGCCGTAGATGCCCTCGCCGTCATGGCTCACCGCACCGTCGATCGCCACCAGACGGGCCGCTTCCGCGGGGCGGCCCGCCGCGAACACGCCGAACGGGGCCGCCCGCATGGCGAGGCCGTCGCTCCAGGCATGGCGGTGCTGGGCGGAGATGGGGGCGGCCAGGCCGCGGCGGAGGTTCTCCAGCGTGCCGCGCTCGCTGAAGCCCGCGCCCCTGAACGGGCCCTCCGCCCGGTCCGCGATCCACTCGTGCCAGGCCGTGTCCACATGGGCCGGGGTCAGGGCCGAGCCGTGGCGGGCGAGGAGGAGGCCGGAGAAGATCGCGTACTCGGTGTCGTCGGTGCCGGAGGGGTTGTCGGTGACGTATCCGGTGATGCGGCCCCAGCGGGCGCGGATCTCGGAGGGCTTCATGTTCTCCGCCGGGGCGCCCAGTGCGTCGCCGACGGCCAGGCCCAGCAGTGCGCCGCGTGCCCGTTCGCGGAGTTCGGCGGCGTTCCCGGGCGCCGGAACCGAGGGGATGCAGGCGGTCGATGGCATGCGCGGCCTCTCCTCCGGGGGCTCCGCCCAGGGCGCGGAGCCCTTTGCGGATGTGTCCCACCGTCGGCGGTTGACCTGAGCCTCGGAGGGGTCAGTGTCACCCGGTCGACATCTGTGCGCACCCATACACGAATGAGCGTTCTAAGGGAAAACCGCAGGTTAGCCCAGCCTTTCCTTGCTGGCGGGGCGGAATTTCGAGGCGTAGGTTTGGTGTTATCCAAGAGTAGAACTTGTCTAAAGGAAGCCTTTCCTAAGCTTTCCGAACCTCCTGGGGGACCCTCATGGCCATCATCGAGACCGAGGCCGCGCTGCACGAGGCGCACCGTGACAACCACACGCACCGCGATGTGAACGGCGGCTGGCTGCGCCCCGCCGTCTTCGGTGCGATGGACGGGCTGGTCTCCAACCTCGCCCTGATGACCGGTGTCGCGGGCGGTGCGGTCAGTCACCAGACCATCGTGCTGAGCGGGCTGGCCGGGCTGTCGGCCGGCGCCTTCTCCATGGCGGCGGGTGAGTACACCTCCGTGGCCTCGCAGCGCGAGCTCGTCGAGGCCGAGCTGGACGTCGAGCGGCGGGAGCTGAGAAAGCACCCGAAGGACGAGGAGGCCGAGCTCGCCGCCCTCTACGAGGCGCGGGGCGTCGAGCCGGAGCTCGCGCGGGCCGTCGCCGAGCAGCTCTCCCGCGATCCCGAGCTGGCCCTGGAGATACACGCCCGCGAGGAACTCGGCATCGACCCCGGCGATCTGCCCTCGCCGGTCGTCGCCGCCGTCTCGTCGTTCGGGTCGTTCGCGCTGGGCGCGCTGCTCCCCGTACTGCCTTATCTGCTCGGTGCGACGGCGCTCTGGCCCGCCGTACTGCTCGCGCTGGTCGGGCTGTTCCTCTGCGGTGCCGTCGTGGCCAGGGTGACGGCGCGGAGCTGGTGGTACAGCGGGCTGCGGCAGCTCGCGCTCGGAGGTGCCGCGGCCGGTGTGACGTACGCCCTGGGCAGCTGGTTCGGAACGGCCGTAGGATAGTCCGACTGGAACTTATGCGTTGGGCCGCATAAGTAGCCGTTACTCGCTGGTTTCGGATGCATGACCACGGGGCATGAGCCGTAAGCGCTGTGGGCAATGACGCCTGGGGCGCACTCGCGGGGTGGGCGACGACGCCCCCTCCGCCCCCTCGGATCGACGGACATAGACCTGTCCCACTCGGTCCCCACATACTTCAAGCCACGTGCGCGGGACCCCCGCCGCAAGCCGTGGCGTCCGCATGTTGGAACGGAGTATCCCGGTTCCCGAGAACCGTTCCATCATGTAACCTGCACGAAATTTTGCGATCACGCAGAGGGCCAACGTCGTCCCTCGGCACCTTGCATATGCCACATGACGACGACGGGAGAGCCGATGCGTACGCCGCGCCAGCCGTCCCAGCACTCCACGAATGGCCAGAACTGGTCGTTCATGGATGCTCGCCCTGCTGCGCAGGGTATGTACGACCCCCGCAACGAAAAGGACGCCTGTGGCGTCGGTTTCGTGGCCACCCTCACCGGCGAGGCGAGCCATACGCTGGTCGAGCAGGCGCTCACCGTTCTGCGTAATCTCGAACACCGTGGTGCCACCGGCTCCGAGCCCGACTCGGGTGACGGCGCGGGCATCCTTTCCCAGGTGCCGGACGCCTTCTTCCGTGAGGTGGCCGGGTTCGAGCTCCCCGCGGCCGGTGGCTACGCCGTAGGCATCGCCTTCCTGCCGGAGGAGGGGACCGAGGACGCCGTCTCGCGGATCGAGACGATCGCGTCCGAGGAGGGCCTCACCGTCCTCGGCTGGCGTGAGGTTCCCGTCGCCCCCGAGCTGCTCGGTGCCACGGCCCGCTCGACGATGCCGGCCTTCCGGCAGATCTTCGTCACCGACGGCGCTTCGGAGGGCATCGCCCTCGACCGCAAGGCCTTCGTGCTGCGCAAGCGCGCCGAGCGCGAGGCCGGCGTCTACTTCCCGTCGCTGTCGGCCCGCACGATCGTCTACAAGGGCATGCTGACCACGGGTCAGCTGGAGCCCTTCTTCCCGGACCTGTCCGACCGCCGCTTCGGCTCGGCCGTCGCCCTCGTCCACTCGCGCTTCTCGACGAACACCTTCCCGTCGTGGCCGCTGGCGCACCCGTACCGCTTCGTCGCGCACAACGGTGAGATCAACACCGTCAAGGGCAACCGCAACTGGATGCGGGCCCGTGAGTCGCAGCTCGTCTCCGACCTGTTCGGATCCGACGGCAAGGCGCTGGAGCGCATCTTCCCGGTGTGCACCCCGGACGCCTCCGACTCCGCGTCCTTCGACGAGGTGCTCGAACTCCTGCACCTGGGCGGCCGTTCGCTGCCGCACTCCGTGCTGATGATGATCCCGGAGGCGTGGGAGAACCACGACTCCATGGACCCGGCCCGGCGCGCCTTCTACCAGTTCCACTCCACGATGATGGAGCCCTGGGACGGCCCGGCCTGTGTCACCTTCACCGACGGCACCCAGGTCGGCGCCGTGCTCGACCGCAACGGTCTGCGCCCCGGCCGCTACTGGGTCACCGACGACGGCCTCGTCGTCCTCGGCTCCGAGGTCGGCGTCCTCGACATCGACCCGGCGAAGGTCGTCCGCAAGGGCCGCCTGCAGCCCGGCAGGATGTTCCTCGTCGACACCGCCGAGCACCGCATCATCGAGGACGACGAGATCAAGGCCGCCCTCGCCGCCGAGCAGCCGTACGCGGAGTGGCTGGAGGCCGGCGAGATCGAGCTGCCCGACCTGCCCGAGCGCGAGCACATCGTGCACACGCACGCCTCGGTCACCCGCCGCCAGCAGACCTTCGGTTACACCGAGGAGGAGCTGCGCATCATCCTGGCGCCGCAGGCCAAGTCCGGTGCCGAGCCGATCGGTTCGATGGGCACCGACTCGCCGATCGCCGCGCTGAGCGACCGCCCGCGTCTGCTCTTCGACTACTTCACCCAGCTGTTCGCGCAGGTCACCAACCCGCCGCTGGACGCCATCCGCGAGGAGCTCGTCACCTCGCTGCGCTCCTCCCTCGGCCCGCAGGGCAACCTGCTGGAGCCGACGGCCGCCTCCTGCCGTTCGGTCACCCTGCCCTTCCCGGTGATCGACAACGACGAGCTGGCCAAGCTCATCCACATCAACGCCGACGGCGACATGCCCGGCTTCAAGGCCGCGACCCTCTCCGGTCTGTACCGGGTGCACGGCGGCGGTGACGCCCTCGCCGCGCGCATAGAGGAGATCTGCGCCGAGGCCGACGCCGCCATCGAGAACGGCGCCCGGCTGATCGTCCTGTCGGACCGCCACTCGGACGCCGAGCACGCGCCGATCCCGTCGCTGCTGCTCACCGCGGCCGTCCACCACCACCTCATCCGCACCAAGCAGCGCACCCACGTGGGCCTGCTGGTCGAGGCCGGTGACGTCCGCGAGGTCCACCACGTCGCCCTGCTCATCGGCTACGGCGCCGCCGCCGTCAACCCGTACCTGGCGATGGAGTCCGTCGAGGACCTGGTCCGCGCGGGCACCTTCCTGTCGGACATCGAGGCCGAGCAGGCCATCCGCAACCTGATCTACGCCCTCGGCAAGGGCGTCCTGAAGGTCATGTCCAAGATGGGCATCTCGACGGTCGCCTCCTACCGCGGCGCCCAGGTCTTCGAGGCCGTCGGTCTCGACGACGCCTTCGTGGAGAAGTACTTCAACGGCACGGCCACCAAGATCGGCGGCGTCGGCATCGACGTCATCGCCAAGGAGGTCGCCGCCCGGCACGCCAAGGCCTACCCCGCCTCCGGCATCGCTCCCGCGCACCGCGCGCTGGAGATCGGCGGCGAGTACCAGTGGCGCCGTGAGGGCGAGCCGCACCTGTTCGACCCGGAGACGGTCTTCCGCCTCCAGCACTCCACGCGCACCGGTCGCTACGACATCTTCAAGAAGTACACCGAGCGAGTGAACGAGCAGTCCGAGCGCCTGATGACGCTGCGCGGCCTGTTCGGCTTCAAGTCCGACCGGCAGCCGATCTCGATCGACGAGGTCGAGCCCGCTTCCGAGATCGTCAAGCGCTTCTCCACCGGCGCCATGTCGTACGGCTCCATCTCCAAGGAGGCGCACGAGACCCTCGCCATCGCCATGAACCAGCTGGGCGGCAAGTCCAACACCGGTGAGGGCGGCGAGGACCCGGACCGTCTGTACGACCCGGCGCGCCGGTCCAGCATCAAGCAGGTCGCGTCCGGCCGCTTCGGTGTCACGTCCGAGTACCTGGTCAACGCCGACGACATCCAGATCAAGATGGCCCAGGGCGCCAAGCCCGGCGAGGGCGGCCAGCTGCCCGGCCACAAGGTCTACCCGTGGGTCGCCAAGACGCGTCACTCGACGCCGGGCGTGGGCCTGATCTCCCCGCCGCCGCACCACGACATCTACTCCATCGAGGACCTGGCCCAGCTGATCCACGACCTGAAGAACGCGAACCCGCAGGCGCGGATTCACGTCAAGCTGGTCTCCGAGGTCGGCGTCGGCACGGTCGCGGCGGGTGTGTCCAAGGCGCACGCGGACGTCGTCCTGATCTCCGGTCACGACGGCGGTACGGGTGCCTCCCCGCTGACCTCGCTGAAGCACGCGGGCGGCCCCTGGGAGCTCGGCCTCGCCGAGACCCAGCAGACGCTGCTGCTCAACGGCCTGCGCGACCGCATCGTCGTCCAGACCGACGGCCAGCTGAAGACCGGCCGTGACGTCGTCATCGCCGCGCTGCTCGGCGCCGAGGAGTTCGGTTTCGCGACCGCGCCGCTCGTCGTCTCCGGCTGCGTCATGATGCGCGTCTGCCACCTGGACACCTGCCCGGTCGGCATCGCCACCCAGAACCCGACGCTGCGCGACCGCTTCTCCGGCAAGGCCGAGTACGTCGTCAACTTCTTCCAGTACATCGCCGAAGAGGTCCGCGAGATCCTCGCCGAGCTGGGCTTCCGCACCATCGAGGAGGCCGTCGGCCACGCCGAGACGCTCGACGTGACCCGCGCGGTCGACCACTGGAAGGCCCAGGGCCTGGACCTGGCCCCGCTGTTCCACGTGCCCGCGCTGCCCGACGGCGCGGTGCGCCACCAGCTCATCGAGCAGGACCACGGCCTGGAGAAGGCGCTCGACAACGAGCTGATCAAGCTCGCCGCCGACGCGCTGGCCGCGGACTCCGCGACCGACGCCCAGCCGGTGCGCGCCCAGGTCAAGGTCCGCAACATCAACCGCACGGTCGGCACCATGCTCGGCCACGAGGTGACGAAGAAGTTCGGTGGCGCGGGTCTGCCCGACGACACCATCGACATCACCTTCACCGGTTCCGCCGGCCAGTCCTTCGGCGCCTTCCTCCCGCGCGGTGTCACGCTGCGCCTGGAGGGCGACGCCAACGACTACGTCGGCAAGGGCCTCTCCGGCGGCCGCGTCGTCGTCCGCCCGGACCGGGCCGCCGACCACCTCGCCGAGTACTCGACGATCGCGGGCAACACCATCGCCTACGGCGCGACCGGCGGCGAGCTGTTCCTGCGCGGCCGTACCGGTGAGCGGTTCTGTGTCCGCAACTCCGGCGCGACCGTCGTCTCCGAGGGCGTGGGCGACCACGGCTGCGAGTACATGACCGGCGGTCACGCGGTGGTCCTCGGCGAGACCGGACGTAACTTCGCGGCCGGTATGTCCGGCGGCATCGCGTACGTCATCGACCTCGACCGCGACAACGTCAACGTCGGCAACGTCAGCGCCGTCGAGGCCCTCGACGACACCGACAAGCAGTGGCTGCACGACGTGGTCCGCCGCCACCAGGAGGAGACCGGATCCACGGTCGCCGAGAAGCTCCTGGCCGAGTGGGAGACCGCCGTCGAGCGCTTCAGCAAGATCATCCCCAGCACCTACAAGGCAGTGCTCGCCGCCAAGGACGCCGCCGAGCGAGCCGGTCTGTCCGAGACCGAGATCACCGAGAAGATGATGGAGGCGGCGATCAATGGCTGACCCGAAGGGCTTTCTGAACCACGGCCGCGAGGTCGCCAAGTCCCGCCCGGTCGACGTACGTCTGAAGGACTGGAACGAGGTCTACGTCCCCGGCTCCCTGCTGCCGATCATCAGCAAGCAGGCCAGCCGCTGCATGGACTGCGGCATCCCGTTCTGTCACAACGGCTGTCCGCTCGGGAACCTCATCCCCGAGTGGAACGACTACGCCTACCGCGAGGACTGGGCCGCCGCCAGCGAGCGGCTGCACGCGACCAACAACTTCCCGGAGTTCACCGGTCGCCTCTGCCCCGCTCCCTGCGAGTCGGCGTGCGTGCTCGGCATCAACCAGCCGGCCGTCACCATCAAGAACGTCGAGGTCTCCATCATCGACAAGGCGTGGGACAGCGGTGACGTCGCACCGCAGGCCCCCGAGCGCCTGTCCGGCAAGACCGTCGCCGTCATCGGCTCGGGCCCCGCGGGCCTGGCCGCCGCCCAGCAGCTGACCCGGGCCGGCCACACCGTCGCCGTCTACGAGCGCGCGGACCGCATCGGAGGCCTTCTCCGGTACGGCATCCCCGAGTTCAAGATGGAGAAGCGGCACATCAACCGCCGTATCGAGCAGATGCGCGCGGAGGGCACCCGCTTCCGCACCGGCATCGAGATCGGCCGCGACCTCAAGGCGACCGACCTCAAGAAGCGGTACGACGCCGTCGTCATCGCCGCCGGCGCCACGACCGCCCGCGACCTCCCGGTCCCCGGCCGCGAGCTCAAGGGCATCCACCAGGCCATGGAGTACCTGCCGCTGGCCAACAAGGTGCAGGAGGGCGACTTCGTGGCGCCCCCCATCACCGCCGAGGGCAAGCACGTCGTCGTCATCGGCGGTGGCGACACCGGCGCCGACTGCGTGGGCACCGCCCACCGCCAGGGCGCGGCCTCC
>JABFVM010000111.1 GCA_013362785.1 Streptomyces sp. | reverse complement strand
CCCTCACGCCCCCAGCCCCGTATCGCGGGCAAAAACCACCCCCACGCGGGCGGCATCGTCCACGACAACGCCCGCCACACCACCCGCTTCACGGTGATCGGCAACCACCTGGCCCAGCACCCGGAACTATCCGGGCTCGCCATCGGACTGGCCGTCTACATCCAGTCGCTCCCCGCCGGTGCCCGCGCCGACATCAAGACCCTCGCCGCCCGCTTCCCCGAGGGCACGACCCGTATCGCCGCCGCCTTACGCGAACTGGAAGCCCACGGCTACCTGCGCCGGGAACGCGCCCGCACCCCCGCCGGCCGCATCGTCACCCGCACGGTCTCCTGCAACCAGCCCGGCCACAGCCGCACCCCGGACCACCACGAGGCACCGCCCCCGCCCCCGGCCCGTAAGAAGCGAACCGCGACCGCCCCCAAACCCCTCCCCGCCGTACCGCAACCGGCCTATCCGGCCCCGCCCCTCCTCCAGACGGCCACCGACCTCCTCACCGACCTACGCCACCACGACCCCCGCCTCCTGCTCAGCGAGCGTGACACGGCGCACCTGGCCCCCGGAGTCGCCGCCTGGCTGGAACGGGACGTCACCCCCACAGCCGTACGCCACGCCCTGACCACCGACCTGCCACCCGAGCCCCTATGCCGCCCGGCAGCCCTACTGGGCCACCGCCTCACCTTCCAACTGCCACCCCCGCCCCCGTTCCGCGCCTCGGCACCACCGCCGACCGTCCACCACCCCTTCCAGACCTGCGAAGACTGCGACCGCGCCTTCCGCTCCCCTACCCCAGGACTCTGCCGTGACTGCCGCACTCCCCTGGCCGCAACCGCCTGAGCCCGTTCCGGCTCGTTCCTCACCCGCCCGGCTACTCTGGCCGGGGCACCCTCGGGAGGACACCATGAGCACTCAGGCCGACCACGGAAACGAACTGATCCCGCGTCCCGAACCAACCCCTGATGCCCTGCGTGCAGCCCTTGCCATCGTCGCGCCAGGCCGCCTGGACGAGATGAAGGCCAGGAAGGACGAGGCCTTCGCCAAGGCAGTCGAGTGGCAGTCTCTGAGCCCGGTGATGGGGTGGGTTCTGGTCTGGGCCAGGGACATCGAGATCGCCCGTCGGCCGGACCTGTCCGCCCGCTACGCCTGGGCACAGAACCACTTGGAACACGAGGATCCGGCCATCGCGCAGGAAGCCCTTCGCGAGTTGAGCACGGTCCTCGACGAGGCGATGAAGGCAGTTCGCGAGTGAGCTGGAAATGGGAGTACGCCCTCGGAGCCGAAGAATCGGCCCGTACCGCTCCTCAGGACTTCCTCGCCGCTGTGGCACGCAAGGCCGACGAACTGGTCAGGGCAGCCGAAGCCCTCCACATCCATGGCAGGGCCCACGATGGAATCGACCCAAAGGGCGGCGACGTGGACGTCTCCGGCGGCATGTTCGCGTACCAGGTCGTCGTGCGAAGCGAGCGGGTATACGTCGTCCAGATCACCTACTTGGGCTTCTGAGCCGTTCTGGAGGCAACCCGCATGAGTTCGCACCGTTTCCGGGCCATGCGGGACCTCGTACAGTCCATGGACGATGCCCTTCCCGGCAAATTCGAGATCACCAAGGAGGGCCTCGTCCACGACCTCTTGTCGCCCAACAGTCGGCACGAGCTCACCAGGGCACTGCTCCGTAGGCGCATCGAAAAGGTGATGCCGGAAGGGATCGTGGCCCACACGGGCGTACCCGACGTGGAGGACGAGCCCGAGTGCATCCTGCGTCGCCCTGACGTCATGGTGATCGCCGAGGTCGACATGGAACGAGACGGCGCCTTCGACCCCCGAACACTCATCGCCGCCATCGAGGTCGTCTCCCGCTCCAACCCCGACAACGACTGGGTGAGCAAGGTACGCGACTACCCCCTGATCGGCACCCCCGTCTACGCGATCTTCGACCCCCGCACCGGAACCGGCGCCGTCCTCACCGACATCCACTCCACCCCCGACGGCCCCCGCTACGCGACCCGCAAGGACTTCGTATACGGCGAAGACGTCACCATCGCGGACTGGACGATCTCAACGGAGAACCTGCCCCGGTACAAGGCCGAGGGCGAAGCCGACGAGCTGACGACATCCTGACGAGCCCTCCGTCCGGCCACGGCCCCGATGTGATTCCTCGCCTTCGGAGCCGCAGGGGCTGCCCAGGGAGCAAGCCGTGACCTCCGAACTCCCCGACTGGATGATCCCGCCCAGGCCGAGCGGCTGGGAAGCGGACGACCTCGACCACCTCCCCCCAGGCACCGCGGCACACCGAACTCATTGACGGAGCCCTGATCTTCATCATGTGGCCGCGGCGATCCTGGCACACCCGACTGGTGTCGAACCTGACTTTCGCCCTGTGCCAATCGTCCCCCGAGGGATTCGAGGCCGAGGGCGAGATGACCGTCCGGCTCGACAAGAAGAGCCGCCCAGAGCCCGACATCCTGGTCACCACCGCCGCATCGACCCCGACAGCACCTGGTACGCACCCGCCGACGTCGCCCTGGTCATCGAGGTCGTCTCGGAGGAGTCGGCGGACCGGGACCGGTCCCTGAAGCCCTTCAAGTACGCACAGGCCGGGATCCCCCACTTCTGGCGCGTCGAGGACGAGGCCGGTGCTCCCACCGTCCACACCTACGAACTCGACACCATGACCAGCACATACGTGGCCACCGGAATTCACCGTGCCCGTCTGGGGGCCGCCGTCCCCTTCCCGACCGACATCGACCTCAAGAGCCTCGTGCCCTGACTCCGGCCGGGAAGAGAAACCGTCGCGCTTCTCGCGCCACTCGCCCTAGGACGCCCTAGGAGTGCCCCAGCTCCGCCGCATCCCCGTCCACGCCCACCGACACCGACCCCGAATCCGGCGCCGGGCGCAGCGGGAACGGGTCCACCCGGGTCTCGTCGATCACCGGCGGAGCCGGACGCGGCGGCTTCGGCATCACCGCCGCCTCGGAGTGGCCGCCGCAGCCGTACGTCAGGGACACGACCCGGCCGTCAGCCGGGGAGAACTCGTTCGCGCAGACTCCGAAGGCCTGGCCGAGCGAACCGCCGATCGGCGCCAGGAAGCCACACGTCACACAGGACGCCGGGGCCGCCTGGGCCATGGGGGTCTTCGCGCCGTAGCCCTCCTCCCAGCGGTCCGCCGCGACGTGCAGGCCGTAGCGGGACAGGACGCGGGCCCGGCGCATGCCGAGCTCCTCCGCCACCGCCGCGATCGAGCCTCGCGACGGGGCCACCGGCAGGTTCGCGGGGGCACCGGCCGTGACCTCCGCGTCCTCCGCCTCCACCAGCTCCGCCATCTCGTGCGAGACGGGCGCGTTCGGTACCGGCTCGTCCTCGCCGGAGTAACCGGGCTCCAGGCGGAGATCCTCGGCATCCGTGGGGAGCAGGTCGCCCGGGCCCATGTCACCGGGGCGCAGGCGCTCGCTCCAGGGCACCCACTCGGGGGCCAGCAGCGCGTCCGGGCCGGGGAGGAGGACCACCTCGTCCAGCGTCACGAATTTCGCCCGTGACGCCCTGGCCACCGTCACCGCCCAGCGCCAGCCGCGGTACCCGAGCTCCTTGCACTCGAAGAAGTGCGTGACAACACGGTCGCCCTCGGAGGCCAGACCCGCGTGCTCGCCCACGACGCCGGGCGCGGCGGCCTCCTCGGCGGCACTGCGGGCGAGGTCGACCGCCTCGGCGCACAGACGGTCGGGGGTGCGGCTTCGCGTTGTCGCTGCGCTCACAGGTATCGCTTCTCTCCTACGCCGTCTCTCGGGTGCGGTTGCCTTGAGGCGGTCGAGCGGACGGAGCGGACCTGTGGGCCGCGTCGACGTCCGCGTCCGAATCGCGCTCGGGCGCACCTACGTCATCCATTGTGCGGGATGGCTGAGATACGCACGCTACCTGTTCGCGAGCGCTGGGCCTACACCGACGGCCCTTTCAGCGTGCCCGGCGGCCGCTGGAACCCGTACCGCCGACCCGAGAGTTGCCGTCCGCCAACCTTGCACCGGGTCGAGACCTTGCCCATAACCTGCCCCCCATACGCGCCGTAACCGCACTACGCACCCCCATCTCGGGGCACTATTGCGTCGTGGCGACCGCACGGCCGCCCCAAGGAGCCACCGGTGTCGGCGGGGCCAAGGGGGGCCGGAACAGAATGGGCGGATCGGGCCGGATCGGCGGCTCCCTCCGCGCGCTGGGCCGCGCCCTGCACTTCCCGTTCACCGGCACCGCCCGCGGGATCCGCAGGGCCACCCACGCCCAGGGCGCCGGCGAATCCGGTCTCGGCAAGCTGATCGAGCTCCACGGGGTGAACGGCGCCGGGGACATGATGATCACCGTCGCGCTCGCCTCGACCGTCTTCTTCTCCGTACCGACCGACGAGGCCCGCGGGCGCGTCGCGCTCTACCTCGGCATCACCATGGCGCCCTTCACGCTGCTCGCGCCCGTGATCGGCCCGCTCCTGGACCGTCTCCCGCACGGCCGCCGCGCCGCGATGGCCGGCGCGATGCTGGCGCGGGCGCTGCTCGCCCTGGTGCTGTCCAGCGCGGTCGTCAGCGGCGACCTGCAGCTGTATCCGGCCGCCCTCGGGGTGCTGGTCGCCTCCAAGGCGTACGGGGTGGTGAGAAGTGCCGTCGTGCCCCGGCTGCTGCCACCCCGCTTCTCGCTGGTGAAGGCCAATTCCCGGGTCACCCTGGGCGGGCTGCTCGCCACCGGTATCGCCGCGCCCATCGGGGCGGGGCTCCAGTCGATCGGGCCGCGCTGGCCGCTCTACGGCGCCTTCGTGATCTTCATCGCGGGTACGTTCCTGTCCTTCTCGCTGCCCCACAAGGTCGACTCGGCCAAGGGCGAGGACAGAGCGCTGCTGGCGGCCGACGAGCAGCATCTGCACGGGCCGCACCGGCAGCCCGTCAAGCGGCCCGGGCTGCGCACGGTCGGCATCGCCGTCACCCACGCGCTCGGCGCCAACGCGTCCATCCGATGTCTGACCGGCTTCCTGATCTTCTTCCTCGCGTTCCTGCTGCGCGAGCATCCGATGTCCGGCCAGAGCGCCGCCGTGTCGCTCGGGATAGTCGCCGTCGCGGCCGGTGTCGGCAACGCGCTCGGTACGGCGGTGGGGGCGTGGCTCAGATCCCGGGCGCCGGAGATCATCATCGTGACGGTCGTCGGCTTCGTGCTGGGCGTGGCGATCACGGCGGCGCTCTTCTTCGGCTCGCTCCTGGTGGCCTTCCTCGCGGCGGTCGCCGGGTTCGCGCAGGCGCTGGCCAAGCTGTCGCTGGACGCGCTGATCCAGCGGGACGTGCCGGAGCTGGTCCGTACGTCGGCGTTCGCGCGCTCCGAGACGCTGCTGCAGGTGGCCTGGGTGCTCGGCGGCGCGATCGGCATCGTGCTGCCGCTGGACGGCTCGCTGGGCCTGCTGGTGGGGGCGGGGATCGTCGCCGTCGGGTGGCTGACCACCGTCAAGGGCCTGATCGGCTCGGCGCGGCACGGCGGCCACGTCCGGCCGCGGGTGGAGTGAACGCCGCTCCCGGCACCCGCGTGACATGCCCTCGGCCCCCGCGTGGCATGCCCTCGGCCCCCGCGTGACGTGCTCTCGGCCCCCGCGTGACATACGGCACGCCGCCCCCACGTAGAGAGAGCGTCAGTCCCGCCCGATAGCCTTCGCCCATGACCACGCTGCAATCCGCTGTGCGACGCCGCCGCGCGCTCGCCGCCGCCGGCGCCGTATCCGCCGGACTGCTCGTCCTGTCGGCCTGCGACCAGCCGACTCCGCTGGCCACGGTGACCGTCGGTACGTCCTCGGTCCACTCGGAGGCGACCTGCGGTGGTGAGGGCGACTCCCTGAAGACCGCCGACCTGGCGAAGTGCCTGAAGGACAAGGGCATCGAGTCCATCAAGGTGGACCCCGACGACACCGTCCGTTTCGGCGTCGACCCGGAGATCGCCGACGAGGGCTGGACCATCCTCATGAACGGCCAGCCGCTCACCGACTCCAGCACGAAGACCTACCGCACCATCCCGGGCAGCGTGTTCTTCAACGCCCAGTACGGCGCCAGCGGCGACTCGACGCTGGTGTCGATCAAGGAGGGCGAGCAGGACGTGACGGGGCTGTGGACCTTCAAGCTCAAGAAGGACGCCTGACCACGTCCGCGTCCGCCCCACGTGTCCTCGTGGCCACCGCGGTCCCCGCCGAGCGGGACGCGGTGGCCGGGGCGCTCGGGCTCCCCGGCGTCGAGGTGATCGCCGCCGGTGTCGGTCCGGCGCTCGCCGCGGCGTCCACCGCCACGGCCCTCACCACGGCCGCCCTGGAGGGCGCCCCCTACGGCCTGGTCGTCTCGGCCGGGATCGCCGGCGGCTTCGCGCCCCACGCCCCCGTCGGCTCGCTGGTCGTCGCCGACGAGATCACGGCCGCCGACCTCGGCGCGGAGACCCCTGACGGCTTTCTGCCGGTCACCGAGCTGGGCTTCGGCACCGTCACCCACCGTCCGCCCGAAGCACTCGTACGAGAGGTGGCGGCCGCCACCGGCGCACGTCCCGGCGCCGTCCTCACCGTGTCCACGGTGACCGGCACCGCCGTCCGCGCCGCCCGGCTGCGCGAGCGCCATCCCACCGCCCTCGCGGAGGCCATGGAGGGCTTCGGCGTCGCCGAGGCCGCGACCGCGCACCGCACGCCCGTGCTGGAGCTGCGCGCGATCTCCAACCCGGTGGGCCCGCGCGACCGCGCCGCCTGGCGCATCGGCGACGCGCTGGCGGCCCTCGCCGAGGCCTTCGGGAAGCTCGCACCCGTCCTGGAGAGTTGGCAACCGCATGACCGGTGAACAGCAGCGACAGCCCCTGCAGATCGCGTACTCGCCCTGCCCCAACGACACGTTCGTCTTCGACGCCCTCGCCCACGGCCGGGTGCCGGGGGCGCCCGCGCTGGACGTGACCTTCGCCGACATCGACATCACCAACGGCATGGCCGAGCGCGGCGAGTTCGACGTACTGAAGGTGTCGTACGCCGTGCTGCCGTACGTCCTCGACGAGTACGCGCTGCTGCCGTGCGGCGGTGCGCTGGGCCGGGGTTGCGGGCCGCTGGTGCTGACGCGGGAGGCCGGCGTCGACCTCACGGGCCGTACGGTCGCGGTGCCGAGCGAGAAGTCGACGGCGTATCTGCTCTTCCGCCTCTGGGCCGCCGACACACTCCCCGGCGGGGTCGGCGAGATCGTGGTGCTGCCGTTCCACGAGATCATGCCGGCCGTGCGGGACGGGAAGGTCGACGCGGGTCTCGTCATCCACGAGGCGCGTTTCACGTACCAGAACTACGGGCTGCACAAGCTCGCCGACATGGGCGAGCACTGGGAGCACACCACCGGGCTGCCGATCCCGCTGGGCGCGATCATCGCCAAGCGGTCACTGGGCGCGGAGACGCTGACGCGGCTGGCCGACTCGATCCGTACGTCGGTGCGGGCCGCGTGGGACGACCCCGAGGTCTCCCGGCCGTATGTCATGGAACACGCGCAGGAGATGGACCCGGGCGTCGCGGACCAGCACATCGGGCTGTACGTCAATGAGTTCACGCACGATCTCGGCGTGGACGGCTATGCGGCGGTGCGGGGGCTCCTCACACGTGCGGCGGCCGAGGGGCTGGTACCGCCCCTCGGCCCGGATGCACTGGATTTCCCTTAAGGATTCAAGGGCCTATACGTCGAGTTGGTCGGCGACCGCCCGCAGCAGACCGGCGATCTTCTTGCCCGCGGTTTTCTCGGGGTAGCGGCCTCGCTCCAGCATCGGCGTGATGTTCTCCAGGAGGGTCGTCAGATCCTGGACGATGGAAGCCAGCTCGTCCGGCTTCTTACGGGTGGCGGCCGCGACCGACGGGGTCGGGTCCAGGACGGTGACCGAGAGTGCCTGGTCACCGCGCTGACCGGCGACGACTCCGAACTCCACGCGCTGTCCCGGCTTGAGTGTGTCTACTCCGGCGGGGAGAACCGAGGAATGGACGAAGACGTCACCGCCGTCGTCGCGGGAGAGAAAGCCGAAGCCCTTCTCGCTGTTGAACCACTTGACCTTGCCGGTAGGCACGTCTGTCCTCGTCCTCGTACTCGTCGGAAAACTGCTTCTGAAAACGGCTCTTGATAGCACTACAGCGGGTCGACCACGACCCGCCGGTACCAAGGCTAATGGTCCCCGGGCCGGTGACAAGACGTCGCCCGGTTGTTCCCTCGCGCAGGGAACTACCCTGGTCCGGTGCGCGACAAAACCCAAACGAATTCCGCCGCTCCCGGTGACCGACTGATCCGTGCCGGAGCGGTCGTGTTCTTCATCGGTGCCGTGGCCACTCTGGTCACGGTGGCCCCGTTCCTGCTCGGTACGACGCCATTTCCGACGTACATGTTCGGACTGAGCATGCTGATGGGCGTCGGATTCCTCGTCGCCGGAGCGGGGGTGCTGCGCTCGGTGGCCGCGGGGCGGCGTCAGGCGCGGGGCGTTTCGAGGTAACCGGCGAGCCAGTCGGGGAAGTTCGTCAGGTCGGCGAGGACGACGTCCGCGCCGAGTTCGGCGAGCTCGTCGGCGCCGAACGGGCCGGTCGCCACGGTGACGGACAGGGCGTGGGCGGCGCGGGCGGCGCGGATGTCGCCCTGGTGGTCACCGACGTAGACGCTCGCGCCGTACTCGCGCAGGGCCTCCGCCTTCTGTTCGGCCCACAGGTTGCCGATGACTGCGTCGGGCTCGATGCCGAGGTGTTCCAGGTGCAGTTTCGCGTTCGGCTCGTACTTGGCGGTGACGACGATCGCGCGTCCGCCGGTGTTCCGTACGGCGGCTATCGCCTCGCGGGCGCCGGGGAGGGCGGGGGTCGCGGCGATGGCGATTGTCGGGTACATCTCGCGGTACACGTCGGCGATGGTCGCGATCTGCTCCGCCGGGAACCAGTTGATCAGTTCCTCTTCCAGCGGGGGTCCCAGGCGGGTGATGGCCAGGTCGGCGTCGATGTGCGTGCCTGTGCGGGCGGCCAGGGCGGTGTAGCAGGCGTGGATGCCGGGGCGGGAGTCTATGAGGGTCATGTCGAGGTCGAAGCCGACGGTGAGTGCCATATGGGCCATTGTGCCCGCCTAGTAGCTCGGTGCTGATTGGCGTATGGCGGCTGCGGGTGGTTTGTGGCTGATCGCGCAGTTCCCCGCGCCCCTGGGGTCGTCACCTCGCCCCGGTCATGCGTTACCGCTGCCTCTGCGACCTCCACACGATGAACAGCGCCGATGCCACCGCCGCCCCTCTCACCACCCACGGCCAGGTCTCGGCGATCGCGGCGTTCGTCTGGCCCTCCGCGATCGGGTCGCCCCAGCGGCCGTTGGTGCGGCCCCAGAGCCAGGTGATGCCTGCTGTGAGGGAGAGGCCGGGGAGGATGATGACCGCCCACTTGGTCTCGGCGTCGCTCAGGCGGCGTGAGCCCCAGGCGATGAGCCAGCCCAGGAGCAGGACGATGAGGTTGCCGAGGATGGCGCCGGTGATCAGGAGGGCGGCGGCGAGCAGGAGGAGGGGGTTGCTCCAGCGGCCGGTGGGGAGGGTCGGGCGGCGGGGCAGTAGGCGGCGGCGGGATTTCGGTGCCTCCTCCTCGGCCTTTTCCGTCGCCTTTTCCGCGGGCGCCGGGTCCGGCTCCTCGGCGGGGGCCTTCTTGCGCAGCGGTGCCTCGTCCTTCGCGGGCGGGCGTCTGAGCATCTCCGGGATCTCGATGCCGCCGACGAAGCCGGGGACGTCCTCGCCGGGGCCGAAGGAACTGCTGTCCACGCGCCACCAGTCGGGCTGGGTCGCGCTGCCGCCGAGGTCGGCCGTACTGGCGAGGTGGGGTGGCGGGGCGGCGTCGTGCCGGGCCGCCGGGGGCTCGGCGGGTCGGGGGCGCGGCACGATGCGGCGCAGGCCCCTGGGGCGCTTGCCGCCGGTGTCGTCGCCGTCGGGGTCGTCGTACCGGCTGTCCGGCTGTGCGGGGACGGAGGCGGCGGGCTGCGGGGCGGGGGCGGGGTTGCCTCCCCCGGAGGGGGTGCCCCCGGCGGCCGCGACGACCTCGTCCGGGGTGCCGAGGCGGGCGATGATGCGGCGGACCGCGGCGGGGGTGTCGACGGGGGCCTTGGCGCGCCGCCGGTCGATCTCGCCGCGCAGCTCGGACACCAGGCGCATGCGGGTGGACGACGGCAGCTGCCGTTGCTGCGCCACGTCGCCGACGCGGCTCAGATACTCGTAGACGACCTGGTCGCTCTCGATCCCCACGAAGTCCCCTCCGGGGTG
>JABFVM010000614.1 GCA_013362785.1 Streptomyces sp. | reverse complement strand
CAGGTCGAGCACCAGATCGCCGACTCCGTCGTCGACGGCCGAGTGCAGGACCGTACGGGCGTCCGCCGCGCTGCGGACGTCGAGGCGCCCCCCGACGACCAGTTCGGCGTGGTCGCCCCTGATGTGCATATGCGCTCCCCAAGCGTGCGTTCTTGCTCCGCGATGAGTTGTCCGTGCCTGTGTCTGCTATGAGTCTTCGCTGTGGCCGGTGATGCAACCTCTGACTGCGTTGAGCGGTCAGAGGTTGCCGTCTGTAAGCGAACCGATACCGAATTCACCCCATCGCGTGACGCGCTCAGGGGCTGTGCGGTGATTTACGAAAGCTCAGTAGCTGTAAAAGCCTTGCCCGCTCTTGCGCCCGATGTCACCCGCGTCCACCATCCGGCGCATCAGCTCCGGCGGGGCGAACTTCTCGTCCTGGGACTCGGTGTAGATGTTGCTGGTGGCGTGCAGCAGGATGTCGACGCCGGTGAGATCCGCCGTGGCGAGGGGGCCCATGGCGTGACCGAAGCCCAGCTTGCAGGCGAGGTCGATGTCCTCGGCGGTGGCGACGCCCGACTCGTAGAGCTTGGTGGCCTCGACGACGAGCGCCGAGATCAGCCGGGTGGTGACGAAGCCGGCGACGTCCCGGTTGACGACGATGCAGGTCTTGCCGACGGACTCGGCGAACTCCCGCGCGGTGGCGAGGGCTTCGTCGCTCGTCTTGTAGCCCCGGACGAGCTCGACGAGCTGCATCATCGGCACCGGCGAGAAGAAGTGCACGCCGACGACCCGCTCCGGGTGCTCGGTGGCCGCCGCGATCTTGGTGATCGGGATGGCGGAGGTGTTGGAGGCGAGCACGGCGTCTTCCCGCACGATCTTGTCGAGCGCGCGGAAGATCTCGTGCTTGACCTCCAGCTTCTCGAAGACGGCCTCGACGACGACGTCCGCGTCCGCGACCGCGTCCAGGTCTGTGGTCGCGGTGATGCGGGCGAGCGCGGCGTCGGCGTCGTGCGCCTCCAGCCTGCCCTTGCTGACGAACTTGTCGTACGAGGCCTTGATGCCGTCGGTGCCACGCGTGAGCGCTTCGTCGGTGACGTCCCGCAGGACGACGTCCCATCCCGCCTGAGCGGAGACCTGGGCGATCCCGGAACCCATCAAGCCGGCGCCGATGACGGCAAGCTTCCGTGCCACTGTTGCGACTCCCCTTTGAAACGCCTTACACCCTGTTTACGTTGCTCTTCGGCGGACCTTAGCGGGAGTGAGGCACTGTGTGACCGGTTAGTAACGCGAGTCACGTCTCATCTGACGGACATCACACCGGCAGGGGTCATTGCGCGGCTCGGACGGCGTAGTTGAGCACCTTCTCGCTCAACAGCTCCTCGATGTCGTCGAGAAGGACGAGCATCTCTCGTGACACTTCGTCCGGATTGCGCCCCTTCAGCATCTCGCGGCCGACGGCGGTGAAGACCGTCTGATGGATCCAGGAGATCTGACCGGCCATCAGGCGCGGCAGCGGGTCATCCTCGGACGCGCCGGCCTCCTCGCGGAGCGTGGCTTCGAGGTGGTCGTGCACCTCCTGCTGCAGGCTCCACAGCCGGGAGCGCAGCGGCGGCGCGTCCTGGATGACGCGCATGAAGGCGTCGTAGCCCGCCGTGAGGCCGACCCGTGGCGAGACCGCCTCGACCTCGGCGCGCACCTCGCGCAGCACGGCCCGGGCGGCCGACTCGCCCTCGTCCCGGGCGCGCACCCAGCGGGAGAGCTGCTCGACGACGCCGTCGGAGCGGTCGAAGAAGAGGTCCTCCTTCGCCGGGAAGTAGTTGTAGACGGTGTTCACGGACACGTCGGCGGCTTCCGCCACTTCGGCGATGGTCACCGCCGCGAAGCCGTGCTCCAGGAACAGGCCCGTGGCGATGTCCGAGATCCGCTGTCTCGTCTCGCGCTTCTTCCGTTCCCTGAGCCCTTCGACCATGTCCTCATCCTAGCTTCGATGGGTTCGCTGAAACTTTGGGGTCATTGCAAAATTTAAGAGACTCTGTTTTTCTGGGGTCATGCCAATCATCAGTACGGCCGGACTGGCCCGTACCTTCCAGACCAAGCTCGGCCCCGTCCAGGCCGTGCGCGGCATCGACCTGACCGTGTCCGAGGGCGAGATCCTCGGCTTCCTGGGCCCGAACGGGGCCGGCAAGACGACGACGCTGCGGATGCTGACGACCCTGCTGGCGCCCACCGGAGGCACGGCCACCGTCGTCGGCCGCGACCTCGCGACCGACCCCGCCGGGGTGCGCCGGGAGATCGGTTACGTGGCCCAGTCCGGCGGGGTCGACCCGCAGGTAAGCGTGCGCGAGGAGCTGGTGACCCAGGGCCGCCTGTACCGCCTGCCGAAGGCTCGGGCGGCCGAGCGCGCCGAGGAGTTGGCGGGTGACCTGAGCCTGACGGACCTCCTCGACCGCAAGTCGGGGGCGCTCTCCGGCGGGCAGCGGCGCCGGCTCGACATCGCGATGGCGCTCACGCACCGCCCGAAGCTGCTGTTCCTCGACGAGCCGACGACGGGACTGGACCCCGGCAGCCGGGCCGACCTGTGGGACCTGATCCGGCGCCTGCGCGACGAGAACGGCACGACGGTGTTCCTGACCACCCACTACCTCGACGAGGCCGACGCGCTCTCCGACCGTCTGGTCGTCGTCGACAAGGGCGTGGTCGTCGCCGAGGACACCCCGACCGCGCTGAAGCTGCGGTACGGCGGCTCGATCGACGCCTCGCTCCAGGACACCTTCCTCGCCATCACCGGCCGCGGCCCCGCCTCGGCCGACGCCGCCCCCGTATCCGTATAGGACCCCCCGAAGATGCTGCTTCACGACACCGCGCTGATCTACGGCCGCTACCTCCGCCAGTCCGTCCGCTCCCGCGCCGCCCTGTTCTTCGGGGTGCTCATGCCGCTGCTGTACCTGCTGTTCTTCGGCCCGCTCCTGACGGACCTGCCGCTCGGCGGCAAGGGGAGTTCCTGGCAGGTCCTCGTGCCCGGGCTGCTGCTCCAACTCGCCCTGTTCGGGGCGTCGTTCGCGGGATTCACGATCATCATCGAGAAGAACCAGGGGGTGGTGGAGCGGATGCGGGTGACGCCGGCCAGCCGCCTCGCCCTGCTGCTGGGGCGGGTGCTGCGGGACGCCACCATGTTCGTCTTCCAGGCTGCGCTGCTGGTGCTGGCGGCGCTGGTGATGGGGCTCCGGGCGCCCCTGCCCGGGGTGCTGATCGGCTTCGCGTTCGTCGCGCTGCTGACGGTCTCGCTGGCCTCGCTGTCGTACGCGCTCGGCCTGAAGGTCCACACCACGCACGAGTTCGCCCCGGCGATCAACGCCATGACGATGCCGATGATGCTGCTGTCGGGCCTGATGCTGCCGATGACGCTGGGGCCGAAGTGGCTCGACGTCCTGTCGCACTTCGTCCCGTTCCGCTATCTGGTGGACGCGATGCGGGACGCGTACGTCGGCTCGTACACGACGGGACACATGCTGTACGGCGTACTGGTCGCCGTCGGCTTCGCCGTGGTGGGCGTGACCGTGGGCACACGCGTGTTCCGATCCTCCGGAGCGTAATTACGCTGGCCTCATGGTCAATCTGACGCGCATCTACACGAAGACCGGTGACAAGGGCACCACCGCCCTCGGTGACATGAGCCGGGTCGCCAAGACCGATCTGCGGATCTCGGCTTACGCGGACGCCAACGAGGCGAACGCCGTGATCGGCACCGCGATCGCCCTGGGCGGTCTGGACGAGGAGATCGTCAAGGTCCTCACCCGGGTGCAGAACGACCTGTTCGACGTGGGTGCGGACCTGTCGACGCCGGTGGTGGAGAACCCGGAGTTCCCGCCGCTGCGCGTCGAGCAGTTCTACGTCGACAAGCTGGAGGCCGACTGCGACCACTTCAACGAGCAGTTGGACAAGCTCCGCTCCTTCATCCTCCCCGGCGGCACCCCGGGCGCGGCCCTCCTCCACCAGGCCTGCACCGTCGTACGCCGGGCCGAGCGCTCGACGTGGGCGGCCCTGGAGACCCACGCCGAGACGATGAACCCCCTGACGGCGACCTACCTGAACCGCCTGTCCGACCTGCTGTTCATCCTCGCCAGGACGGCGAACAAGGAGGTCGGGGATGTGCTCTGGGTGCCGGGCGGGGAGCGCTAGCCGCTCCGCGGAAAGTACCGCGACCGGCTCATGACCGGATGTGCTCCTTACCGGTCGTGAGCCCGGCCTCCTCCTCGGCCCCCTCGGGCGCCTTCTTTGGCCAGATCCAGTAGCCGAGGGTGATCAGGCCGTAGATGCCGGCCGCGCGGATCGCCGCCCACTGGAAGGCGCGCAGGGAGCTGATGTCGCCGGAGTCGCCGACGTACCAGACGGCGAGTTGGAGCAGGGCCAGCGCCACCGCGCCCCCGTACACCGCCTTCAGCCAGAGCCGGGTCTCGTGCCGGGCGCGGGCGCGGCCGTGGCGCGGGGGCCTCGGCGGGGGCGGTGCGTCGCCCAGGCGATGGGCGGCGTGGCCGTCCAGCCAGCGGATCGTGTAGTGGCCGAAGGCCACGGTGTAGCCGATGTACAGCGCCGCCACACCGTGCTCCCAGCCGGGCTCCGCGCCGTTCTTCAGGTCGATCGCCGTGGCGACGAACAGGACCAGCTCCAGCAGCGGCTCGCACAGCAGCAGCACCACGCTCGTGCGGCGCCACTTCAGCAGGTAGCGGACGGCCAGGCCCAGCGCCAGCAGCACCCAGAAGCCGACCTCGCAGGCGATGATGAGGGCGACGATCACAACTTGCTCCCTTCGGTCACCCTTCAAGGCTCCCGTCGGGACCGGCCGCTTTCGTCGTCGGCGGTGACGAACTCGCCGTACATCGAAGGATTCAGCGGCGGTACATCGAAAGATGCAGTCCAGGACCGTTCCCCGGAATCAGGCGTCGCCCGCGGCCACCGTGTTGGATGGAGTCATGTCCCTCCCCCGCCCGCACCGCTTCGACGTGTACATCGCCCTCGGCGGGCTGCTCGGCGGGCTGCTGCTGGTGGGCATCGGCCTGGCCACGCGGACCGCCAGGGATCCGATCACGCTCTTCGACGGCCCCTGGCCGACCCTGGTCCCGCTCACCGTCCTGGCCGGCTGCGAGCTGCTGCGCCGGGCGGCCCCACGCACGGCCCTGAACGTCGGTACGGTCGCGATCTGCGCGGACCTGACGACCCAGGGGAACCTGGCCTCGATCCTGATGTTCACGGACGTCATCTACGCGGCCGTGCTGTACGGCACGCTTGCCTCGGCCCGCCGCACCCAGTGGATCACCGGCCTGCTCACGGTGGCCGCGACCCTGGTGCCGTTCGCGGTGTGGCGGGTCCCGGAGGCGCTGCTGATCGGCGTGGCCGTCGGCATCGTGGCGTACGGGCCCGCCGCCACCGGATGGATCGTCCGCAACCACCGCGACGCCGCCGAGGCCGCCCACCTGCGCGCCGAGCAGACCGCGCTGCTCGCCGAGAAGGACCGCGCCCAGGCCGTCACCTCGGAACGCGCCCGCATGGCACGCGAGTTGCACGACATGGTCGCCAACCACCTCTCCGCGATCGCCATCCACTCCACGGCCGCGCTCTCCCTCGACGACCCGAAGACCTCCCAGGAGGCGCTCTCGGTCATCCGCGAGAACAGCGTGAAGGGGCTCGCCGAGATGCGCCGGCTCATCGGCATCCTGCGCGACTCCAGCGGTGACACCCAGCCGGTCGCCGCGCCCACGCTCGACGGGCTCGGCGCCCTGGTGGCCGGCGCCCGCACCAACGGCCTCGACGTCACCCTGGACGCCGCCCACGGCACCGTCCCCGCACCCGTCGAACTCGCCGCCTACCGCATCGTCCAGGAGTCGCTGACCAACGCCCTCAAGCACGCCTCCCCCGGCCGGGTCACGGTCGCGCTGGCCCGGCGCGACGGCTCGCTCACCGTGACCGTGACCAGCCCCTTCGGCGGCGGCGCCGGGCCCCGCGCACCGGGTTCGGGCGCCGGTCTGGTCGGGATGCGGGAGCGGGTGGCGCTGGTGGGCGGTGACTTCGAGGCGGGCCCCGAGGACTCCGCCGACGGCAAGATGTGGATCGTACGCGCCACGCTTCCCGTGGCCGAGGGAAACAGAGAGTGAAGGGAGACGGGGCATGATCCGCGTCCTGGTCGCCGAGGACCAGTCCGCCGTGCGGGCCGGTCTGGTCCTCATCCTGCGCAGCGCGCCCGACATCGAGGTGGTGGGCGAGGCGGCGGACGGCGAGCAGGCCGTGTCCATGGCCCGGGAGCTGCGGCCCGACCTGGTGCTGATGGACATTCAGATGCCGCGGCTGGACGGGGTGTCGGCGACCCGGCAGGTGGTCGCCGAGCAGCTGGCCGACGTGCTGGTGCTGACCACCTTCGACCTCGACGAGTATGTGTTCGGGGCGCTGCGGGCGGGGGCCGCGGGGTTCCTGCTGAAGAACACGGAGGCGAAGGACCTGATCGAGGCGGTGCGGACGGTGGCGCGCGGCGAGGGCCTGATCGCCCCGGCCGTCACCCGGCGCCTGATCGCCGAGTTCGGCGCGAAGCCCGCCCGGGAGACCAAGGCCGACCCGTCCGTCCTGGACTGTCTCACCCGACGCGAGCGCGAGGTGCTGTCCTGCCTCGGCGAGGGGCTCTCCAACGCCGACATCGCGGTACGGCTCGACATGGCCGAGGCGACCGTGAAGACCCACGTCAGTCGGCTGCTGGGGAAGCTGGAGCTGCGCAGCCGGGTGCAAGCGGCCGTGTTGGCGCAGGAGTTGGGGATCTAGGGGTTCGGGGCACGGCCGTATACGAGAGTGGTCCAGACCTATTGACCCGTGGTCCAGACCTTTCTATTCTCGCGGCACCGTGGGCGTGAAGGCTCAGTCGCGCCCCCAAGACCCCCAAGGAGGCGCGTGATGCGCTTCAGACACAGAGCCGTGGCCGGGTTCGCGACCCTGCTGCTGCCGCTGGCCGGTCTGGTCGGCCTCGCTGGCCCGGCCGAGGCCGCGACGTCCGCCACCGCCACCTACAGCAAGACCCAGGACTGGGGCTCCGGCTTCGAGGGCAAGTGGACGGTGAAGAACACCGGCACCACCGCCCTCAGCTCCTGGACCGTCGAGTGGGACTTCCCCTCCGGCACCTCCGTCACCTCCGCCTGGGACGCCGACGTCACCTCCTCCGGCACCCACTGGACCGCCAAGAACAAGTCCTGGAACGGCACCCTCGCCCCCGGCGCCACCGTCTCCTTCGGCTTCAACGGCACCGGCTCCGGCTCCCCGTCCAACTGCAAGCTGAACGGCGGCAGCTGCGACGGCGGCAGCGTCCCCGGCGACAACCCACCGTCGGCCCCCGGCACCCCCACCGCCTCCGACATCACCAACACCTCGGCGAAGCTGAGCTGGTCCGCCGCCACCGACGACAACGGCGTCAAGAACTACGACGTCCTGCGCGACGGCACCAAGGTCGCCACCGTGACGACCACGTCGTACACCGACACCGGCCTCACCGCCGGCACCGACTACTCCTACACCGTCCAGGCCCGCGACACCGCCGACCAGACCGGCCCGGTCAGCGGCGCCCGCGCGGTGCGCACCACCGGCGGCACCACGGACCCGCCGCCCACCACCGGTGACAAGGTCAAGCTCGGCTACTTCACCGAGTGGGGCGTCTACGGCCGCAACTACCACGTCAAGAACCTGGTGACGTCCGGCTCCGCGTCGAAGATCACCCACATCAACTACGCGTTCGGCAACGTCAAGGACGGCAAGTGCGTCGTCGACGACACCTACGCCGCCTACGACAAGGCCTACACCGCCGACCAGTCCGTCAGCGGCACCGCCGACACCTGGGACCAGCCGCTGCGCGGCAACTTCAACCAGTTGCGCCAGCTGAAGGCGAAGTACCCGAACATCAAGGTGCTGTACTCGTTCGGCGGCTGGACCTACTCCGGCGGCTTCGGCCAGGCCGCCGCCAATCCGGCCGCCTTCGCCGCCTCCTGCAAGGCCGTCGTGGAGGACCCGCGCTGGGCCGATGTCTTCGACGGCATCGACATCGACTGGGAGTACCCGAACGCCTGCGGCCTGACCTGCGACACCTCCGGCGCGGCGGCGTTCAAGAACCTCTCCTCGGCGCTGCGCTCCGCGTTCGGCTCGAACTACCTGATCACCGCCGCCATCACCGCCGACGCCTCGGCCGGCGGCAAGATCGACGCGGCCGACTACGGCGGCGCCGCCCAGTACCTCGACTGGTACAACGTGATGACGTACGACTACTTCGGCGCCTGGGACAAGACCGGCCCGACCGCCCCGCACTCGCCGCTCACGTCGTACTCCGGCATCCCGAAGGAGGGCTTCAACTCCGCCGCCGCCATCGCCAAGCTCAAGGCCAAGGGCGTCCCGGCCAACAAGCTGCTGCTCGGCATCGGCTTCTACGGCCGCGGCTGGACCGGCGTCACCCAGTCCGCCCCCGGCGGCACGGCCACGGGCCCGGCGACCGGCACCTATGAGGCGGGCATCGAGGACTACAAGGTCCTCAAGAGCTCCTGCCCCGCCACCGGCACCATAGCGGGCACCGCGTACGCGCACTGCGGCAGCAACTGGTGGTCGTACGACACCCCGTCGACGATCGCCGGGAAGATGACCTGGGCCAAGAACCAGGGTCTCGGCGGCGCGTTCTTCTGGGAGTTCAGCGGCGACAGCACCAACGGCGAGCTGGTGAGCGCCATCAACAGCGGGCTGTCGTAAGCGAGTTACGGCTCTGTATGAGAGCTAGGCGACATTGACGCGCTGACCGGGCGGGGCCGCTTCGAGCCACGCGAGGAAACCGGTCAGCGCGTCTTCGCTCATGGCGAGTTCCAGGCGCGTGCCCCGGTGCAGACAGGTGAGGATCACCGCGTCGGAGAGCAGCGCCAGCTCCTCCTCGCCGTCGGGGACCCGGCGGCCGGCCACCTCGATGGCGGAGCGCTCCAGGATGCGGCGCGGGCGGTAGGCGTAGGAGAAGACGCGGTACCACTCGATGCGGTCGCCGTTGTAGCGGGCGACGCCGTAGCTCCAGCCCTTGCCGCTGGTGTCGGGTTTCTCCGGCACGTCCCAGCGCAGGGAACAGTCGAAGGTGCCGCCGGAGCGCTGGATGAGCCTGCGGCGCAGACCGAAGACGAACAGCCCCAGCACCACGAGGGCGACAACGATTCCGCACACAGTCAGAGCGAGGACCATCGACACCGACCTCCTCGTCTCCTAGGTAACGGAACGGAAAAAACTTCCATATCTGCCTCAGCCGCGACCGGCACCGGATTGCTCCGGTCCCAGCCGCGGCTGAGTGACGTCATCGCGTGCGCTCCCCCAGAGCCTAGACGGCCCGGAAGGTGACCTGGTGGGTCAGCGCGCCGTCGCCGCCTGCAGGCGGACCTCCGCGCGGCGGCCTGCGGACGCGTCGTCGTCCGACTTCGCGCGCTCCAGTGCCCGCTCCGCGCGCTGGACATCGATCTCGTCCGACAGTTCGGCGATCTCGGCCAGCAGCGACAGCTTGTTGTCGGCGAAGGAGATGAAACCGCCGTGCACCGCGGCGATGACGGTTCCACCATCACTCGTACGGATGGTCACCGGGCCCGACTCCAGCACACCGAGCAGCGGCTGGTGACCGGGCATGACGCCGATGTCGCCGGACGTGGTGCGCGCGACGACCAGAGTGGCCTGGCCCGACCAGACCTCACGGTCGGCGGCGACCATCGCGACGTGCAGCTCAGCAGCCAAGGTGGCTCCTCGGGTCACCACCCGGCGGTTCTGCCGGGTGTTGGTTACAAGTCTAGTAGGCGTGAGTGAGGGGGCGGGACGAACCCCCGCCCCCTCCGTCAAGAGCTCAATGGCTCAAGAGCACCGGTGCGTCAGGAGACGCCCAGCTCCTTCGCGTTCTTCTTCAGGTCCTCGATACCACCGCAGAGGAAGAAGGCCTGCTCCGGGAAGTGGTCGAACTCACCGTCGATGATCGCGTTGAACGCGGTGATCGACTCGTCCAGCGGCACGTCCGAACCGTCCACGCCGGTGAACTGCTTGGCGACGTGGGTGTTCTGGGACAGGAAGCGCTCGACACGGCGGGCACGCTGGACGACCAGCTTGTCCTCCTCGCCGAGCTCGTCGATGCCGAGGATCGCGATGATGTCCTGGAGGTCCTTGTACTTCTGCAGGATCCCCTTGACACGCATGGCGGTGTTGTAGTGGTCCGCCGCGATGTAGCGCGGGTCCAGGATCCGGGACGTGGAGTCCAGCGGGTCCACGGCCGGGTAGATGCCCTTCTCGGAGATCGGACGGGA
>JABFVM010000333.1 GCA_013362785.1 Streptomyces sp. | reverse complement strand
GCTGAAGGACAACATCAACCTGATGGTGGCCAACCTGCGCGAGACGACCCGCGCCAAGGACTGGCTGGAGTCCAACCTGGCCCGCCTGGCCGCCCTGATGCAGGGCCACCGCGACCTGATGGAGGTCGCCGACCTGCTGCTGCGCGAGCTGACGCCGCTGGTGAACGCCCAGTACGGCGCGTTCTTCCTGGCCGACCCGAACGAGGAGAGCGCGGCGCTGCGGACCACCGTGCCGGCGAAGGGGCTCGCGTTCATCGCCGGGTACGGCTCGGCGCAGGGCACGACCATCGAGACGGGCGGTCTGCCGGTGCACGGACTCGTGCAGCAGGCGGCCCGGGAGAAGAAGCGGATCCTCGTCGAGGAGGCCCCGCCGGACTACATCAAGATCAACAGCGGGCTCGGCGAGGCGGCGCCCACCAGCGTCGTCATCATCCCGATCCTCTTCGAGGACAAGCTCCTCGGCGTGATCGAGCTGGCCTCCTTCTCCCGCTTCTCCGACGTCCACCTGGCGTTCTTCGACCAGTTCGTGAACACCATCGCCGTCGCCATCAACACGATCATCGCCAACTCCCGTACGGAGTCCCTGCTCGGCGAGTCCCAGCGTCTGGCCATGCAGCTCCAGGAACGCTCGGACGAACTCCAGATGCAGCAGGCGGAGTTGCAGCGCTCCAACGCCGAACTGGAGGAGAAGGCGGCCCTGCTGGCGACGTCGTCGCAGTACAAGTCGGAGTTCCTGGCGAACATGTCCCACGAACTGCGAACCCCCCTGAACTCCCTGCTGATCCTGGCCCGGCTGCTCTCCGACAATCCGGACGGCCATCTCTCCGACCAGGAGGTGCAGTTCGCGACGACGATCCACCGCTCCGGCTCGGACCTGCTGCAACTGATCAACGACATCCTGGACCTGTCGAAGATCGAGGCCGGCCGGATGGACGTACGCCCGAAGAAGCTGCCGCTCATCAAACTGCTCGACTACGTCCACGCCACCTTCCGCCCGCTCACCCTGGACCGGGGGCTCGCCTTCGAGGTGGCGGTCGGCGAGGACGTGCCGCGCGAGATGTACTCCGACGAGCAGCGCCTCCAGCAGATCCTGCGCAACCTCCTGTCCAACGCGATCAAGTTCACCGCGACGGGCCGGGTGGAGCTGCGGGTGAACCGGGTGAAGGACCCCGACCACCACTACGTCCGCGACGGCGACGAGGTGATCGCGTTCGCGGTGTCCGACACCGGCATCGGCATCGCGGCGGAGAAACTCCCGGTGATCTTCGAGGCGTTCCAGCAGGCCGACGGCACCACCAACCGCAAGTACGGCGGCACGGGACTCGGCCTGTCGATCAGCCGGGAGATCGCGGGCCTGCTGGGCGGCCGTATCGTCGCCGAGAGCGAACCCGGCACGGGCTCCACGTTCACGCTGTACGTCCCGGTCGTCAGCCCCGGTCACGCGGCCACCGGACCGGTCCCCGAGGACCGTCCGCTGCCGGCGCCGGAGCTGTCCGCCGAGACCTACCCGACCGCCCACGACGCGGACGAGTCATGGCCGACGCCGACCAAGCTGGAGGCGTGGCAGACGGGCCGGGCGGGCCGGGTGCTGCCGGGCCGGCGGGTACTGATCGTCGACGACGACATCCGCAACGTCTTCGCGCTCACCCATGTCCTGGGCCGGGTCGGCATGCCGGTGCTGTACGCGGAGAACGGCCGCGAGGGCATCGAGACCCTGGAGCGGAACCCGGACGTCGAACTCGTCCTGATGGACATCATGATGCCGGAGATGGACGGCTACGAGACGATCTCCGCCATCCGTCGCACCCCGCGCTGGACGGACCTGCCCATCGTCGCGCTGACCGCCAAGGCCATGCCCGGCGACCGGGAGAAGTCCATCGCGCGGGGCGCCAACGACTACGTGCCCAAGCCGGTGGACGTCGACCAGCTGCTGACCGTCGTCTGCGACCTCCTCGATCCCGAGGGCGCGGAACGCCGCGAGGAAGCCGTCGCGAATCCGGACAACACCGCAGAACCGGGACCGAATCCTTCCGAGGCGGAAGTGGTCCCGCCGACGATCACCGAATGAGGCCACTTCACCATGAGCGCTGAGGCAACGACCGACGAGCGTGCGGGAATCCTTCTGGTCGACGACATGGAGGACAACCTGATCGCGCTGGAGGCCGTCCTGGGGTCCCTCAACGAGCCGCTCGTCCGCGCGCGTTCGGGCGAGGAGGCCATGAAGGCGCTGCTGCGCCAGCGGTTCGCCCTGGTCCTGCTCGATGTCCGGATGCCGGGCATGGACGGCTTCGAAACGGCCACGAACATCAAACGGCTCGACCAGACCAAGGACGTCCCGATCATCTTCCTGACCGGCGCCGAGGACGACCCCGGCTACGCCTTCCGCGGCTACGCGACAGGCGCCGCGGACTATCTGACCAAGCCGTTCGACCCGTGGGTACTGCGGGCGAAGGTGACAGTGTTCCTGGACCTGTACCGCAAGAGCCGCGAACTGGAACACCTGCTGGCCCAACGGCAGGCCCGGGGCGGCGAGATAGGAACACGACTGGCCGTCCTGGAGGAACAACTGGCCGCCGACAGCCCGAACCTGCCGACCCTGCGCACACAGGTGAAAGAGCTACGGCACCTGATCAGCAAGGGCCAGGGAATCTGACCTCAGGGGCGCGGGACTGTATCGATTTGCGGCTCCGCCGCGCGGGCGCGAGCAACGACGGACCACCCGAGGCCGCCGTCACTCCCCCGCCACCCCTCTCCTACGGCGCTACGCCTCCCGCGTACCCGCGTACATCTCCTCGATCAGCCCCTTGTACTCCCGCTCCACCACCGGCCGCTTCAGCTTCAGGCTCGGCGTGATCTCCCCGTGCTCCACATCGAGATCCCGCGGCAGCAGCCGGAACTTCTTGATGGTCTGCCACTTCTGAAGCCCCTCGTTGAGCTTCCTGACGTAGCCGTCGACCATCTCGACGGTGACCGGCGCGGCCACGATCTCCGCGTAGGACTTCCCGGACAGCCCGTTCTCCTCGGCCCACGCCAGGATCGCGACCTCGTCCAGCGCGATCAGCGCCGTGCAGAAGTTCCGGTCGGCGCCGTGCACCAGGATGTTGGAGACGTAGGGGCAGACCGCCTTGAACTGGCCCTCGACCTCGGCGGGCGCGATGTACTTGCCGCCGGACGTCTTGATGAGGTCCTTCTTGCGGTCGGTGATGCGCAGGTAGCCGTCCGGGGACAGTTCGCCGATGTCACCGGTGTGGAACCAGCCGTCGCTCTCCAGCACCTCGGCGGTCTTGTCGGGCAGCCCGTGGTAGCCCTCCATGATGCCGGGGCCCCGCAGCAGGATCTCGCCGTCGTCGGCGATCCGGACCTCCGTGCCGGGCAGCGGCTTGCCGACCGTGCCGGTGCGGTAGGCCTCGCCCGGGTTCACGAAGGAGGCGGCGGAGGACTCGGTGAGGCCGTAGCCCTCCAGGATGTGGATGCCGGCGCCGGCGAAGAAGTAGCCGATCTCCGGGGCGAGGGCGGCCGACCCCGAGACACAGGCGCGCAGGTTGCCGCCGAAGGCCTCCCTGATCTTGGCGAACACGAGGGTGTCGGCGACCTTGTGCTTGGCGGCGAGGCCGAACGGCGCGGAGTGGGTGCCGGTGCGCCGGAAGTTGTCCTGGGTGACCTTGGCGTACTCGCGGGCGACCTCGGCGGCCCACTGGAAGATCTTGTACTTGGCGCCACCGGCCGCGCGGGCCTTGGCGGCGACCCCGTTGTAGACCTTCTCGAAGATGCGGGGCACGGCCGCCATGTACGTCGGCCGCACGACCGGCAGATTCTCGATGATCTTGTCGACCCGGCCGTCGACGGCGGTGACGTGCCCGACCTCGATCTGGCCGGAGGTGAGCACCTTGCCGAAGACGTGCGCGAGCGGCAGCCACAGGTACTGCACGTCGACGCTGCTGACGAGGCCGGTCGCGGCGATCGCCTTCGCCATGTACGACCAGTTGTCGTGCGGCAGCCGTACGCCCTTGGGGCGGCCGGTGGTGCCGGAGGTGTAGATGAGGGTGGCCAGCTGGTCCTTGGTGATCGCGCCGACCCGCTCCTTGACCAGGTCGGCGTCCTTCTCCAGCCGGGCCGCGCCGCGCTTCTCCAGCTCGTCCAGGGTGAGGATCCAGTCGGCGGTCTCGACACCGGCCGGGTCGATGACCACGACATGCGTGAGATGCGGCAGCTCGGCGCGCTTCTCCACCGCCTTGGCCAGCTGCGCCGCGTCCTCGGCGATGAGCACCCGGCTCTCGGAGTCGGAGAGGATGAACGCCGACTCCTCGGCGTTGGTCTGCGGATAGACGGTGGTCGTCGCGGCGCCGGCGCACATGATGCCGAGGTCGGCCAGTATCCACTCGATGCGGGTCGAGGCGGCGAGGGCGACGCGCTGCTCGGGCTGGACGCCCAGCTCGATCAGCCCGGCCGCGATGGCGTAGACCCGCTCGGCGGCCTGCCCCCAGCTCAGCGACTTCCAGTCGTCGGGGCCCTGCCCCGAGGCCGCCGGCAGGGGATACCGGTACGCCTCGGCGTCCGGCGTGGCGGCCACGCGCTCCAGGAAGAGGCTCGCCACGCTCGGCGGACGGTTCTCGATCAGTGTCTGCGTGTCGCTCAAGACATCCTCCGGGGGCCCGCGACTGTGCGGCTGGTTCCACTCACATTGGTTCCACTCACGTTGTTTAACTCGTGAGTAACTATCGAGCAGGGATCAGGTTAGAGCCCGACCGGCCACGACGTAAGGGGCTGCGGCCTGTCACTTCCTACAGACAGCAACGCTACGCGCGCGTAGGGGCCCGTCGCGCTTTCGTACGACGGACCCCTGTTGCGGTGATTTGCCGGGTCACCCGGTGTTACCTGCGGTTACTTCTTGCCCTTGCCCGACCCCGCGCTGTCATCACTGCTCAGTACGGCGATGAAGGCCTCCTGCGGAACCTCCACGGAACCCACCATCTTCATCCGCTTCTTGCCTTCCTTCTGCTTCTCCAGCAGCTTGCGCTTACGGGAGATGTCGCCGCCGTAGCACTTGGCGAGGACGTCCTTGCGGATGGCGCGGATGGTCTCGCGGGCGATGACCCGGGAGCCGATGGCGGCCTGGATGGGCACCTCGAAGGCCTGCCGCGGGATGAGCTCGCGCAGCTTGGCGACGAGCCGCACACCGTAGGCGTACGCGGCGTCCTTGTGGGTGATCGCCGAGAAGGCGTCGACCTTGTCGCCGTGCAGCAGGATGTCGACCTTGACCAGGCTGGAGGTCTGCTCGCCGGTGGGCTCGTAGTCCAGCGAGGCGTAACCGCGGGTCTTGGACTTCAGCTGGTCGAAGAAGTCGAAGACGATCTCCGCGAGCGGCAGGGTGTAGCGGATCTCGACCCGGTCCTCGGAGAGGTAGTCCATGCCGAGCAGGGTGCCGCGCCGGGTCTGGCACAGCTCCATGATCGAGCCGATGAACTCGGTGGGCGCGAGGATCGTGGCGCGCACGACCGGCTCGTACACCTCGTTGATCTTGCCCTCGGGGAACTCGCTCGGGTTGGTGACGGTGTGCTCGGTGCCGTCCTCCATCACGACCCGGTAGACCACGTTGGGCGCGGTGGCGATGAGATCGAGGCCGAACTCGCGCTCCAGCCGCTCACGGATCACATCGAGGTGGAGCAGGCCGAGGAAGCCGACGCGGAAGCCGAAGCCGAGGGCGGCGGAGGTCTCCGGCTCGTAGACGAGCGCGGCGTCGTTGAGCTGGAGCTTGTCGAGGGCCTCGCGCAGCTCGGGGTAGTCGGAGCCGTCCAGCGGATACAGCCCGGAGAAGACCATGGGCTTGGGGTCCTTGTACCCGCCGAGGGCCTCCGTCGCCCCCTTCTGCTGGCTGGTGACGGTGTCACCGACCTTGGACTGGCGGACGTCCTTCACACCGGTGATGAGGTAACCCACCTCACCGACGCCGAGGCCGTCGGCCGGCAGCATCTCGGGCGAGTTCGTCCCGATCTCCAGCAGCTCGTGCGTGGCGCCCGTCGACATCATCTTGATGCGCTCGCGCTTGTTGAGCTGGCCGTCGATGACACGGACGTACGTCACGACACCGCGGTAGGAGTCGTAGACCGAGTCGAAGATCATCGCGCGGGCGGGCGCGTCCTTGACGCCGACCGGCGCCGGGATCTCCTTGACCACCTTGTCGAGCAGGGCGTCGACGCCGAGACCGGTCTTGGCGGACACCCGCAGCACGTCGTCCGGGTCGCAGCCGACGAGGTTCGCGAGCTCCTCGGCGAACTTCTCGGGCTGCGCGGCCGGCAGGTCGATCTTGTTCAGTACGGGGATGATCGTGAGGTCGTTCTCCATCGCCAGGTAGAGGTTGGCGAGGGTCTGGGCCTCGATGCCCTGGGCGGCGTCGACGAGGAGGACGGTCCCCTCGCAGGCGGCGAGCGACCGCGAGACCTCGTAGGTGAAGTCGACGTGCCCCGGGGTGTCGATCATGTTGAGGATGTGCGTGTTGCCGGGCTCGTGGGTCGGAGCCCAGGGCAGGCGCACCGCCTGGGACTTGATCGTGATGCCGCGCTCGCGCTCGATGTCCATCCGGTCGAGGTACTGAGCACGCATCTGCCGCTGCTCGACCACACCGGTCAGCTGGAGCATCCGGTCGGCGAGCGTGGACTTGCCGTGGTCGATGTGCGCGATGATGCAGAAATTGCGGATCAGAGCCGGGTCGGTACGGCTCGGCTCGGGCACATTGTTAGGGGTCGCGGGCACGCAGGGTCCTGTCTCTTGAGGCGCCTTATGCCTCGGGTCGGATCGATACGTAGCTTCCATGGTCCCACGGGCGGCGACCCGGGGGTGGTTTGGGCCACCATGGGCGGGCTTCGGCGACCGGTTTGGGGTGGCCGCGGGGCCGCTGGTAGTCTGGGTGGCTGTGTCTCATGCCCTCTCAGCACGAGGCACACCCCAAGAAAATCACCGGTGCGGGTCCCGTGCGGCCTCGTACCAGAACCTGAAAAGGCTCATTCGTGGCGAACATCAAGTCCCAGATCAAGCGGATCAAGACCAACGAGAAGGCTCGGCTGCGCAACAAGGCCGTCAAGTCCTCCCTGAAGACCGCGATCCGCAAGGCCCGTGAGGCCGCTGCCGCGGGTGACGTCGAGAAGGCCACCGAGTACCAGCGCGCTGCCGCGCGTCAGCTCGACAAGGCCGTCTCGAAGGGCGTCATCCACAAGAACCAGGCCGCCAACAAGAAGTCGGCGCTTGCTTCGAAGGTCGCTTCCCTCAAGGGCTGACACTCTCTGGTCTGACCGTCGGAGGGAATCGAGCGGGCCCTCTCATCCGCTCCCGTCCGGCACCCCGAGCCTGTACGCGGCCTGCGTTCGCCACGCGGGTACGGGCTCAGCGTCTTGAACCGAAGGCCCCGGCCACCACCCTTCCCCAGGGTGAGTGCCGGGGCTTTCGGCATGAGCGGCCTTCGGGATGAGCGGGGGCGGGGCTCACGACCAGAAGTCGTTGCCCTTTTCGATGTCGGCGACGCACTCGTCAAGATCGGTGATCTTGTCACCGACGATCCGGAAGACGATGCCGCCCTCCTCGTCGATGTGCTTGTCGCCCCGGTCCGCGGTGAAGCTGTGCACGGAGACGGCGTGCCCGCGGCCGTCGACGAAGATGTTGCGCAGCTCGACGCGGAACGACCCGCCCGTCTCGGAGTACAGCCGGCCGTAGTACCCGTCGAGGATCGAGTCGATCCCCTTGAAGTCTCCCGAGAGCGGGTGGGAACCGGGCACGTGGTGAGCGCAGTCCCCGGTCATCAGGCCGCGCAGGGTGTCCATGTCTCCGCGCTGGAAGGCTTCGTAGCCCTTGCGGACGAGAGCCGCGTGTGGGTGTTCAGCCATGGTGCTCGCCACCTTTCCCAGTCCGGCGATATACGGCTGACACGCCCGATTCTCCTCTCCCGCCCCTAACCCCGCCCTCTGGACCGAGCCGCCCGCGCGATCGTCACGACGGCCTTCTCCAGGGCGTACTCGGGGTCGTCCCCGCCGCCCTTCACACCGGCGTCGGCCTCGGCGACCGCCTGCAGCGCGACCGCCACCCCGTCGGGCGTCCAGCCCCGCATCTGCTGCCGCACCCGGTCGATCTTCCACGGCGGCATGCCCAGCTCGCGCGCCAGGTCGGCGGGGCGTCCGCCGCGGGCCGAGGACAGCTTCCCGATGGCCCGTACGCCCTGCGCGAGCGCGCTGGTGATCAGGACGGGCGCCACCCCGGTCGCCAGCGACCACCGCAGCGCCTCCAGCGCCTCGGCCGCCCGCCCCTCGACCGCCCGGTCGGCGACCGTGAAGCTCGACGCCTCGGCCCGGCCGGTGTAGTACCGCCCGACCACGGCCTCGTCGATGGTGCCCTCGACATCGGCGACCAGCTGACTCACCGCGGACGCCAGCTCCCGCAGATCGCTGCCGATGGCGTCGACCAGCACCTGACAGGCCTCCGGCGTCGCGGACCGCCCGGTCGCCCGGAACTCGCCGCGCACGAACGCCAGCCGGTCCGCCGGCTTGGTCATCTTCGGGCACGCCACCTCCCGCGCCCCCGCCTTGCGCGCGGCGTCGAGCAGCTTCTTGCCCTTGGCCTGACCGGCGTGCAGCAGCACGAGGGTGATCTCCTCGGCCGGCGACCCCAGATACGCCGTCACGTCCTTGATCGTGTCCGCCGACAGGTCCTGCGCACCCCGCACGACCACGACCTTGCGCTCGGCGAACAGCGAGGGGCTGGTCAACTCGGCCAGCGTGCCGGGCTGCAGCTGGTCCGGGGTCAGCTCCCGTACGTCCGTGTCGGCATCGGCGGCCCTGGCGGCGACCACCACCTCCCGCACGGCACGGTCGAGCAGCAGCTCCTCCTGACCCACGGCGAGGGTCACGGGGGCGAGAAGGTCGTCGTTCGCAGTCTTCCTGGCCATCGCGTAAAGCATCCCATGGGCCACTGACAACGGGTCGTCCCGCTCACATAGGTTGGGTCGGTGACGACCACCCACATAGGTTGGGTCGGTGACGACCACCGCATCGCAAGAAGCGTTCCTGCAAGCGTTCCACGCCGAGCACCCGGCGGTGACCACGGAGGCGTTCGGCGGTGGCCGCGCTCCCGACGGCCGGTCCAGCTACGAGATCTTGTGCGACCGGGTGGCCGACAGCAAGCGTGTGCTGGACCTCGGCTGCGGCGACGGCCTGCTGCTTGAGCTCCTGGCCCGACGCGACGGCCGACAGCTCGCGGGCGTGGACCTGTCCCCGCGGTGCCTGGCCCTGGCACGGCAGCGGCCCACGCTCGCCGGGGCCCGTCTGGAAGCGGCCCGGGCCCAGGCGCTCCCCTTCGCCGACGACAGCTTCGACGCCTGTGTCTCCCACATGGCGCTGATGCTGATGGGCGAGATCGAGCAGGTCGTCGCCGAGATCGCCCGAGTACTGTCCCCCGGCGGGACCCTGGCCTGCGTGCTGGGCGGCGGAGCCGTCGGCGGCGAGGCCTACGAGCTGTTCATCGGCCTGTTGCGCGGCACGGTCCGGGCGGCGCCCGCCGCACAGCGCATCCCGTCGCTGGGCGACAGCCGGACACGCAGTCGCGACGGACTCGACCAACTCCTCGGCCCGGCCGACTTCACCCCCGTGGACTGGGAGACCGTCCCCATCGATCTGAGCGGCCCTGTGGACCAGGTATGGGCCGCCCTCTCCGGCGTCTACGACGTCGGCCCGCTCGACGGGGCGACCGTGGAGCGCCTGCGTACGGCCTTCTACACCGAGGTGCGCGACATGACGACGCCGGAGGGGCTCGTCCCCTGCGCCTTCACCGTCCACCTCGCAACGGCACGACTGGGTTGACCGCCGAGGAGCCGAGGAGCCGAGAAGCCGTCGAGCCGAGGAACCGAGGAACCGTCGAGCCGGGCCCTGCGGCTACGGCTCCTCCCGCCAGCCGTCCCACTCCCCCGCGAACTCGTCCAGCTCCCCCGGATCGAGCCGCCCCTGCTCGTCCCGCAGCACCACCAGCCACTGGGCATCCTCGGCATCGTCCTCACCGGCCAGCGCGTCCCGCACCAACCGGGGCTCCTCGTCAATGCCGAACCGCTCCCCGAGCGCCTCCGCGGCCTCCTCCGCCGCGTCACGATCGGGCAGCACCAGCACATGTCTCACATCACTCACGGAGCAATTCTCAGGCACCCGAGGAGTGGCTGGTGCGCGCCGGGGGCCTGGCACGAGCAATGCGCGGTGGGCCACGCTCGGCGAGGCGCTGTGCCACCTGGCAGCCCTGAGTGACCTCTGTGCCTGATGCGCCGGGCACCATGGGACCTCACGCACCCCCGGGACCCAGGCGCCCCGGGACTCACGCACGCCGGCCCCAGGCACCCCGGGCAGCCTGCGTGGCCGGAGCGGCCCGTCCGCTCTTGCCCGTCCTGGTGCGCCCTCGCC
>JABFVM010000533.1 GCA_013362785.1 Streptomyces sp. | reverse complement strand
GGCGGTACGGCGAAGGGCGGTACGGCGAAGGGCCGAGCCGGGGGAACCGGTGGGTCCAAGCAGACCGGCGGGTCCAAGCAGGCCAGCGGGTCCAAGCGGACCGGCGGGTCCAAGCAGGCCCGCGGTAGCAAGCAGGCCGGCGGGGCCAAGGGTGCCCGTGGGGCCAAGGGGCCCGAGGAACTCCGGCAGCAGATCGAGGAGACCCGCAGCGAGTCCGGTGACAGCGTGGCGGACCTCGCCGGGAAGGCGGATGTGAAGGGCCGGGCCCTGGCCCGTGCGGCCGACCTCCGTGACAAGGCGGGCGCGATGACCGTGCAGCTGCGCAGCAGCGCGGCCCAGGCCGGACACGCGGTACAGGACCGGGCGACCCGGACCGGACACACCGTTCAGGACAGTGCGACACGTGCCGGTCATGCCGTCGAGCACAGCGTGCCGGGGCCCGTCCGCACCGTCGTCCAGGCCGGCCTGCGGCACCCGCGGCCGGTACTGGTCGCCGGCGCCGCGGTGGGGGCGGCGGTCGCGACCGGGATGCTGCGACGGCGGCACCACGGGCACCGCTGACGGGGCCGGACGAATCAGCCTGGCGGCGCGGGACCGCACACCGGTCCCGCGCCGCACCTGTGTGCCCGGCCAGGGCCCCGCACCCGGCCAGGGCCCCGCACCCGGCCGACCCTTCGTTCCGAAAACTCGAACCGTCTGGACAAAAAAAGTTTTCGGTGGGACGGTGGACCCATGCTGGACGTCACCGTGATCGAGGACCCCGAGGCCGCAGCCGTCTCCCTGGACCCCATAAGGGCCCGGCTGCTCGCCGAGCTGGCGGCGGGCCCCGCGTCGGCCGCCATGCTGGCCGGCAAGGTCGGACTGCCCCGGCAGAAGGTGAACTACCACCTCAAGGCGCTGGAGCGGCACGGCCTGGTCGAGCTGGCCGACGAGCGCCGCAAGGGCAACGTCACCGAGCGGCTGATGCGGGCGACCGCCGCGTCGTACGTGATCTCGCCGCTCGCGCTCGCCGCCGTGCAGCCGGACCCGGACCGCTTCCGCGACCAGCTCTCCGCGCGCTGGCTGCTGGCGCTCGGCGCCCGGCTGGTCCGGGACGTCGGTTCGCTGATCACCGGCGCGACGAAGGCCCGCAAGCGGCTGGCGACGTACGCGCTGGACGGCGAGGTCCGCTTCGCCTCCGCGGCCGAACGGGCCGCCTTCATCCAGGAGTTGACGGCGGGCGTGAGCGCGCTGATCCGCAAGTACGACGCGCCCGACGCGGAGGGCGGCCGGGATCACCGGATCGTGGTCGCCGTCCATCCCACGGTCAAGCCCCAGCAGCAGAGCCCTGAACTCGACAGCCAGTAAGCAGGAGTCCACCATGTCCAAGGAATTCGAGATCGCCCGAGAGTTCGAGGTCGACGCCACCCCCGAACAGGTCTGGGCGGCGGTCACGTCCGGCACCGGCGGCTGGCTGTGGCCGATGGAGCCGCCGGAGCCGCGCGAGGGCGGCAAGGGGCCCTTCGGATCGAAGGTCACCGCCTGGGACCCGCCGCACCGCTACACCAACCGGGTCGAGGACGTCGAGGGGATCTCCGAGCAGACCCTCAACCAGCTCGACTACACCATCGAGCCGCGCGACGAGGGCCGCCGGGCCTGGGTGCGGTACGTGCACAGCGGGATCTTCGTCGACGACTGGGACAACCAGTACGACGGCGCCGCCAAGCACACCGACTTCTACCTGCACACGCTGCGCCAGTACCTGACGCACTTCGACGGCCGGACCGCCGCCTTCGCGACCTTCGACGGGCCCGAGGCGTCGAAGGCCGCGGACGCGCTCGTCGCCGTCGGGCGGGCGCTCGGCATCGGGGAGGACGTGACCGCGGGTGCCCGGGTGACGGTCCACGGGCCCGATGAGTTCGAGGCCGTGGTCGACTTCCGCGACCCGTACTTCCTCGGGCTGCGCACGGACCGGGGCCTCACTCGCTTCTTCGGGCGCAACCACTGGGGCTACCCGGTCGGCATCTCGCTGCACGACTTCACGCCGGGCGCCGAGATCAAGGAGTGCGAGACCGCCTGGCAGGACTGGCTGAACGGCGTGTTCAGCCAGTCCTGAAACGCACCGGAGGCTACGGGCGGAACCGCAGCACCTGCGGGTCGTGGTCGCTGATCTGGTCGTTGAACTCCGAGTTGACGTGCACGCTGTCGTACTCGAAGTCGCAGGAGCGCCGGATCGACGGGCTGACCAGGATCTGGTCCAGCGTCTGGGCGTTGCCCTGGTAGACGTAGGAGTAACGCTCGCTCCTGGGCAGCGACTTGATCGCCGACCACAGCGCGCCGCCGTCCTCAAGACGCTCGGCGGTGCCGGAGAACTCGAAGTCGTTGATGTCGCCGAGCGTGACGACGTCCGCGTTCTTCTGGACGGCCAGGATGTCCTTGACGAACGTGTTGACCGAGGTCGCCTGGAGGTGACGCTGGGTCTCCGAGCTGCGGACCGGCGGCTGGTACTGCCCGTGCAGCGACTGGTCGCCGCCCTTGGAGGCGAAGTGGTTGGCGATCACGAAGACCGTGCGGCCACGGAAGGTGAACTCACCGGCCAGCGGCTTGCGGCTGTTCGTCCAGGCCTCGTTGGCCGGGTCGATACGGCCGGGGGAGGCCGTCAGCGCCGCCCTGCCGCCCACCTTGGTCACACCGACGGCGGTCGTGGCGTCGCCGCCCGCGCGGTCCACGAAGGAGACCCGCTCGGGGTTGTACAGGAACGCCTGACGGATGTTGCCGCCCGGCTGACCGCCGTCGGCGTTGTTCACCGGGTCGATGGAGCGCCACTGGTACGCCGGGCCGCCCGCGGCCACGATCGCGTCGATCAGCTTCCGCATCGTCTGGTCGGCGGCGACCGTACCGTCGTTCGTCGCGCCGTTGTTGTCCTGGATCTCCTCCAGGGACACGATGTCGGGCGACCGGAGGTTGTTCACGATCGCGGAGGCGTGCGCGGCGAAGGTGGCGTCGGACGGGTCGAGGTTCTCGACGTTGTACGTCGCGACCGCCAGCTCGCCGCGCCCCTGCTTCTCGGTCGTCTCCCGCTCGATGCCGGCGCTCTTGAGGGTGCCGAGCTCGTTCGCGACCAGGGTGTAGCCGCCGAACTGGGTGTAGTCCAGCGGACCCGTGGTGGTGCCGGCCAGCGTGTCGCCGACGTTCGCCTTCGGGAAGTCGGCGGCCGCGCCGAGGGACTGGATCTGGAGGCGGCCGGTGTTCTGCGACTCGTAGGAGCCGTAGACCGTGCCGCCACGGCGGCTCGCGTGCTCGCGCGGCTTCACCGTGACCCACAGCTCGTTGAAGTCGTCGGTGCCGGTGACCACCCGGGTGTCGGCGACCCGGACGTTCATGTGCTCAAGGGACTCGTAGTAGTCCAGGGCGTACGCGGCGGGCTTGAGCGGCAGGCCGTTGATCGAGCCGTTCGCGGCGGTGTCGCCGGCGGGGGTGTACGCGGCCGGCACCGACTTGGCGGAGATGACCACGGCGGCCGGGAGGGCGTTGCCGCTGGAGACGACGGTGAACGTCGGCTTGGTGATCTCGGTGATCGACTGGTTGCCGGTGGCGGCGCCGCCCGGGACGTACTCCTGGATCGCGCCCGACACGGTGACCGCGTCGCCGACGGCGACGCCCTTCGGCGTCGAGTTGGTGTAGACGAAGATGGCCTCGCTGGTGGCCGGGTTGCCGTCCGGGGTCGGATCCTGGATCCAGAACCCTCTGGACGAGCCGTAGGTGCGTACGCCGGTGACGATTCCGGCCACATCCGTGACCTGCTGGCCGGCGTACGGGGATATTCGGGTGCTGCCCTGAATGTCATGGATGCGCACGGAGTCGGCATGCGCGGGCGCGGTCAGCGCGACGGTGGACGCCGCGGAACAGACGGCGGCGACGGTGAGCGCGGCGAGACGCGCGGACTTCTTGCTCGGCAACGGGATCCCTCCGGGGACATACGTGGGTGCCGGGACGAGGGTGAAACGTGAGGTCAAGCGTGGAACGTGGGATCGCCGACGGTGGGGCGGCGGCAACGCGCGTAGAAAATACAGTGAACAGATGTCCGCCAGATTTCTACGCGCGTAATCTCCTGCCTGGTCAAGCCACTTGTCAAGGTTTCGGCCATGTACGCCTCCCGGCAAGGAGATGAACCGGGCGGCATGGGTGGAAATCCGTCTAGGCTGAGCGGCTGAGCCGTGATGTGTACGGCCCTGCAGAGCGCTCTAGGAGAACCAGCCGATGTCAGACAGCTCCCGCTCCTCCCTGCCGCCGGTGCGGCTGCACCCCGAAGCGGAGCTGGCGCGGGACGCGCTGTCCACGCCGTTGCTCTCCCGGGCCGCGCGACTGGCCCGCTGGGCCGGACCCGACACCCGCGTCGACGCCGGGGGCGGGCTCGTCGACGAACAGCTGCCCGACGCCGCCGAGCTGCTCGGGCTGAGCGGGGACGACGCCGCCGCCCACGCCAGTGAGGCCTGGCGGGTGGCCGTCGACACCGGTCTTGTCGAGGTCGTGGACGAGGAGGCCGGCACGGTCGCGACCGGCGCCGACCTGGCCCTGCTGACCGGCGGTTCGCCGCAGGACGTGCTCGGCGTGTGGCTCGGGGCACTGGAGACGGTCCTCGCCGACGCGAGCGTGCCCGACCTCGACGACCTGGTCGACGCCATGGACGCGGGCGGCGAGGTCGACCTCTCCTCGCTGGACTGGGACCCGGAGGCCGAGGCGGAGTTCCTCGACGGCGTCCTCGGCAACCTCTACCTGCTCACGGTCAGCGAGGACGGCCCCGGCGACGGCCCCGTACCGCTGCCCGCGCTGGCCGCCTCGATGATCGTGCCCAGCGACATGGGCGAGCCCACCAACGACGTGCTGGAGCAGGTGTCCGACGCGATGATGCGCCTGGACGACCAGTTCCGGCTGCTGGAGCCGGTCGGCCTGGTGGACTACCAGCCCGTGGACGAGGCACTGATGGCCGACGCCGAGGACCCCTCCGCCGCGGTGGACGACACCGACGTGTCCCGCTACGGCATGGTGCGGCTGACCCCGCTCGGACGGTACGGGCTGCGGTCCCGGCTGCTGGAGGCCGGGTTCGAGGCGCCGGCCGTCGGGGACCTCGCCGACAAGGGCGCCGACGCGCTGCTCGACGGGACCGCCCTGTACCCGCAGAGTGCCGCGCAGGCCGAGACCGAGCAGTGGCTGGCCGCCCGGCCGGAACCCCTCGCCGCCGCCCGGGAGTTGCTCGCGGCGGCGAGGGGCGCCGATGAAGGGGCGCCGCTGCGGCGGCTGCGCTGCCAGCAGGCGCTGTCCCTGGTCGGCACGGAGGCCGAGCCGGCGCTCCGCGAGGTCCTGGACGACCCCGAGCTGGGCGGGCTGGCCCGGGTCTGGCTGAGCGAGGCCGGGTTCGATGAGGTGCCCGCGCCGTCCCAGGACCTGGTGTTCTGGCTGACCATCGACACGCTTGCCGCGCAGCTGGCGGCCGAGGGCAACTCCGACGAGCTGAGGGCGCTGGTGCAGGGGCTGGCCGCGCAGCACAGCGGGTTCTTCACGGCGGCCTGGCGGGTGGAGCATCCGGCGACCGCGGATGTGCTGGAGGCGATGGGGCGGCTGCATCCGGACAAGAAGATCGCGAAGGAGGCGCGGAAGGCTGCGTTCAAGGCACGGTCGCAGCAGGGTGGGTGACGGCCGTTTTGCGGGTGCGGGTGCGTGGGGGCTGGTCGCGCCCACGCGGCGGAGCCGCATATGGATGACAGTCCCGCGCCCCTAAGGGCGTTGCCGCACCCGGCGTTGATTCATGGAAGCGAGTGCTCTGAGGACGTCTGGAGTTCAATCGGCGTTCAGATGTGAGCGCGACTGTGGCGCCGTTCCGAAGTCCGCCACCCTCCACGGCACCCACTGTCACAGGGAGACATCATGTCGCTCACCCGCAGGGACTTCGCCAGAAACTCCGCGATCACCGGTGCCGGTGTCGCGCTGGCGGGCAGTGCCGGCGTTCTCGCCACCGCGCCGAACGCCCTCGCGTCCACGGACACCGACGTCGCGAGCGAGGAGTCCGCGGACGCCCAAGGTGGCGGTGTCGGGTACGGACCGCTGATCGCCGACCCCGAGGGCATCCTCGCGCTGCCCGCCGGGTTCAAGTACCGCGTCATCACGTACAGCGGCAGGACCAAGCTGGAGTCGGGTGAGTTCACCCCCTCCAACCACGACGGCACGGCCGCCTTCGACGGCCCGCGCGGCACGACCCTCCTCGTGAACAACCACGAGCTGAAGGGCCCGCGCACCAACTGGAAGTACCCCGTCCCGCTCACCGAGGGCCTCGTCTACGACCCCGCCGCCTCCGGTGGCTGCACCGTCGTGGAGGTCCGCCCCGGCGGACAGGTCGCCGAGTGGGTCGGCATCGCCGGTACCTCCACCAACTGCGCGGGCGGCCGCACCCCCTGGGGCACCTGGCTCACCTGCGAGGAGAACTCCGACAAGGCCGGCACCAACGGCATGACCAAGGACCACGGCTACGTCTTCGAGGTCGACCCCGTCGACCGGCGCGCCAACCGTGACCCCAAGCCGCTGAAGTTCTTCGGCCGCTACGACCACGAGGCCGTCGTCATCGACCCCAAGCGCGGCCACGCCTACCTCACCGAGGACGCCGCCTCGCCCAACGGCCTGCTCTTCCGCTGGACCCCGCCGAAGGGCTTCGAGTACGGCCGCGGCAAGTTCCGCGCCCTCGCCGACGACGCGGGCGTCCTGCAGGCCCCCAAGTGCTTCGACTCCGGCGGCAAGTTCGTCGACGACCTCTCCCGCGCCACGAAGATAGGCACGGTCTACGGCGTGGACTGGGTCGACGTCCCCGACCGCGACGCCAGGACCACGCCCGTGCGCAAGCAGTTCGCCGCCGGCGAGATCACCCGCGCCCGCAAGCTGGAGGGCATGTGGTGGGGTGACGGCGGCACGTACATCGTCTCCTCGTTCGCCCGCGCGGAGAGCCCCGTCCAGCACGACGGCCAGGTCTGGTTCTACGACCCCAAGCGCCGCACCCTGACCCTGAAGGTCCTGCTCGGCGTCAACCCCGACCCGTCCAAGGACGGCGCCTTCGACGGCCCCGACAACATCACCGTCTCCCCGTACGGCGGCCTCGTCATCGCCGAGGACGGCGAGGGCGTCCAGCACCTGTTCGGCGCCACCGACAGCGGTCGTACCTACCCCATCGCCCGCAACGACCTCAACATCGGCACCGAAGCCGAGCCGGAATACAGCGAGTTCACCGGCGTCACCTTCTCCTGCGACGGCAGGACCCTTTACGCCAACATCCAGACCCCCGGCATCATGCTCGCGATCACGGGGCCCTGGAAGCGGCAGCGGCGATAGTTAATTCGCTCGCCCGTCCCGCGGTACGCCTCCTAGAGTGATGAACGTCCAGGTGCGAAGGCAGGACCTACTTCCACTCATAATGGGGCGGCCGCGGGTTCGAGTCCCGCCATCGGTACAACGCGCCGGTGTAGCTCAGGGGTTAGAGCACCTACGTCGGTTCCGCCGACTTCGATCTCTGGACACCATAACTTCATGAACTTCCTGCACCTTCCGGTGCGAGGGCAGCGGCTACTTCTCTTCCAAAGAATCCCCGCCGCGGCCCACTTGATCTCGGGAGGCAGCAGCTCATGGTGGGTGCCCGGTGCGCAGGCGGCGGATACTTCGGGAACTGGTGGGGGACTACCCTCGTGCGGGTTCAAATCCCGTCATCGACTCAGGGTCGATGTGGCGGAACGGCAGACGCGCCAGTTTATAAGCACCGCAACCGACTTCGACCTCGGGCACCCTCCTTTTGCTGCGCCTCCCTCCGAAACGCGAATGAATTCGGGGGGAATTCACCATGGCACGATTCAACACCCGGGCCGCCAAGCCGCAGCCCACTTCGCGGGTGACATCGACGGGACGCGTACTGCGCACCTACGAGGGCGGCCGCGGCCGTGAGCGTGACGCGCGCTCCGAGCTCTTCCTGCTGGCCATCTCCAACTTCGTCTCCCAGCAGACCTTCTACGAGACCGGCGCCGACCGCGACGACCGTTTCGCGCGGCTCGTGCGCGAGCTCGCCGTCACCGACGCCGAGTGGACGGCCGGCCTGCTCGGCTGGCTGCGCGGCGAGGGCAACCTCCGTACGGCCTCGATCGTGGGCGCCGCCGAGTACGTCAAGGCCCGCCTGGACGCCGGCGCCACCGACGGCCCGTCGAACCGGCAGGTCGTCGACTCCGTCCTCCAGCGGCCGGACGAGCCCGGCGAACTGCTCGCGTACTGGACGGCGATGTACGGCCGTAACGTCCCCAAGCCCGTCAAGCGCGGTGTCGCGGATGCCGTACGGCGTCTGTACAGCGGCAAGTCGCTGCTGAAGTACGACACCGCGTCCAGGGGCTACCGCTTCGGCGACATCCTCAACCTGGTGCACGCGGCACCGGACCCGGACAAGCCGTGGCAGGGCGAGCTGTTCCGGTACGCCCTCGACCGCCGGCACAACCCGGACACCGCGCTGCCGCCCGCCTCCAGCGACGTCCTCACCGCACACCGCGAGCTGATGGCGCTGCCCGTCGACCGGCGGCGGACGGTCGTCACGTCGGACGGCGGCGCCGAGCGGCTGGCGGCGGCCGGTATGACGTGGGAGGCGCTGGCGGGCTGGCTCCAGGGGCCGATGGACAAGGACGCCTGGGAGGCCGTGATTCCGTCGATGGGTGCCATGGCGCTCGTACGGAACCTGCGGAACTTCGACGAGGCCGGTGTGTCCGACGAGGTCGCGGCGCAGGTCGCCGCGCGGATCAGCGACCCGGCCCAGGTCGCGCGCTCGCGGCAGTTCCCCTTCCGGTACCTCGCCGCGTACCAGCACGCGCCCTCGCTGCGCTGGGCGTACCCGCTGGAGCAGGCGCTCGGCCACTCGCTGGCCAACGTGCCCAGGCTGCCGGGCCGCACGCTGGTGCTCGTCGACCGCTCGGGCTCGATGTTCTGGTCGCGGCTGTCCGACCGCTCGCAGCTGAGCCGGGCCGACGCGGCGGCGATCTTCGGTACGGCGCTCGCGCTGCGGGCGGCGGACGCGGACCTCGTGCAGTTCGGTTCCGACAGCCGCGAGATCGCCTTCCGCAAGGGGGAGTCGGTGCTGAGGATCCTGGAGCGATTCGGGGACCTCGGCGGCACCGACACCACCGAGGCCGTGCGCCGGCACTACCGCAGGCACGACCGGGTGCTGATCGTCACCGACGAGCAGTACGCGCCCAGCCACCACGGCGACCCGACCGAGCAGGTCCCGGCAGACGTGCCGGTCTACACCTGGAACCTCGCCGGGTACCGGGCGGGTCACGGCCCGTCGGGCACCGGCAACCGGCACACCTTCGGCGGCCTGTCCGACGCGGGCTTCCGGATGGTTCCGCTGCTGGAAGCCGCGCGGGACGCCGACTGGCCCTGGGCGGCCTGAGGCGGAAACGCCCCGGACGAGAGTGGCCCGCACCACGTGGGGAGTGCGGGCCACTCTCTTGTCTGTCCAGTGACTGACATCTAACATTTCAGTTCATGGAGGCCATACGACCCGTCGGCCGGACCCTGCTGAGGGACCGGGCCTACGAAGCGATCCGGGACGCCATCGTGGCCGGGGAGATCGAGCCCGGCGCGGTGGTGCGGGACGCCGATCTCGCCGAGCGGCTGGGGCTGTCCCGGGCGCCGGTGCGCGAGGCGTTCTCACGGCTCGTGGACGAGGGCCTGCTGGAGAGCAAGCCGCAGAGCTACACCCGGGTGACGCCGGTCGTCGCCGCCGACGTACGCGACGCGGCCGCGGTGGTCGGCGCCATGCACGAGCTGGTCACCAGGGTCGCCGTGCCCCGGCTGACGGCCGCGGACCTGGACGTCATGCGCGCCGCCAACGACCGCTTCGCCGCCGCCGTCACGGCCGGCGAGGTGGACCTCGCGCTGCGCGCCGACGACGAGGTGCACGACGTACTGGTGCGGGTGAGCGGCAACCGCGCCGCCGCCGCCACCGTCGCCCGCTACACCCCGCTCGTCCGCCGCCTGGAGCGACGTCGCTTCGGGGAGGGCGGCAACTGCCGTTCGGCCGGACTGCACGAACGGCTCATCGCGGCCTGCGCGTCCGGTGACACGGCCACCGCGGTCGACGTCACCGCGGAGATCTGGCGCAGCCTCGCCGACCTCGTGGACGAGGACCCGGCCGACGACGACTGACCCGGGAGGACTCATGTCCCTTGCCTCGTACGACCGTTACCCGCTGCTCTTCGGCCCCTCACCGGTGCACCCGCTGGAGCGCCTCACCGCCCACCTCGGCGGCGCCTCCCTCTGGGCCAAGCGCGAGGACTGCAACTCCGGTGTCGCGTACGGCGGCAACAAGACCCGCAAGCTGGAGTACCTCGTCGCCGACGCGCTCGCGCAGGGCTGCGACACGCTCGTCTCGATCGGCGGC
>JABFVM010000011.1 GCA_013362785.1 Streptomyces sp. | reverse complement strand
GGCCCACTGTTTGAACGACGTTGCCACGGGGGCGAGTTCGGGTGCCCGGCCAGCGGCTGCGGCCTCGCAGGCGGACTGGAGATCCGGGAGCAGGATGCGCCAGGAGACGCCGTCCACGACCAGGTGATGGGCTACCAGGACCAGTCGGCCCGGACGGGAAGGGCCCGCGTCCACCCACACCGCCCGCACCATCACCCCGGCGGACGGGTCCAGCCGCCCCACGGCCTCACGCGCCGCCCGGCCCGCGACCTCGTCCAGGTCACCGCCACCGGCCGCCGCATCCCGCGCGTCCACGCGGGTGACCAGCGCATCCGGCGCTATGGAGCCCGGCTCGCCGACCACGAGGATGAACCGCTCGCCCACCCGCGCCCGCAGCACGGCATGCGTATCCAGCACCGCGCCCAGACCGGCCGCCAGTACTTCCGCACCCAGCCCGGGCGGCGCCGCGACCACCGCCCACTGCGCGAACTCCGGAGCAGCCGCATACTCCCCCAACGCCCGCATCACCGGCGTCCAAGGCACCACACCCACTCCCGCGTCGGCGGCAACCAGAACGTCCTGAGCCACACCGACGACCGTCGCGAGTCCGGCCGGCGTCTCGTGCTCGAAGACGTCCTGCACCTTCAGCACCAGACCCGCACGCTGCACCCGCGCCACCAACTGCATCGACATGATCGAGTCGCCGCCCAGCTCGAAGAAGCTGTCATCGACCCCGACCCGCTCCAACCCCAGCAACTCGGCAAACGCCCGGCACAAGAGCGCCTCCGCCTCCGTCCGCGGCTCCCGCCCCGACACCCGCCCCGCGAAATCCGGCGCGGGCAACGCCGCCCGGTCCACCTTCCCGTGCCGCGTCACCGGCAAGGCGTCCAGCACCACCACCACGGCCGGCACCAGGTACTCCGGCAACAGCCGCGCCATGTACTCCCGCACCTGCCCGACGTCCACCGCCGACCCGTCGGCCACCACGTATCCGATCAGCCGCCGCTCCCCCGGCCGCTCCTGCGGAGCCGTGACGACGGCCTGGGCCACCGACGGATGCGCGGCGAGGGCCGCCTCCACCTCGCCCAACTCCACCCGGAACCCACGGATCTTCACCTGAGCGTCCGCACGCCCGACAAAGACCAGCGCACCCTCATCCGTCCACCGCACCAGGTCACCGGTCCGGTACATCCGCTCCCCCGGCACGAACGGACACGCCACAAACCGCGACCCCGACAGACCCGCCTGGCCCCAATACCCCAGCGCAAGCCCCTCGCCCGCCACATACAACTCGCCGGTCACACCCGGCGGCACCGGCTGCAGAAAGGCATCCAGCACATACACCTGCCGACACGGCAGCGGGCGCCCGATGGGCAGTACGGAGCCCACGGCCTCGCCCGTACGCCAGATCCGCCAGGTGGCGCACAGGGTGGTCTCGGTGGGCCCGTACAGATGCCGCACCGTCACATCCGGACAGGCCGCCCGCACCCGAGCCACCGACGTGGCAGGCACCACATCCCCACCGGTCAGCACCTCACGCAGCCCCGCGAAACACTCCGGCGCCTCCCCCGCCAACACCCGGAACGACCCCGCCGTCACATGCACCGAGCTCACGCCATCAGCCACGTACCCGCGTATCTGCTCAGCACCCACCACACCAGGCCCGGCGACCACCACTCGCCCACCCGCAGCCAACGGCACCCACAACTCGAACAACGACACATCAAACGCATGCGGCGCATGCATCAACACCGCATCCCCCGGCCCTACACCCCACTCACGCTCACCCACCAACGCCGCCGCACTCCCATGCGGCACCGCCACACCCTTCGGCACGCCGGTGGACCCCGACGTGTACATCACATACGCCACATCAGCAGGGCCGATCCGAACCACCGGCGCCGCTTCCCCGCACGCGGCCAACTCCCCTACGACGGCGGGCTCATCCACCACAACGACCGGCACGCCAGCGCCCTCCGGCACAACCGCGCGCGTCTCCTCCGAGCACACCACCACGGCCGGAGCACAGTCCCCCAACACCAGCGACACCCGTTCGGCCGGAGACCCGGCATCCACGGGGACGTAGGCCGCTCCGGCCCGCCACACCCCCAGCAGCACCGCCACCAGGTCCACGGACCGGTCCATCACCACCCCGACGCGATCACCGCGCCGTACCCCCGCACACCCCACCAGATACGAGGCCACACGACCCGACGCCGCCCACAACTCCCCATACGGCAACGCCCGTTCACCCTCCTGGAGAGCGACCGCACCCGGCGCCACCCGCACCCACTCCGCGATCAACTCCGGCACCAACCCGGCTGGGACCCCTCCCGCAGTGGCCCCCCAGCCCTCCAGCACCAGCCCCCGTTCGGGACCGGTCAGCACGCCCAGTCGGCCCACCGCCGCCGATGGATCCGCGACCACCTGTTCAAGGACCCGCGCGAGGATGCCGCCCAGTGCCTCGCCGAGTTGCTCGTCCACGAGGTCGGGGTGGTAGGTCACGTCCACGCGGAGGCGTTCGTCGGGGGCGATGCCGATGGACAGCGGGTAGTGGGTGGCCTGGCGGGCCTCCACGGAGGAGAAGGTGACGGTGTCGGCGTCGGGGCCGGGCGACTGCCTCCTGCCGCGCGGGTAGTTCTCGTAGACGAGGAGCGTGTCGAAGGTCGCTCCGGGGCCGGCCGCGCTCTGGATGTCCGCCAGGCCGAGGTGCTGATGCGGCATCAGGGAGGTCTGGTGCTCCTGGAGTTCGCCGAGCATGCGCAGTACCGGCTGCGTGCCGTCGAGGCTCACTCGCACCGGGACGGTGTTGATGAACAGGCCGATCGCGGAGTCGGCGCCCGGCAGTTCCGGTGGGCGGCCCGCGACGGTCGCGCCGAAGACCACGTCCGTGCGGCCGGAGAGGCGGGCCAGCACCAGGGCCCAGACGCCCTGGACGACGGTGTTCAGGGTGAGGCCGTGGGTGCGTGCCAGGTCGGTGAGCGCGGTGGTCGTCTCCGCGGAGAGGTGGACGGACCGGCGCGTCGGGGTGGGCCGCTCGCCGGAACCGCCGGGTGCCGGGGTCGTTGCCGGGGCGACGAACGTGGGCTCCTCGGCGCCCGTGAACTCCGTGCGCCAGGCGGCTCGTGCGGCCTCCTTGTCCTGGCGGGACAGCCACGCCAGGTAGTCGCGGTACGACGTGACCCGCGCCAAGGACGACGCGTCGCCGTTCGCTTCGTAGACCGTGGTGAGTTCGTCCAGCAGGACGGGCAGGGACCAGCCGTCGAGCAGGATGTGATGGCTCGTCAGGACCAGGCGGTGGCGGCGTGCTCCGAGCCGTACGAGGAGGAGGCGCAGCAGGGGGGCGACCGCGGGGTCGATCCTTCGGGCCCGTTCGGCGCGTACGAGGCGGTCCAGCTCGGCGTTCGCGTCGGTGTCCGTGTGGTCCGAGAGGTCGGCCTCGGTCCAGGGCAGGGTCACCTCCCGCATGATGAGCTGCACGGCTTCGCCGGAGGCGCGCCGGTGGAAGCTCGCGCGGAGGGCGGGGTGGCGGGCGAGGAGCGTCTCCCATGAGGTCCGTAGCCGGGCGCCGTCCAGTGGGCCGTCGACGGACAGGACGGACTGGACGGTGTAGGTGTCGGGGCGGTCCCCGCCGTCGAGGTCGGCGTGGAACAGCAGACCTTCCTGCAGCGGTGACAGCGGCCATACCTCCGCGAGGGCGGACCCCTGCGCGGGGAATCCCTGGCCGCGGGATGCCTGACCGGCGGATCCCTGACCGGCGGTGGAAGCCTTCACAGTGACCGTCCTCCTTCGAGTCCTTCGAGTCCTTCGACTCCTTCAAGTCCTTCGACCGGCCCGGCCAGTTGGGCGGCGATCGCCTCGAACTCCTCCACCTCGTCCTGCGCGAGGTCGACGAGTGTGAAGTCGGACGGGGTGTGTCCGCCCGCGGTGGGGTCGGCGGTGTGGCCGGCCAGGGCCGTGAGCAGGTCCAGCCAGGTGCGGCCGAGCCGGTCGGCCGTCGCGTCGGCGAGGACCGCGGTGGGCCAGCTGAGGGTGAGGGTGAGTTCGGGGCCGTCGGCGGTGTCGCGGACGGCGGCCGCGGCTTCGACGGTGTGTGCCGCGGGGAGGTCGGGGGCGGCCGAGCCGCCGATCGGGGTCCGTCCTGCCAGCTGCCAGGGGGCCACGGCTCCCGTGCTGGGGGCGGTGGAGAAGCGGCCCAGGTAGTTGAAGCCCACCTGGGGGCTGGGCAGTGCGGCCAGGATGGGGGCGGTCTCGGGGCCGAGGTGGCGCAGCAGGCCGTAGCCGAGTCCGTCGCCCGGTATCGCCCGCGCCTGTTCCTTGACGGACTTCAGGAGCATGCCGATGGCGGGGCCGCCGGTCAGTGCCTCGTCGAGGTCGACTCTGGCGAGGTCGAGGCGTACGGGGTGCACGCTGGTGAACCAGCCCACGGTGCGCAGCAGATCCGCGCCGCCGAGGGAGTGGCGCCCGTGGCCTTCGACGTCGATGAGGACGACGCCGGTCCCGTCGCCGGGATGCTGCCCGGCCTCCTCTGCCACGCCCCCTGCCATGCGCCCGGTCGCCTCGTCGGCCACGCCGCCGGCCGCGCCCCCGTTCGCGCTCTCGGCCGTGCCCTCGGGGCGTCCGCGGATCAGGCGGACCGCGCCCGCCAGGGTCGACAGGAGCACCTCGTGGACGCCGCAGTGGAAGAGCAGGGGCGTCTCGCCGACCAGGGAGCGGGTCTGCCGGGCGGGTACCGTCCAGGTCGCGCGGCGTACGGTGGCGGCGGTGTCCCGGAGCGGGTCGAGGTTCCGCCTGCCCAGCGGGGGTTCCGCGTGGGCCACGACGGCGCCCCAGCCCTCCAGTTCGGTGGTGCGTTCCGGGTCGCTCGCCTGGCCGGCGAGCAGGCTGGCCCAGCGTCGGAACGACGTTCCGACCGGTTCGAGGGCGGGTTCGCGGCCGGCCGCGGCGGCCTCGCAGGCGGCGCGCAGATCGGGTACGAGGATCCGCCAGGACACTCCGTCGACGGCCAGATGGTGCAGGGCCAGGACCAGTCGGCCGGTGCGTGCCGGCCCGGCGTCCAGCCACACCGCCTGGGCCATCACGCCGGACGACGGGTCCAGGCGCCGTACGGCGTCGCGGGCGGCCCGGTCCGCGGCCTCGTCCAGGTCGGGTTCGGTGACCTGGGTCGCGTCGGTGACCGTGACCAGGTGGGCCGGGTCCACCGTGCCCCGGTCGCGCACGACGAGGCGCGTGGCCGGGCCGGTACCTTCCGTCCGGGCGCGCAGCATGTCGTGGGTGTCGAGCAGGGCGCGCAGGCCCGCCGTCAGTGCCTCCGTGCCCAGTGCGGCCGGGGCGCCGAGGGTCACCCACTGGGCGAAGGCCCCGCCGGTGACCCGCTCGCCGAGGGCCCGCATCACCGGGGTCCACGGGACCTCGCCCACGCCGATGTCCCAGGCGGGTTCCGTGCCGGTGCCGAGGCGGGCGACGGGTGCGAGGTCCGCCGCCGTCGGGCGCTCGAAGACGTCCTGCGCGGTGAAGGACACCCCGGCTCCGCGCGCACGGCTGACCAGTTGCATGGAGGTGATGGAGTCGCCGCCGAGGCGGAAGAAGTTGTCGTCGGCGCCGACCCGTTCCAGGCCCAGCACCTCGGCGAACAGGGTGCAGAGGATCTCCTCCGCCGCGCCTTCGGGAGCCCGTCCCACCGCGCGTTCGGCGAAGTCGGGGGCGGGCAGGGCCGGGAGGTCGGTCTTGCCGTTCGGGGTGACCGGCAGGGTGTCCAGCACCATGACCGCCGTCGGCACCATGTGCGCGGGCAGGAGGTCGGCGACGGCCTCGCGGACCGACTCGCCGTCCAGGAGCCGCTCTTGCGGCGTCGCGGAGGCGGTGCCGTCCGCGACCGGGGTGACGTAGCCGACCAGCCGTCGCTCGCCCCTGCCGTCCCGGCGCAGTGCCACCACCGCGCGGCCGACCCGGGGGTGTGCGGCGAGGGCCGCCTCGATCTCGCCGGGTTCCACGCGGAAGCCGCGCACCTTGACCTGTGCGTCGGCGCGTCCCTCGTAGACGAGGTCTCCCGTCCGGGTGCGGCGCACCAGGTCGCCGGTGCGGTACATGCGCTCGCCGGGTGCGAACGGGCAGGCCACGAACCGCTGGGCGGTCAGCCCGGGCCGGTCCGGGTAGCCGCGGGCCAGACCGGCGCCGGCGAGATACAGCTCACCGACCGTGTCGGGGCCCACCGGGTGCAGGAAGCCGTCGAGCACATGGGCGGCGGTGCGGTCGATGGGGCGGCCCGTGGTGGGGCGGTCCTCGGCGTGCAGCGGGCGGCTCACCGTGGACGTGACCGCCGCTTCGGTGACGCCGTACTCGCTGTGCACGGCACGGCCGGTGACGGTCCAGCGGCGGCGCAGGTCGTCGGGCGCGGTCTCGCCGCCGATGATCAGCACGCGCAGTGCGGGCAGGTGCCGGGGCGGGAGTTGGGCGAGCATCGTCGGCGTCATCGCGGCGTGGGTGACGCGGGCGGCGCGCATCAGGTGTACGAGGTCCTCGCCGCTCGCGTGCCGCCGTGCGGGCGGGGCGAGCACCAGGCGGCCGCCCGCGCACAGCACCGGCCAGATGTCCGCCATCGACACGTCGAAGCTGGGCGAGACGAGTTGCAGCACCCTGCTGGACGCGTCCAGCGCGTAGCGCCGCGCATGGTCGGTGACGAGGTTGCGCAGGGCGCCGTGCGGGACGAGGACGCCCTTGGGGGTCCCGGTCGAACCGGACGTGTGGATGACGTAGGCGGCGTGCGCCGCCAGCAGCGGTGTCCGGCGGTCCCGGTCGGTGACGGGTCCGTCGGCGTGCCCGGCGATCGTCCGGGCCAGGGCGGGGTCGTCGACGGTGACGACCTGTCCCGGGTACTCCGGCGGTACGGCGTCGCGTGTCGCGCGGGTGCACAGCACGACCGGCGGGGCGATGTCGTCGAGCATCAGACGCAGCCGGGCCTGGGGGTGGCCGGGGTCGAGCGGTACGTGGACGCCGCCCGCCAGCGACACGGCGAGCAGTGCCTCGATCAGCTCGACGGAGCGGTCGGCCAGCACGGCGACCCGGCACTCCGGTCCGACGCCCTCGCCGACGAGGTACCGGGCGAGGCGGGACGACGCGGCGGCCAGCTCGGCGTAGGTGACGGCCCGTCCGTCGGCCTCCAGCGCCACGTCGGTGGCCGCTTGCACGGCCCGACGCGCGAAGGCGTCGGGCACGAGGACCTCGTCGTGGGTGCAGGACGGGCCGGGCAGGCCGCGCAGGCGGGGGCGGCCCTCGGTCTCGATCTCCTCCGCCGCGCGGGCACGCGCGACGGCGAGCGCGCGCTCCCCGCTGCCCAGGACGGCGACGCGGCCCAGCGGCTGCGCCGGGTCGGCCGTCAGCTGTTCCAGGACGCGGGTGAGCCAGCGGACCAGCTCGGCGACGCGTTCGGGTGCGATCGCGTCCGGGCGGCCGACGAGGTGTCCGCGCAGCCGCGCGTCGGGTACGACGATCAGCGCCAGCGGGTAGTGGCCGCGGTCCTCGGGCTCCCCGACGGGCCGCATGGTGAGCGCGGGCTCGTCGGCCGCGGGTGCGGTCCGCGCGTCGGGCAGGTTCTCGAACACGACGAGGGTGTCGAAGACCGCGCCGTCGCCGACGGCCCGGCGGATCTCCTGCAGCCCCAGATGCTGATGAGGCATCAAGGACACCTGGCCTGCCCGCAGTTCGGCCAACAGCTCGGCGACCGACCGGTCCGGCGCCAGGGCGGCGCGGACGGGCAGGGTGTTGATGAACGGCCCGACGATCGACTCGACACCCGGCAGATCGGCGTGCCGCCCGGCCACCGTCGTACCGAAGACGACGTCCGTGCGCCCCACGAGCCGGGCGAGCACCAGCGCCCACGCGGCCTGCACGACGGTGTTCACGGTCACCCCATGGGCACGCGCCAACCTCCCTACGGCGTCCGTGAGTTCGTCACTGAACTCGAACCGCACCGGACGAGGCACGACCGCCGCCCTGACCGCCTCCTCGGGCACCACCAGCGTGGGCTCCCCGTCCCCCGCGAGCGCCGACCGCCAGGCCCGGCGCGCCGACTCCCGGTCCTGCCGGGCCAGCCAGGCCAGATAGGCGCGGTACGAGGTCGCCGCGGGCAGCGTCCGCGCGTCGCCGTCGGCGGCGTACACCTCGGCCAGCTCGCCGAAGACGACCGCCATGGACCAGCCGTCGAGGAGGGTGTGATGGCTGGTGATGACCAGGCGGTGACGGTGTTCGCCGAGCCGGATCAGCAGCAGCCGGAGCAGCGGTGCCGTGGCGAGGTCGAACCGTTCGGCCTTCTCCGCCCCGGCGAGCCGTGCGGCCTCCGCCGCCGCCTCGGGAGCGGGCAGCTCCGATACGTCGGTGTCGCGCCAGGGCAGCGGCACGTCCCGTGCGATGACCAGCACCTGTTCGCCGGAGGCGCGTCGGGCGAAGGAGGCGCGCAGTACGGCGTGGCGGTCGATGAGCGCCTGCCAGGATGCGCGCAGCCGGGCCACGTCAAGGGGTCCGTCGAGGGCCAGGACGCGCTGGCTGGCGTACACGTCGGGGCTGTCGTCGTCGAACGTGGTGTGGAAGAGCATGCCTTCCTGGAGCGGGGAGAGCGGCCAGACGTCCACGAGGCCGGGGTGTTCGGCGCGCAGCCGCGCGAGTTCGTCCGGGGTCAGGTCCGTCAGGAGGGGTTCGGTGGCGGGGGTGCCGGTCTCGTCCGGGCCGGTCGGGCGGGCCGCTTCGGTGAAGGTGGCCACGGCCGCCAGGGTTGCCGGTGTCTCGTTCTCGAACACGTCCTGCGCGGTGCAGAGCAGGCCCGCGCGGCGCGCCTGCGCGGCCAGTTGCATCGCCATGATCGAGTCGCCGCCGAGTTTGAAGAAGCTGTCGTCGGCGCCGACCTCGTCCAGTTTCAGTACGGCGGCGAACAGCTCGCACAGCGCCGCCTCGGCCGGTGTGCGGGGGGCGCGCCCGGTGACCTTGCCCGCGAAGTCCGGTGCGGGAAGGGCCGCGCGGTCGACCTTGCCGTTGCGGGTGACGGGCAGCGCGTCCAGGGCGCAGACCGCGGCCGGCACCATGGGCTCGGGCAGCAGTTGGGCGGCATGGGCGCGTACGGCGTCGGGTGCCACGCCGTCCGGACCCTCGGGGACGACGTATCCGACGAGCCGCCGCTCACCGGGGGTGTCCTCGCGGACGGTGACGACGGCCTGGGCCACGGCCGGATGCGAGGCGAGCGCCGCCTCCACCTCACCCAACTCGACCCGGAACCCACGGATCTTCACCTGCGCGTCAGCCCGCCCGACGAACACCAGCGTGCTGTCATCCATCCGGCGCACCAGGTCGCCCGTCCGGTACATCCGCTCCCCCGGCACGAACGGACACGCCACGAACCGCTCCGCCGACAGACCCGGCTGGGCCCAGTACCCCAGCGCGAGGCCGGCCCCGGCGACGTACAACTCACCGACGAGGCCGGGCTCCACGGGCCGCAGGCAGGCGTCGAGGACGTAGGTGTGCCGGCCCGGCAGGGCATGCCCGATGGGCAGCACCGGGGCTGTCGTGCCGCCCGGCCGGATCAGGTGCCAGGTCGCGCAGAGGGTGGTCTCGGTCGGGCCGTACAGGTGGCGGACGGTCACCTCGGGGCAGGCTTCGCGCACCCGGGCGACCGAGGCGGCGGGCACCACGTCGCCGCCGGTCAGCACCTCGCGCAGGCCGGTGAGGCTGTCGGGTTCCTGGTCTGCGAGAACCCGGAAGGTGCCCGCCGTCAGATGCAGCCGGGTGACACCCGCGGCCACGTGGGCACGCACGCGCTGGGCGTCCACGGGCCCCGGTCCGGCGACGACCAGCCGGGCGCCCGCCGCCAGCGGGACCCACACCTCGTACAGGGAGGCGTCGAAGGCGTGCGGGGCATGCATCAACACCGAGTCGTCGGGGCCCACCTGCCACCCGCGCTCACCGACCAACGCGGCCACGCCGGCATGCGGCACGGCCACGCCCTTCGGGGCGCCGGTCGACCCCGAGGTGTACATCACGTAGGCCACGTCGTGAGGGCTGGGACTGGGGCTGGGGCTGGTACCGGGACTGGGGCTGGGACTAGGGCTGGTACCGGGACTGGGGCTGGTACCGGGACTGGGGCTGGTACCGGGACTGGGGCTGGGACTGGTCGGTGTGCGGGGGGCGTCGGCGCCATCGTCGGCGGCCGGCTCCCCGTCCCTGCCCGAGCCGTCGAACATCACCACCCGGGCGCCGTTCTCCGGCACCGTCGCACGCGTCGACCCGGCGCACACCACCACCGACGGGGCGCAGTCGTTGAGGACCCGCGCCACCCGCTCGGCCGGATGACCGGGGTCCACGGGGACGTAGGCGGCACCTGTCCGCCACACCCCGAGCAGCGCCACGACCAGGTCAGCGGACCGTTCCAGCACCACCGCGACCCGATCCCCCCGCCCCACACCCGCACCCACCAGCCGCCGGGCCACCTGCCCGGCCCGCCGCCACATCTCGCCGTACGTCAACGAGCCCGCGCCGTCCATCAGCGCCACCGCATCGGGACGACGCAGCGCCTGCCCGGCGATCAGCTCCGGCACCAGCGGGGCCTGCGCCGCATCGGACGGCGGGGTGGTTAGAGGGCCGACCTTGGCAATGGGCCGAGACGGAGACGCGGCCACAGACGCCGGCCGAGGATCGGTCGCCGCGTCGATTCGGCCGATCGGTGTGGCCGGGTCCGCCACCAGTCGTTCCAGGAAGCGCACCAGTGACCGGTGGCTGCCCCTCACCCACTCCTGGTCGTAGTGCGCCGGGTTGGCCTCCAGGGAGACGGCCATGCCCTGGTCGTCCGACCAGCCGCTCACCACGACGCTCAGCTCCTCGACGCGGCGGTTGGACAGGTCCCGGACGATGCCCCGGCAGTCGCCGAAGCGGAGGTTCTCCCCGAGGGGCAGGATGTTGACGAAGGGGCCGAAGTGCCAGCGGCCGCCGTCCGGCCAGGACAGTTCGCGGCGCAGTCGCTCGCCCCGGTACCGCTGGTGCCTGAGCAGTCCGGCGGTCTCGGGGCCGGCCGCGCGGGCGAGGTCGTCGAGGCTCATGGCCGGGGTGGCGCGCAGCCGGAAGGGCAGGACGTTCGCCATGGTGCACGGGGTGCGCCGCGCCGGGCCGTTGAGGCGGGCGGCGACCGGCAGGCTGAGTACGGCCTCGTCGGCGCCCGTCATCCGGCAGCTGAAGGCGCCGACGGCCGCGACGACCAGCCGGGGCCAGCTCACCCTGGCGCGGGCCGCGGTCTCGTGCAGGGCCCGCACGGCCGGCGGTGGAAGGTGGCCCGTGGCCAGTACGGCGCCGTCGGGAGCGGTGGTGCGATGGCCGGGGAGGGCGGTGAGCTCGGGCCGGTCGGCGAAGTGGTCGTGCCAGTAGCGGCGGTCGCGCGTGTACTCCTCGGAGTCGCGGTAGGCCGACTCCTGCTCCAGCAGCTCCCGCAGTGGCGCGTGGCCCGTGGGGCGGGGCGGATCCGAGTGCAGGGCCGCCGTGTACAGCTCGGCGACGCGGCGGGCCATCAGCGAGCAGCCGAAGCCGTCCATCAGCAGGTGGTCGTAGCGCTGGTACCACACGTGCCGGTCGGGCCCGAGGGTGAGCAGCGCGTACGAGTACAGGCCGCTGTCGGCGGACCGTGCCGTCCGGTGCAGCTCGGCGCCCATCCATGCCTCGGCCGCGGCCCACGGGTCCTCGTGCGCGGTGAGGTCGACGGTCGTCAAGTTCAACTGCGTTGCGGGCACGACAAGTTGGGATGCACCGCCGCCGCCCGGTTTCTCCACGAACCGCACATGCAGGATCTCGGTCTCCTCGACGGCCCGGCGCAGTGCGTCCTCGAAGGCTCCGGTGTCCAGCGGCCCGAGGAGCTCGACGTGCTGGCCGATGGTGTAGAAGCCGCGCGAGCTCTCGATGCGCCGGGCCAGCCAGATCCCCTCCTGGCTCTCGGACAGGGGCAGGGTGGAATCCGCTTCGCTGCTCATCGCTCTCCCTTCGGCGGCGCGGCGGTGCGTACGCGTGTCTCGTGGGTGCGTGTCTCGTGGACATGGGTGCCGCTGGGCAGCGCCCTGTCCGGCAACGCCCTAAGGGGCGCGGGGAACTGCGCGACCAGCCACAACGAACGGGTAGACGACCAACGGCCCCACCAGCGGAGCGCCTAGTCGCCGCCCGGTGGCATGCCGCCGCCGAGTACGAGTCCGTCGCCACCGCCCATCTGTCCCGCCCCGGGCATCGGCCCCGTGCCGAGCATCGGACCGCCGCCCATGACCGGGCCGTCCCCGAGGCTCATGACCTGCGGCCGTGCGCGCACCCCGAGCTGTCCGTCGGAGCCGGCGGAGCCGTTCGCGCTGACGGCCGGTCGGTCGAACTGGGTGCGGTAGAGCTCGGCGTAGAGTTCCCCGGCCGCCAGGAGTTCGTCGTGGGTGCCGCGTTCGCGGACCCTGCCCCGGTCGATGACGAGGATCTGGTCGGCCTCGCGGATGGTGGACAGGCGGTGCGCGATGACCAGGGAGGTCCGGTCGCGCAGTGCGGTGGTCAGCGCGCGCTGGACGGCCGCCTCCGACTCGGAGTCCAGGTGGGCGGTGGCCTCGTCGAGGATGACGACGGAGGGTGCCTTGAGCATGAGCCTGGCCAGGGCGAGGCGTTGTTTCTCGCCGCCCGAGAGGCGGTAGCCGCGGTCGCCGACGACGGTGTCGAGACCGCTGGGCAGCGAGCGGATCAACTCCCCTATCTGGGCCGCGTCACAGGCCGCCAGGAGTTCGGCTTCGGTGGCCTCGGGGCGGGCGTACGACAGGTTCGCGCGGATGGTGTCGTGGTAGAAGTGCGCGTCCTGGGTGACCACGCCGACGGTGTCGCGCAGTGAGTCGAGGGTGACGTCCCGCAGGTCGTGGCCGTCCAGGCGGACGCTGCCGGAGGTGGGGTCGTAGAGGCGGGACACCAGGTGCGTCATGGTCGTCTTGCCACCGCCGGACGGGCCGACGAGTGCGGTGAGCCGGCCGGGCGGCAGTTCGAAGGACAGCTCGTGCAGGACCTGCGGGCTCTTTCGCGAACGGTCCCCCGGGGCGTGTGTGTTGGCCTCCAGGGACGCCAGGGACACCTCACTGGCGCTCGGGTAGCGGAAGGACACCTGGTCGAACTCGATGCGCGGTGCGGGGCCGGACCCCGGTGACGGCAGCGCGGTCGCGCCGGGCTTCTCCTCGATGAGCGGCTTGAGGTCGAGCAGTTCGAAGAGCCGGTCGAAGCTGACCAGTGCGGTCAGGGCGTTCGCCTGCATGCCGGAGAGCTGGGTGATGGGGCCGTACAGCCGGCCGAGGAGTACGGCGAGGGCGACGAGGGTGCCGATCCGGAACACGTCGTCCAGCACGAGGGCGCCGCCTGCTCCGTACACCAGCGCCGTCGCGAGGGCGGCGAGCAGGCCCATGGAGATGAACGACAGCCGGCTGAACACGGTCCACTTCACGCCGACGTCACGCACCTTGCCGGCGCGTGCCGAGAAGGCGGCGGCCTCCGCCCGGGGGCGGCCGTACAGCTTGGCGAGCATCGCGCCGCTGACGTTGAACCGCTCCTGGACGACGCCGGCCAACTCCGCGTTGGACTGCATCTGTTCCCTGGAGTAGCGCTGCAGGCGGCGTCCGACGTAGATGCCCGGCACGACGAACAGCGGCAGCAGGGCCACGGCGATCAGGCTGATGAGCCAGGAGAGGTAGAACATCTCGGCGAGGACCAGCAGGACGGTGAGCACACTGGTCGCCGAGGTCAGCAGCAGACCGAGGGCCTGCTGGGCCAGCATGACGTCCGCGTTGAGCCGGCTGGTGAGCAGCCCGGTCTGGGTGCGGGTGAAGAACGCCATGGGCTGGCGCTGGACGTGGGTGAAGGTCTGGACGCGCAGATCGTGGCTGACTCCCTGGCCGATACGGCCGGAGAAGTAGCTCTGCCCGAGCTGCATCACCGCGTCGACCACGGCGAGTCCCGCGGCGGTGAGGGCGAGGGCCGTGACGAGGCCCAGGTCGTCCTTGAGGATTCCCTCGTCGATGATCTCCTTGAGCAGCAGCGGCGTCGCCACGATGACGAGCGAGTCGACCACGGTGGTGAGCAGCAGGAACAGCAGGGAGCGGCGGTGCGGCCGTATGTAGGTGAGGGCGCGGCGCGATGTGCCGGGCCGCAGGGATTCCCTCTTGTTCCTGCTGTCGGACGAGTTCGGGTCTCCGACGGTAATTCCACCAGGACCTTGGCTGATTAACACGCGACGGAAACCTCCTGGGATACGTCATTCCATCGGCTTCACATGTACCAGGACACTACCGTTCTGGTTTTTCGCCGACCAGGGCGGACGGTGGGCAATTCGATTACTCGATTACCGGGAAAGGGCATGCCCGAGCACCCGGGAACTTCTGATTCCCGGGTGCTCGAATTCACCGGAGAAACGCTGTCCGACCGTGCGAATCGGTCGGTTGGACACTCCGTTCCGGCGCTATGCCGTCTCGGCGACCTTGCGCTGGACGCGTTCCGCGAACTCCGCCCACATCTCGGCGCATTCCTTGGCGAGGTGGGCGACGACGCCGCCGCAGTGCGGCGGTACCCGGTCGACGATGCGCTCCCATTCCTCGGTGTCGAGGGTGTGGAGGTTGAGCAGCCGCAGCAGGGTGCGTCCGGTCTCGCTGAACCGCAGCGCCGGGTCCGCCTTGAGGCGCTCCACGAGTGCGGCCCGGTCCTGGGCCGAGGCGCGCGGGGGCACGCCGACGGGCCCGAGTGGCCCGCGGCCCGCGGTCTCCGCGCGCTGGTTCTGCCGTCGGCCCTGCGGCTGCGGGTCCTCTCCGCGCATCATGCGGTTGCGTACGTCGCGGACGGTCTCGGGCGAGATGCTGGCGGCCCGGGCCACCTGACGCAGCGACAGGCTCGGGTTCTCGGCGATGATCTCGCTGGCCAGCCTGCGGCCCTCGGCGCCGCTGACCGGGCGGACCCGGCCGTCCTGGCCGATCCTGCTCGTCCGCCCCGCCGCGCCGTCGTGCGAGCGCCGGCGTATCTCGGCGACGGTTCCCGGCGCGACGCCGGTGACCGAGGCGATCATGCGGTCCGACCACTGCGGGTGGCTGCTGATGATCCGGTCCGCGGCGCGTTTGCGGTCCGCGGTGGTCAACGGCAGCCCGTGGGCGATGTTGGACTCCACGGCCAGGACGAACGCGTCGGCGGTGTCGCCGTCGAAGAACTTGGCCGCGATCTTGCTCTGGCCGCGGGACTGGGCGGCGCGTACTCGGTGCACCCCGTCGATGATCCGCATCGTCGGGCGGTGCACGGTGATCGGGGGCAGCGGTGTCTGTACCGCCGCCAGGGCTTCCACATGTGCCTGATCGGCTCCGGAGAGCCTTGGCGAGTCGCCCGTGGACAAAGAACTGATCTCGACTTCGACAACCATGAGTCGATCGATGCGCGGGTGGCCAGGTATAGCCAACTCAATTCCCCCTAGTGACTCGGTCCCGCTCCTCGCGCATACGGAGGGAACCCGTCATTCCCGCCGTCGCAGGCCACGCCGAATCCGTGGCAGAACGTTTCACCGAGTCTCTGAATCCTGCTCGTGCCCATTGCCACTTACCGGTTCGCATGGCGACCTTAACAACGGCTTTCCGGGCTTGGACACCCCTACCGCCCCCTACGGGGCATTCCCGCCCGCCCCCTATCGGGGTGATTCCCGTCCGGTGTTCGTCATGCCTGGGCGAGGGACGGGACCGGGGCGTCCTTCCGTACCGGGAAGGCGACTTCGACGACCAGTCCGCCGCCCGGTCGTGCGCGGGCGGTGAGCACGGCGTCGTGGGCGGTGGCGATGGTGCGGACGATGGACAGGCCCAGCCCGTGATGGCCGCCGCCCGCGGTGCGGCCGAGCCGCTGGAAGGGCTCGAAGAGCCGCTCGACCTGGTCCGGCGGGACCTCGGGCCCGGTGTTGGCGACCCGCACCACGGCGTGCCTGCCCCGGGTGGCCGTGGTGATCTGCACATGTCCGCCGGGGACGTTGTAGTCCACGGCGTTGTCGACGAGGTTGGCCACCAGTCGCTGCACGAGTGCGGCGTCGCCCGTCACGGGGGCGGGCGCCGTCCTGATCCGCACGTCGAGGTCGCGCTGTGCGGCGTCGGGGCGCGGGATGGCGACCGCCTGCTCGGCGGCGTCGGCGAGGTCGACGGCCTCCCGGCGGTCCAGTCCGCGCTCGCTGCTGGACAGGGTGAGCAGCGACTCCAGCAGACGCGCCTGCTGCTGACTGCTCGCCAGCAGGCGCTCCATGTTGGAGCGGTAGGAGTCCACGGTGGCGTCGCGGTCCATGAGCGACTCCTCCACCAGCGCGTGCTCCAGGGTGAGCGGGGTGCGCAGTTCGTGCGCGGCGTTGGCGACGAAGCGCCGATGGGAGTCGAGCGCGACTTCCAGCCGGCCGAGGAGTCCGTCGACGGTGTCGGCGAGGTCCTTCAGTTCGTCGGCGGGCCCGGCGACGGCGAGGCGCTCGTGCACATTGCGTGCGGAGATACGGCGGATGGTGCCGGTCATGGTGCGCAGCGGCCGTAGCACCCGTCCGGCGACCAGCCAGCCGAGCACAATGGAGATCACCGCCATGATGGCGAGGGCTATGCCGGCCTGCACCAGCAGGTTCTCCAGCCCCTGTTGGTGCTGGCGGTAGGCGTGTTCGCGCAGGTTCCCCATGCCGGCGTCCAGGCCGGGCGGGGTGCCGTCGGTCAGGCCGAGGGAGGGGCCGGAGCCGGGGTCCCGGGTCGTGCGGGACACGTCGCCGCCCTCCCTGCCGACGATGACGTTCGACGAGGCGTGTGTGACGAGCAGGTAGGTGATGGCGAGCAGTACCGCGCCGGAGACGACGAAGAGCACGCCGTACAGCAGGGTGAGGCGCATCCGGACCCGGCGGGGTGTCAGCCGGCGTACGGCGGCGGCGAGGAGGCGGGCGGCGCCGGCGAGCGGCGGGGCGGCGGGCTTGGGAAGTCGCATGGTGCCTCAGATCCGGTAGCCGCCGCGGGGGACGGTCTCGATCAGCGGCGGTTCGCCGAGCTTGGGGCGCAGCCGGTTGATGGTCGCCTTGACGGTGGTGGTGAAGGGGTCGGTGGCCTCGTCCCAGACGCGTTCCAGCAGTTCCTCCGCCGACACCACCCGTCCCTGGGCCGCGAGCAGGTACTCCAGGACGGCGAGTTCCTTCGGGGTGAGCGCGAGACGCCGGGCGGCGCGGGTCGCGATCCGTCGTGCCGGGTCGAGGCGCAGATCGCCGTGGACGAGGACGGGCGGTACGGCCGGCTGGGAGCGGCGGCCGAGGGCGCGGATGCGGGCGACGAGTTCGGCGTAGGCGAAGGGCTTGGGCAGGTAGTCGTCCGCGCCGAGGCTCAGGCCCTCGACGCGGTCGGCGATGGTGCTGGACGCGGTCAGCATCAGCACCCGGGCGTGGACGGGCTGGTCGGCGAGCCGGCTGCACACCTCGTCACCGTGTATGCCGGGCAGGTCCCGGTCGAGGACGACGACGTCGTAGTCGACGACCGACGTGCGCTCCAGCGCGTCCGTGCCGTCGTAGGTGACGTCCACGGCCATGCCCTCGCGGCGCAGCACCCGCGCCACGGACTGGGCGAGTTCGGCGTGGTCCTCGACCACCAGCACCCTCATCGACACTCCTCGCGTCCGGCCGGGCCGGGCGGCCCCCCTGATCACGCCGCACGAGACTGCCCGATCCCCCGTCACGCACCGGTCACAGCCCGCCGGGCGCAGATCGCAGCGTACCGGCGCGAACCGCCCGTCCACAGGCCCGGATCAGGGCAGATCGGCCGCCGGCCGGAGTCCCGGGGACCGGCTGTGGTACCCCGTCGACTCCTGTGACCCGGGCGCGCTTTCGGACCGCGCTGTGACCGCCCGCCCCGTAGAACAACCGGAGCGGAACCGACCGCAACGCCCGCCCGGCAGGCAGGCGGTGGTGACCTCGCGCAGGGAGTTGTGACCTCGCCGATGACCGAAGGACTCCTCTTCCCGAACCTCTCACGCCGGGTGGCGCTCCGCGCGGTGACGGTGTTCCGGGCCCTGGTCGGGGTCGGGCGCGGAGGCGATCTTGTCCATCAGGTCGGTGCGGCGCTGGACGTCCAGTTTTCGGTACGCGCGCGTGAGGTGCTGTTCGACGGTGCTCACCGTGATGAACAGCTTGGCGGCGATCTCCCGGTTGGTGAGTCCCCGGGCGGCGAGCGTCGCCACGCGCAGCTCCGCGTCGCTGAGTTCGACCGGGTGCTGTCGGCTCCGGGACGTGCCCGCGCCGTCCTGCGCGGCGGGCGTGCCGGTGTGGGAGGGCGGCGCCTCGGGGACCGGTACGCCGCACTCGCCGGCCAGCTGGCGTGCTCTGCGGGCGAGCGCGCGGGCCTGCCCCGGGTCGCCGAGTTCGCGGTGGGCACGCGCCAACTCGCCGGTCGCCCGGACGAGTTCGAGCCGGTGCCCGGTCTCCCGCAGGATCTCGACGGCCTCGCCCAGCAGCGGCAGGCGGCGGGCCGGGGCGAGGGTGCGGGAGAGGACCCGCAGCGACACTCCGCGCGTCCATGCGGCGCCGGGGCCGACCAGTGCGAGCTGTTCCTCCGCCAGGGCGCGGGCGCGGCGTTCGTCGCCGAGCGCCAGGTGGGCGAGGGCGGCGTCGGTGCGCCAGGGCACCAGGGCGGGCAGGTCGAGGCCCCAGCCGGTCATGGTGTCGCCACAGGCGCGGAAGTCGTCGAGCGCCGCGTAGGGGCGTCCGGCCGCGAGGTAGTAGCAGCCGCGCGCCCACAGGTAGAGCAGTCCGTCGGGGGTCTGGAACGCCGCCTCGGTGACCGGCACGCTGAGCCGGTCGGCCGCCTCGCCGAGCCGGCCCATGGCGGTGTTCACATAGACGGCGACCGCGACGAGCGACGCGAGGGCGACTCCCCAGCCTTCGGCGGGTACCAGGGCGTTCGCCGTGCGCGCGGACTCCTCGGCGGCGGTCAGCCCGCCGAGGCGCACCTCTATCCGGGCCTTGACGGACGCGAACCGGGCCTGCCACATGGGGGCGCCGCGCTCGGTGGCCTCCTTGAGGAGCGTCTCGCACCAGTACGCCGCCTCGTCGAGGTGGTCGGCGAGCACGAGCGAATCCAGGGTGGTGACCAGCGAGGGGACCGTGTGGTCGTCGAGGCGGGTGCCCTGGAGGATCTGTTCCGCCCGGACCACGACGTCGTCCCTGGTGGGGTCGGACGCCGCCTGCGCCAGGGTCGCCACCCGGTCATGGACGCTGCGCGGGGAGGGGACCACGCGCCGCACCGCACCGCCGGGGTCGGCGCGTTCGGCCCGGCGGGCGCGGGGCAGTCCGGGGTAGGTGCGGGCCATCCACAGCCGGATGTCGTCGAGCCGGTGGCGCAGTCCCGTGCCCGCGCCGCCGCGCTGAGCGGTGTGCAGGACGGCGAGCGCCTGGTCGACCTGGCCGAACCAGAGGAGATGGCCGGCCAGTTCGGCGCAGTGCCGGGGTCCGAGGCGGCCCGCCAGGGCGGCGGTCGTGAGTTCGGGCAGGTAGCGGGTGCCGATGGCCGGGTTGACCCGCCAGGCGGCCCGGGTCAGCGCGGCCCTGATGTCCAGGGCGCGCCCCTCGTCGGTGCACAGATCACGGGCGGCGCGCAGACAGGACAGCGCCAGGGTGACGTCGTCGTCGGCCAGCGCCCGGTCTGCCGCCTCCAGCAGGGTCGGCAGCGCCCATACGTCGTCGACGCGCTCGGCGAGCATCAGATGCCGGGCGACGACGGTCGCGGACCTGCCGTGCTCGTGCAGCACGGTGGCGACGCGGGCCTCCAGGCGGGCCCGGTCGGCGGGTTCCATGCCGCGCAGCACCGCGCAGCGGCCCGCCTCGTGCCGGAACCAGCCGGTGCCGAGCAGCCCGCTGGTGCCGAGGGCGGAGAGGCCGCGGTGCACCGACTCGCGGCCGGTGCCCAGGACTTCGGCCAGTTCGGCGGGCGCGGCCTGAGGACCGAGTACGGCGAGCGCCCGAGCGATGTGCCGCAGCGCGGGGTCGCCTCGGTAGAGGCAGGCGGTGACGGCACGCTCGTAGGACTCGCCCGGCACGCACGCGTCGGGTTCGTGCGCGGCGCCGTCGGCGAGCGACGCGGCCGTGTCCTCCAGGAGGGCCTTCGTCAGCAGGGGATTGCCGCCACCGGTCCGGTGCAGATGGGTGACGAGCGCGCGCGTCCGCCACCGTTCCCCGCCATGGACACCGATCATGTCGCCGACACCGCGTCGGGTCAGCGGGCCGAGCCGGATATTGCGGCAGCCCGGAAGGCGGAGAAAATCCACCTGGACGCGGGTGCTGTCGTTTAACTCGCCGCCACTCTCCGCGAGGACCATGAGAATGCGTTTTCTGGTCAGCCTGCGCGCCAGATAGAACAGACACTCAACCGAATACGGATCAACGTGATGCACATCATCGACGATGAGTATCACGGGCTTTTCCCTTGCCTTTTCGAGGACAATCCCGCACAGTTCCGTGACCACCACCGCGGGAAGCGCGGCACCGTCCGGCGACCGCGCGGCGCCGGCGACACCCTCGTGCGGCGCCCCCATTCCGAGCAGCAGCTGCCCCATCACCCCAAGGGGCATGTCGCGCTCCGCGTCCGACGCCGTGGCCTGCAACAACAGTGCTCCAGCGGCAGTCGCCCGCTCTTCGAAGGCGCGGAGCAGCGCCGTCTTTCCGCTCGCCACCGCACCGCTCACCCACAGCACCCCGCCGTGCCCGGTCATGGCCGCGTCGAGCATGCCCTCCATGATCGACAGTTCTTTTTCCCGCTCCACCAAGTTCATGAGCCGACTTGTCCCCCAGTCTCGGCGGCTGATTCTCGCGCGGCACGGGCAGCCGATCAGACGCAGCCTTTCGGACGAGACCACCCATCCCTGTGAATATCCTCCCACAAGCAAAAATCAACTACCAGCCCGATTCGCCGCAGGGACTTCCCGGCAACACTTAATTCACGCCATTCACCGCACGACCGGACCATTTTATTCCGCATTGAATGATGTCCGTTGCGCGGTTTTCAGATGGCTGAAATCAATGCGGATTCGGAAGGCCGCGGGGGAAATCCGGCTGACCTGGCACGCTCGCATCCCCGAGGACTCCCGAAGGCCGGGCGGAGGAACACGCGACCGACGCGGGCGCGCCACCGACACCGGTCTAGACCTCTACGGCGAAAGTTTTCCGTCAGCTTTCGGTCAGCGTGGCACAGGACAGAAGACGCCCCGAAGCCTGGTGTCGGCTTCGGGGCGTCGATCGAGGTGAAGCGGCGGTTCAGGTCACGCCACGGGGGTTCCGGGGCCCTTGCCGGGCTCCTCGGCCCAGGTGCGCAGTCTGGCCACGAGCGTCGTCAGCCGCTTGTCACCGGGCGGTACACCGATGGAGAACAGCGCCTCGTAGGGCCGGCCGTCGTCCCCGCCCCACCGTACGACGCCGTCGCACTCGGCGAGGATGTCGCGGACCACCAGGAGCTGGGGCGGGTAGAACCCTCCCTGCACGCCGGGCGGGTAGGAGCCGGGCCGGATCGCGACGGCCGTACCGGAGGCCTGGTTGCCCTCCGCCCGGTCCAGCCGCACCCGGGACGGTGCGCGCCAGCCGGTCAGGTCTCCGGCGCGCAGTTCGTCGATCTCGTAGTGGAAGCGCCGCACGACATGCACCAGGACGGTCTCCACGTCGCCGAGGCGTACGTCCAGGTCGCAGGGGGTGCCAGGGGCGCGGCGCGTCCACACCGTGGAGACGTCGTTGGCTCTCTCCTCCAGTTCCCAGCCGTTGGGCGAGGTCGGCCGTCCCGGTGCGGCGCCGGGGCCGGGTCTCTCGGCGGCCGACGCCACTGTGGGCAGGGCCAGTAGGGAGCCGCTCGCCAGAACCACGGTGCCGAGGGCGGCCGTACGCCTGACGACATCGCGTCGGGTCATGTCTGCCATGCCAGTTGTCACGCTCGTCGTCTCCTTGAGGTCTCGGTCGCTGTCACTGATTGCGGGAGAGCCGGTAGTACTTCTCCAGCACCCGGTACAGGCCCATGAGTTGACGGCCGTACTCCAGGGCGGGTTCGTTCGGCTTGCCGTCCACCGTGAGGGGGCCGTTGTAGCGGGCGAGGATCATCTCGGAGTCGGACTCGCTGGTGTCCGGGGCCGGTCGGGGCCGGCTGATCTGGTGGGCGTTGTAGATCGTCAGGTAGGACGCCGTCTTGATGTTGTAGATCGCGTCCTCGTTCAGCTGGGTCCACACCGATCCCAGGTCCTGGCCCCGGTCCAGGATCGGGCCGTTGATGATGCCCTCCCGGACGCAGTAGTTCCTGGCCTCGATCGCCACCCAGGCGAAGATCTGGCCCCAGCCGGTGCTGCAGTCGTCCTTCACACCTGTCTTGACGGCGGTGTCGGCGGCGAAGTCCAGCGGGTTGAGCTTGCGCAGCTCCCACAGCACCGGAGCCTGGATCAGGGCCTTGCGCAGCCGGAGTTGACGGGCGAGCGAGGTGAACAGCCAGTCGGCGGAGAGGACCAGCTCGAACGCCTTGGTGTTGGAGATGCCGCCGAGGGTCGCCCAGTCCTTGTCGGTCCAGCCGTCACCGCCGGTCTCGGGCACCCCTATGGACTCCAGGTACGAGCGCACCTCCTGGAGCATCGCGTCCCGGTACGCCGGGTTGAAGTCGACGTCCAGCCCGACGGTGCTGGCACCGGGGTCGAAGCTGCTCTGCCCGAGGTCACGTCCGGAGACGATGTTCTTGTCGATCTCGATGGCCCCGGCACCGGACCCCACGGTGACGGTGGCGATCTGGTCGAAGGCCCAGTCGCCGGGCATCGGGAAGCCCAGGTTCCCGGAGAACCCGCTGGACATGTCGGAGACGAAGCTGGCGTCGGTGTACCCGGCCTCACGCACCCTGCGGCACACGTTGCGCGGGCCGTAAATGCCGATCCGGTAGCGGGAGTTCTCCTGCACCGCGCGGTGGATGCCCCTGAAGTGCGGGAGGATGTTGGAGGTGACCTCGTGGTCGTAGGCGTCGTAGTCGACGGCGAAGTAGATACGGGTGCCGTCCTTGAAGCCGTGGTATTTGGCCCAGTCGATCGCGTCCAGGCCGTCTCGGGTGCCCTGGTTGTAGTTGAAGTAGGACGCGCCGTTGCTGAAGGTCTGGTAGATCGGGAAGCAGCTCAGGCCGTTCGACGCGATGGTCTGGAGCTCACCGGGCTTGATCATCTTGTCCCGGCCGCCCGGGACGTTGCACAGGTAGCGGCCGACACGGAAGTAGCCGGCGGACCGCAGGGCCTGGGCGCGGGCCTCGGTGATGGTGGTGACGCAGTCGCAGGCGGAGCCCGAGCGGGACTGGTCGCCGTAGGAGACCAGCAGGGACGCCCAGGTGGAGTAGTCGCCGTCGCCGCTCAGTGAGAGCTGGAGGAAGTCCTGGTACTCGAACACCTGCGAGGACAGCTCGGAGGTGAAGGTGCCGCTGAACGCGATGTGCGGCCGCTGGTTGAGGATCATGCCGGCGGTGAACAGGTTCACCCAGGTGCCCGTGCTGCCGACCGTGAGGGTGTGCTGCTTGAGGCCCGCCTGGGTCGCGGGTCCGAACACACCGTTGGCCACGCCGTCGGCCATGCCCAGCTCGTACTGGATGGCGAACAGCATGGACTTGGCCACGTCACGGGAGTGGTGGCCGTCGCAGGGGATCACGAAGAAGTCCTGGCGGTGGATGTACCGCCCGTTGAGCCAGCGCTGGATCGAGCGGATGTCCTCGTCGCCGGGCCGGTCCCCGTACTTGACGACGACGTAGGGGTCCATGTTCAGCAGGCCCTTGAAGACCTTCGGGGTCAGATCGGAGCCGGGGTATACGCCGTCGACGCCCATGTCCCGCTTCATCCTGCTGATGCCGGCCTGGACGTTCTCGTTGTAGATGCCGTCGATGTCGCCGCCGTCGTAGCCCTTGCAGTACATCGCGGACTGGATGATGCGGCAGAAGTTCGCCGACGGCACGGTGGTGGCGTTGAGCCGGGGGAACCTCTGCGTCAGGGTGCGCAGGGTGGTGGGGCCGAACGAGTCCGAGACCGGGCTGATGCCGAGCTCCCATTGCAGCGCCCTGGTCAGGGCGTACATGGTGCTCCATCCGGTACGGCCGTTCTCCTCCACGGTCATGCCGATCTTGTCGCCGTAGGTCTGGTTGACGAATCTCTGGGCGCGCAGGACCAACTCGTCTGCCATGTGGGGGCGTTCCTTCACTGGAGAGGGCGAGTGCGGAGACGTGGTACGGGGTCCGGGCCGGGCAGGCGGGATTGTGACGACAGGCCCTAGCAGAACGGGAGCCCGGGAATGGGGCCGTCGTTGACGCCGCCGCTGATCCAGACGACGGGGAGCCAGACGCGCTTGTTGCCGCTGTCGTCGTCCGTGCGGGCCCAGTAGTGGTTGTAGTAGCTGCCGTACCTGAACTCGTGGCCCCAGATCTGGCAGTAGAAGTAGTTCGTGCCGCCGTACAGGATTCCGGCCGGGACGCCGTCGCAGCTGTCGGTCTGGTCGGTGGTGGTGCACCACCAGGTGGAAGCCGTCTTCCACACATGGCAGTTGTACTTCCCGCCGCCGATCGACGAACAGCCGGCCCTGGGCGCGGCCTGGGCGTCGGCAGCCTGGATATCGGCAGCTTGGATATCGGCGGCCTGGGCATGGGCGGCCTGGGCTTGGGCGCTCAGCCCGAACAGTGAGGCCGCCGCGATCATGGCGGCCGAGGACGCGAGGGTGACGAGCCGCTGGAGAGCCATGGGATCCCCCTGGATGTGGTGTGCCGCGACGCACTCGGGGGCCGGTCGAGCCCCCGGTCTTCGGCACCAACAGGGTGAGGGTTGACGCACCGGACGGACCATACGTTTCAGCGGGGGCCGAAAACCGCAGGTCATGGCTCCGGTGGCGCACAGTCGCCGCTCAGCAGCGCGGCGCCGAGCGGTGTCAGCGTGTGCAGCACCTGACTGCCGACGCGCTGGCTGCGGGCGAGGTTGGCGGCCACCAGGACGTGCACATGCTGGCTGGCGGACGCGGGCGATACGCGCAGCCGACGGGCGAGTTCACCGGTGGTGGCGGCGTCGTGCAGCGCGGCCAGCGTACGCGCGCGCGTGCGGCCCAGCAGCGCGGCCAGTGCCTGCGGGGTGGTCCCGGAGGTGTCCCGCGCGGCCCGGAAGGCGCCGTGGTCGACGGGGTAGACGAGGACGGGGCGCAGTTGGGGGTCGGCCAGCGCGATGGGGGCGCGTCGGCAGAAGTACGAGGGGATCAGCCGCAGCCCCCGCCCGGCCAGCCGCAGATCGCGGTCCACCGGATAGTCCACGTGCAGCACCGGCGGCTCCCACCGCACGAGCGGGCTCAGCGAACCGAGCAGACCGTGCAGCCCGGCGTCCCGAAGGGTCCGTGCGCGCCGGGCGCGGTCCCCCTCTACCCGGGCCTCGGCCTCCGTCCAGTCGGGGGCGATCACCCGCTCGTGCACGGCCCGGATGGCGTGGGTGAGATCGGCCATCCCCTCGCGATCCCCGTAGGCGAGATTGCGCACCCAGACAGGAGGGGGCCGACGCTGGGGCCGAGCGCCGCCCGCGAGCTGTCCCAGTTCGAGTCTCAGTCGCCCGGGCGGGGTGCCGCGGATCGCGTCCAGCCCGGACCTGAGGCCGTGCTCGGCCGCGTCGGGGGTGAGGAAGTCCGGGAAGTAGCCGCGGGTCGGCAGCAGGGCGCCGAGCATCCGCACCGCCGCGGCCGCACCGGCCTGCCCGATGACACTCCGGGCCCGCCGCCGCCAGGCCTGCAGCGCGGGCACCCCGTGCACGGCCTGGCCCAGCTGCTGGACCCCGAGCATCGTCTCCCACAGCGGATCCAGCTCCGTGGCGACGGTGACGCGTGCCAGGTCCTCGGCGGTGAAGTGAACACGTAACAAAGCGGGTCCCCCCTCGGCAGCGCCTCGTGTGGTTCGTGCCCGTGCCGTATGAGACGTCCACGGGTGCCGAAAGAGTTGTACGGCGTGCTGCGCGGGCGCGGTAGATGAACATCCGTGGCGCGGCGCCCGTACCTCCTGGCAGTGGTGGCCGTGAGGTTCGGGGCGCGGGCGGAGGTGCGCGTCCGGTGTCCGGGCGGGGGCGCCAACCTCAAATGTTGCTCTGAAGGTCGTCCCCGGGGGGTTCGGATCACGGTGCCGGGGCCATACCCCGTCACATCCGGCACGTCCGAGGAGACGGGACAGCGGGTACGGAAGAGGCCGAGGAGGGGACGACGATGGAGCGACTGGGCACGGGGATCGGATGGCGTCCGGAGATCGCGGACGCCGTGGAGCGCATGCCGGGCATCGACTGGGTCGAGACCGTCGCCGAGAACGTCTGCCCCGGACACCTTCCGGAATCCCTTCTGCGGCTGCGGGAGCGCGGCGTGACCGTCGTCCCGCACGGCGTCTCGCTCGGACTGGGCGGCGCGGAACGACCCGACGCCGACCGGCTGACCGCGCTCGCCGAGCGGGTGCAGGCACTGGGGTCGCCGCTGGTCACCGAGCACATCGCCTTCGTACGGGCGGGCGGTGCGCTGACCGCGTCCCCGCGGCTTGAGGCGGGGCACCTGCTGCCCGTCCCGCGCACCCGGGACGCCCTCGACGTGCTGTGCGAGAACGTCCGCATCGCCCAGGACGCGCTGCCCGTGCCGCTCGCCGTGGAGAACATCGCCGCGCTGATCTCCTGGCCGGGCGAGGAGATGACCGAGGGACAGTTCCTGTACGAGCTCGCCGACCGCACCGGCGTACGGCTCCTCATCGACGTCGCCAACCTCCACACCAACCACGTCAACCGCGCCGAGGACCCGGCCAAGGCGCTCGCCGAGCTGCCGCTGGAGGCCATCGCGTACGTCCATGTCGCGGGCGGCTTCGAACGCGACGGCGTCTGGCACGACAGCCACGCCCACCCCGTCCCCCAGCCGGTCCTCGACATCCTCACCGACCTCGCCTCCCGGGTGTCCCCGCCGGGCGTGCTGCTGGAGCGGGACGAGAACTTCCCCGAGCCGGGCGAGCTGGAGCGGGAGTTGACGGCGATTCGGGGCGCTCTGGAGAAGGGCGCCGCCGAGCGGGAGGCGTCCTGGGAGAGGGCCTTCGCACGGACGGACGCGACGTCGACGGCGGGCCTGGGTGGTGCGGAGACGACCGCCGGGGCGGGGGCTTCGCGGGAGCCGGTGGGAGCTTCGCGGGAGCCGACGGATGGCTTGCGGGAGCCAACGGGCGGCTTGCGGGAGCCGGCGGGTGACTTGCGGGAGGCCGCAGGAGCCTCGGGGGAGCCGGCGGGTGACTTGCGGGAGCCGGCGGGAACCTCGGGGGAGCCGACAGGTGACGTGCGGGAGTCCACGGCTGTCTCGCGGGAGGTCGCGGGTAGGCAGGGGACGGCGGGTGAACCGGAGGCGGCCGGTGAGCGGGCGGCGGCCAGTGAGCCGGAGGCACCCGGTGAGCCGGAGGCACCCGGTGAGCAGGCGACAGCCCATGAGCAGGCGGCAGCCAGTGAGCCGGGGGCAGCAGATGAGCCGGCGGCAGCCGACGAGCAGGGTTCGGCGTCCGTCGCCGTGCCCGTAGAGCCCGCCCGGCAGCGGCTCGCTCTCGCGCAGGCCGCCCTGTTGTCCGCGCTGGTCGCCGGGACGCCGGTGCCGGAGGGGTTCGACCGGGTGCGGCTCGGGGTGCAGGCTCGGGCGCTCGCCGGGAAGCGGGCGGACGTCGTGGCGAAGGTCGCGCCGGAGTTGCCGGTGATCCTCGGGGAGGGATATCGGCGGGCCTTCGTCGCGTACACGCATGGACACCCGATGTCCGACGGCTACCGGCGCGACGCGCTGGACTTCGCCGGGTATCTGCTGTCCGAGGGGCGGCTCGAAGACGCACGGGTGCGGGCGGAGTTGCGGGAGTGGTGGTTGGAGCGGTCGGGGCCGAGGCCGCGGTCGCGTCGGCCGGGGGTGCGGCTGGCCCGGGCCACGCGGCGGGTGCTGCTGCGGCGGTGAGCGGCGGTGAGCTCAGCCGCCACCCCCTGCCCACCTCGCCCAGCCACCCAAGCGCCCGACCCACCTCGCCCAACCGCCCAAGCGCCCTACCTCCCTGGCCCAGCCGCCGCCGAAGCACCCGACCCACCCCGCCAAGCCGCCCAAGCCCCGATCCACCCCACGTACCCGGCGTACGCCCTCGGCCGCCCCGCGACTAGGCGGCCAGCCTCCCCGAGTGTGCGTGGATTAACATCCCGGCCGCACAGCGAACACACAGCGACCGTTTCACCCGCGTTCGCCCCGAACCGTCACGCCCCCTCACTCCCCTATTCGCCCGTATCGACCCCCGTTGCAACCATTCGCTCCTGTACGGCAGTTGGCGTAGGCACCGGTGTACCCCGAAGTAATATGCCAACCCAACCCTCGAAGCGCACTAACGTGCGGTGCCGCAACAGGAGGCACCATGCGACCGCGACCACCCATCAACGGCCGAGGCATCTTCAGCGGTACCGGGCTCATCATCACGGGCCTGACGGCGACGCTGCTGGCGATGATCTTCCCGATCTGGTCGTACGCCGACCGGTCCGGGACCGGCCTGGACGTACTCAACGCCGAGACCGTCTCGACCGGGTACGGGCCGCTGTCCGGACTGGACCGCGAGTTCATCACCAAGGTCCGGCTGGCCGGCCTGTGGGAGCTGCCGGCCGGTCAGCAGGCGCAGCAGAAGGGCACCACCGAGGCCGTACGGACCGCGGGGCGCCATCTCGTCCAGGGGCACACGTTCCTGGACGAGCGGGTACGCGACGTCGCCGCGAAGCTGAGCCTCGCGCTGCCCAACGAGCCCTCCGAGCAGCAGCAGGGGTGGCTGGCGACCCTCGACTCGGCCCAGGGCGCGGAGTACGACCGGCAGTTCGCGAACATCCTGCGGCTGGCGCACGGCAAGGTGTTCTCGGTCGTCGCCCAGGTACGGGCCAGTACCCGCAACTCCCTGGTCCGCAAGCTCGCCGACGACGCCAACACCACGGTCCTTGACCACATCACGGTCCTGGAGGCCACCGGGTACGTCGACTACGACGCCATGGCCCGCGACATGGTCGCCGACAGCACCCCTCCGCTCACCCCGGCCCCCACACCGCCCGGTCCGACCGTCGACCCCGCTCCGGCCGCCCCGGTGACCCCGCCCCCGACACCGACGTACACCCTGCCGTCGGCCGCGACCAGCCCTCCGCCCGACAATTCCGGTACATCCTGAAAAAGCACCCCAGGGCCGCAACCATTAATTGAGAAGCCCCCACGGCGAGCAACCAAGTCCGCGAGAGCGGCGGCGGTTTAGCCGCAAAATGGTGCCATGTTCTGGGTGCTTTTGTTGCTCGCGGCCTGGGCCATCGCCGGCACGGCCTGCACGCGCCTGTGCCTCGCCGCCGTACATGCCACAGCCGTGGACAGGAATGAGGCGACCGCAGGCCAGGGCCGTGATCTGACGTTGTACGAGGCCGCCTTCCTGTCCGGCGGTCCCCGGCGGGTCGCCGATCTGACGCTCGTCTCCATGGCGCGGCAGCACCGGCTGCTGCTCGCCCACACCGGCTGGGCGACGGTCGTCGATCCGCGCGGGCGCGACGAGATGGAGCGCTCGGTGATAGGGGCCATCGGGCCGGAGGGCCAGTCGCGGATCGAGCCGGTGCGGGACGCCGCGGCCGCCGCCGACGCGGTCGGCAGTCTCGCCGACCGACTGGTCAGCGCGGGCCTCGCGGTGCCCGACGGGGCGCGCAGCGACGTCGCGACGTCGGTCCGGCAGGTGCGGCTGGCCGCGGTGGCCGTCCTGGCGCTGGGGGCGGTCGCGCTGCTGGCACCGGCCCCGTCGGACATGCCGGCGCATCTGGTCGCCCTGTGGTTCGCGCTGCCCTTCGTGCTGACCCTGAGCTGCCTCGCCGTGGCGCGGGTCGAGATCCTGCCGTACGCGCAGTGGGCCTCGCCGGCCGGGCAGCGGCTGCTCAGTGCCCTGGTCCGGCGCTCGGGGGGCGGGGGCGACCGTACGTACCTCACCTCCGTCGCCGTACGGGGCGTGCGCGCGATCGGTGAGCCGGAGCTGCGGCAGGCCTTCGCGCACCGCGCGCCGCACCATGATCCGGCCCCGCGGCGCGACTGACGGTTCCGGGCCCCGGTGACGCATCGGGGGCAATGACGCCGACACCGGCAGACGGTGCTTGCCTTCATCAACAGACGAACCAAATATCCCTTTTGTCGCTGCCGTGCACTGAAGGGATACGTGATGAGAGCTCCCGCCCTCTACTCGGTCGCCGGGGCTCTGCTCCTGACCACCCTCTCCGCCGCCCCGGCCGGCAGCGCCGATGGCGTCGCCGCCCGCCGCCTGGACGAACAGCAGGGCGCCGAGGCGGCCGCCGCACGCGCCGAGGCGGCCGGCATCACCTTCGGCAACTGCCCCAAGAAGCTGGACCTGCCGGCCGCCGTGAAGTGCGGCACGGTCTCCGTCCCGCTCGACTACGCCGACCCCGAGGGCAAGCAGATCCGACTCACCGTCAGCCGGGTCCCGGCCACGCACAAGGACCCGCAGAACAGCAAGCGCCGGGTGCCGACGAAAGGCGCCCTGGTCTACAACCCGGGCGGGCCCGGCTCCTCCAGCCTGCACTTCCCGCTGATCGGTGTGCTGCCCGCGTGGAAGCGGCTGGCGGGCGCGTACGACCTCGTCGGCTACGCCCCGCGCGGCGTGGGGCCGTCCGCGCCGGTCTCCTGCCAGGACCCCAAGCAGTACGTCAACGGGCCCATGGACGCGCCGACACACCCCACCGAGTCGTACAAGCGGGAACGCATCGCCAAGGCGAAGGCCTACGCACGCGGCTGCGCCCGGCGCACCGGCAGCGCACTGCGGCACTACAACTCCCTCAACAACGCCCGTGACCTGGACGTCCTGCGCGCCGCGCTGGGCCAGCGGAAGCTGACGTTCATGGGCGCGTCGTACGGCACCTACTTCGGCGCGCTGTACGCCACCCTCTTCCCCTCCCATGTGCGGCGGATGGTGTTCGACTCGGCGGTGAACCCGGACCCGGCCCAGATCTGGTACCGCAGCAACCTCACCCAGTCGGCGGCGTTCGAGGGGCGGTGGGCGGACTTCCGGAAGTGGGTGGCCAGGCACGACCGGGTGTACGGCCTCGGGGACACGGCCGAAAAGGTGCTGCGCAGCTACGACAAGGTGCGGGAGCGGCTGGCCGGGAAGCCGGCCGGCGGGAAGGTCGGGCCCGGGCAGTTGCAGGAGGCGTTTCTGCAGGCCGGGTACTACGACGACTACTGGCCCGCGCGGGCGCAGGCGCTGTCGGCGTATCTGAAGGGCGATGTGAAGCCGCTGGTCGAGCTGGCCTCGCCGGTGACGGAGGCGGCGGCCGAGGACGAGAACTCAAGCGCGGTCTACACCGCCGTGGAGTGCAACGACGCCCCCTGGCCGACGGACTGGGCGGTCTGGGACCGGGACAACACCCAGCTCGCGCGGGTGGCGCCGTTCGAGACCTGGGACAACGTGTGGATGAACCTGCCGTGCGCCTACTGGCAGGCGCCCCGGCAGGAGCCCCTCGATGTGCGGACCGGGCCGGGTGAGGTGCCGCCGATCCTGATCCTGGCCGCCGAGCGGGACGCCGCCACACCGTACGCGGGGGCGCTGGAGATGCAGCGGCGGCTGTCGGGGTCGGTCCTGGTGACCGAGCGGGACGCGGGCACGCACGGCATCGCGTACGGCCCGAACGCGTGCGTCAACGGCCATGTCGACGCGTATCTGCTGGAGGGCCGCCTCCCGGAGCGGCAGGCGGAGTGCGCGGGGCATCCCGAGCCGAAGCCGAGCGCTCCGCGCAAGCGCCGTCATGAGGCTGCGGCCCGTCCGTAGCCGGTCGCGCCCACGCGGCGGAGCCGCACATTGACGCAGCCCCGCGCCCCTGGAGGGGCGCGGGGCTGCGTCGAACTTCGAGGAGACCTCTCAGGCGAGCCCGGCGACCAGCTCGGCCACGCTCTTGCGACGGCCCGTGTAGAACGGCACCTCTTCGCGGACGTGCATCCGGGCCTCGGAGGCCCGCAGGTGGCGCATGAGGTCGACGATGCGGTACAGCTCGTCGGCCTCGAACGCCAGGAGCCACTCGTAGTCGCCCAGCGAGAACGAGGCGACCGTGTTGGCGCGGACGTCCGGGTAGCCGCGGGCCATCTTGCCGTGGTCGGCGAGCATGCGGCGGCGGTCCTCGTCGGGCAGCAGGTACCAGTCGTAGGAGCGCACGAAGGGGTAGACGCTGACGTAGTTGCGCGGCGTCTCGTCGGCGAGGAACGCCGGGATGTGCGAGCGGTTGAACTCGGCGGGGCGGTGCAGCGCCATGTTCGACCAGACCGGCTCCAGGGCACGGCCCAGCTTGGTGCGGCGGAAGAGGTTGTACGCCTCCTGCAGTTGGTCGCTGGTCTCGGCGTGCCACCAGATCATGACGTCGGCGTCGGCGCGCAGGCCTGACACGTCGTACGTGCCGCGGATCGTCACGTCCTTGGCGGCGAGCTGGTCGAACAGCTCCTGGACCTCGTCGGCGTAGCCCGCGCGGTCCTCGGGGAGCACGTCCTTCAGCTTGAAGACGGACCAGAGGGTGTAGCGGATGACATCGTTGAGGTCCTTGGCCAGCTTGCCCTTGTTCGGGATCCTGCCGGACTCGGTGGTGGAGGCGTCGTCACTCATGGCACCTATTCTCCCGCTCCGCCGTGCAGACTCTGCACCGGGTGGGCGGTGAGCTCCTCCACGGCGCTCAGGTCACCGTGGATCTGGTCCACCGCGGCGTACGCGCTCGCGATGCAGGCCGGGATGCCCACGCCGTCGTACTGCGCGCCGCACACCGCGAGGCCGGGCAGCTTGGCGATGTGCTCTCGGACGCGGGCCACGCGCGCGTGGTGGCCGACCGGGTACTGGGGCAGGCCGTCGGTCCAGCGGGTGACGCGGGTTTCCAGGGGGGTGGCGTCGAGGCCGGTCGCCGCCTTGAGGTCCTGGCGTGAGACGTCGACGAGGTGGTCGTCGTCGCGCTGGAGGATCTCCGTCTCGCCGTACCGCCCGACGGAGGTACGCAGCACGACCACGTCGGGGTTCTCGTCGGCGATCCAGCCCCACTTCTGCGAGGCGAACGTCGACGCCTTGATGGTGCGCCCGTCGACCGGCGGCACCAGGAAGCCGCTGCCCGGGGGGAGCTCGGTGTCGGCGCGGCGGTAGGCGAGGGTGACCAGGGCCATGGAGGCGTACTCGATGCCGGCCAGCTCGGTGGCGGCCTCCGGGGCCTCGGCGCGCAGCAGCCCGGCGGCGGCCGGGGCGGGTACGGCGACCACGACCGCCTCGGCGTGCAGCACCCGGTCGCCGGCGACGACGCGCCATCCGGTCGGCGCCTCGCGGCGCAGCTCGGTCACCGGCGTACTGGTCACGATCTCGCCGCCCCGCGCGCGCACCGACTCCGCGACCGTGAGGGGGAGTCGGCCGACGCCGCCCTCGATGCCCATGAACACCGGCCCGGTCTGCTGGTTTGCTGCGACCCTGGCCTGGATCTCGCGGACGGCCTCGGTGAGGGAGTCGTGGGTCAGCGCGGCCTGGTAGAGCTGCGGGACCGCCGAGCGCATCGAGATGCGGTACGCGTCGCCCGCGTAGACACCGCCGAGCAGGGGCTCGACCAGGCGGTCGACGACCTCCCGGCCGAGGCGGGCGGCCACATACTCACCGACCGCCACGTCGTCGCCGACCTCCGTGCGGGGCAGGTCGGCGTCGCGCTCGATGCGGGCCAGGCCGTCCTCGGACAGCACTCCGGCGAGGGCGGACGCGGTGCCGGGGACGCCCATCACATGCCCCTTGGGCATGGGGCGCAGGGCACCGCGGGTCCAGATCGAGGCGGTCGCGGTGGCGGGCGGCTGGAGCCGGCCGGCGAGGCCCACCTCGCGGGCGAGGGCGACGGCCTCGGGGCGGCGGGCCAGCATCGACTCGGCGCCGAAGTCCACGCGCACATCGGCGATCCGGCCGGGCAGCAGCTTGCCGCCGACCCGGTCCGACGCCTCCAGCACGGTCACCCGCCGGCCCGTGTCCAGCAGGCGGTGCGCCGCGGCGAGTCCCGCGATACCGCCCCCGATCACAACGACCTGGCCCGTTCCCGTACGAGTCTGTGCTTCGCGCATGTCCACAGCCTCTCAGACCCCACTGACAGCCGTCCGCGCCCCGGTGTCCTGCACGAGTCCCGACCGTGACCGCATCGGGACCGTTTCCCGCCAACGTTCCGCCGCACCCCCGCGTCGAAGAAGCGTCAGTCGTCACGACGACCCTCGGGGGTACGCCCACATGCGCGCACAACGATCCGCACGACCGGTACGACCAGTACGACAGGTCCAGGCCCTGGCCGGCCTCCTGCTGGCGGCAGCCCTCGCGCTCACCGGCTGCAGCGGCGCCTCCGACGACTCGGGGGGCTCCAGCAAGGCCGTCGGGGACGGGGCCGCCCAGGCGGCGGAGCCGCAGGCGAGCGCGGCGGAGGGCGCCCCGGGCAGCGGCTCCGGCGCCGACCGGGCCTCCTCGGCGCCCAAGGTGACTACGAGCCACATCATCCGTACGGCCTCGCTGACCGTGCGGGTCAAGGACGTACCGAAGGCCCTGGACGAGGCCCGCGCCACCGCCGAGAACGCGGGAGGCTACGTCGGCAACGAGACCACGACACGCGACGACGAGAGCCGCGAGCGCACCCGCGTCGTGCTGCGGATCCCCGTCGAGCGGTACGCCGAGGTCCTCACGGAACTGGAGGGCGCGGGCAAGCTGATCGAGCGCAGCGCCAAGGCGCAGGACGTCACCGACCAGGTCGTCGACGTGGAGAGCCGGATCAAGTCGCAGCGCGCCAGCGTGGCCCGGATCCGGGAGCTGATGGACCGGGCGACCAAGCTCAGCGACGTGGTCACGCTGGAAGGGGAGCTGAGCACCCGCCAGGCCGACCTGGAGGCACTGCTGGCCCAACAGTCGTCCCTGAAGGACCGCACCAGCCTGGCCACCATCACCCTCTCCCTCTCCGAGACGCCGGTGAAGAAGGCCGCTAAGGACGACGACCCCGGCTTCCTGGACGCGCTCGCGGGCGGCTGGGACGCGTTCGTGACGATGCTGCGCTGGCTGGCGGTGGCGTTCGGCGCGGTGCTGCCCTTCGCCGCGGTGGCGGCGCTGATCGTGCTGCTGTGGCTGAAGGTCCTGCGACCCCGGCTGCCGCGCCGCCCAGCCACGGCGCCGGTGACGACGGCACTGGGCCCGCTGCCGACGGCCCGCCCTGCACCGAGCCCCACGCGCGCGGGTCACGGGAACGGCGGCGGACAGGGCGGTGCGAAGGGTGACGGGCCGGGTGACGAGTCGGGTGGCGGGCAGGACTGAAATGCCCGGCGCTCGTAGCGTGTTCGCATGAGCATGAGTGCTGGGAGTACCGGGAGTAGCGGGAGTGCTGCGAGGGCCGCGACGGGTGCGCCGGGTGTCGCGACGGATGCGTCGGGTGCGTCGGATACGCGAGAGCGACTGGTCGTCATCGGGGGTGACGCCGCGGGGATGTCCGCGGCGTCACAGGCGCGGCGCCTGAAGAGCGCCGACGAACTGGAGATCGTGGCGTTCGAACGCGGCCACTTCACCTCCTTCTCGGCCTGTGGCATCCCGTACTGGGTGGGCGGCGATGTCCCCGACCGCGACCGGTTGATCGCCCGTACGGCCGACGAGCACCGCGCGCGGGACATCGACCTGCGCATGCGCACGGAGGTCATGGAGATCGACGTGGCCGGGGGCCGGGTACGCGCGCGTGACGTCGATTCGGGCGCCGAGTCCTGGACGTCGTACGACAAACTCGTGATCGCGACCGGCGCCCGCCCGATCCGCCCCGACATGCCGGGTGCCGACGCTTCCGGCGTCCACGGCGTGCAGACCCTCGACGACGGACAGGCCCTGATCGACACGCTGGCACGCACGCGTGGCCGCCGCGCGGTCGTGGTGGGCGCCGGTTACATCGGCGTGGAGATGGCCGAGGCGCTGATCAACCGCGGCTACGAGGTGACGGTCGTCAACCGTGGCAGCGAGCCCATGTCCACGCTCGACGCGGACATGGGCCGTCTGGTGCACGAGGCCATGGAGGGCCTGGGCATCACGATGGTCAACGACGCCGAGGTCACCAAGATCCTCACCGGCGAGGACGGCCACGTCCGGGCGGTGGCCACGGAGGACACCGAATACCCGGCGGACGTGGTGGTCCTGGGCATCGGGGTCCACCCGGAAACCGCGCTCGCGCGAGCGGCCGGCCTCCCCCTCGGCGACCACGACGGCCTGCTGACCGACCTGGCCATGCGGGTACGCGGCCACGAGAACATCTGGGCGGGCGGCGACTGCGTGGAGGTCCTCGACCTGGTCTCCGGCCGCGAACGCCACATCCCCCTCGGCACCCACGCCAACAAACACGGCCAGGTCATCGGCACGAACGCGGCCGGCGGTTACGCCACCTTCCCCGGCGTGGTCGGCACGGCCGTCAGCAAGGTCTGCGACCTGGAGATCGCCCGCACGGGCCTGCGCGAGAAGGACGCGCACAGGGCGGGCCTGCGATACGTGACGGCGACGATCGAGTCCACCAGCCGCGCGGGCTACTACCCGGGCGCCGCGACGATGACCGTCAAACTCCTCGCCGAACGCCGCACCGGCCGACTCCTGGGCGCGCAGATCGTCGGCAAGGAGGGCGCGGGCAAACGCGTGGACATCGCGGCGGTGGCCCTGACGGCCGGCATGACGGTGGAACAGATGGTCTCCCTGGACCTGGGCTACGCGCCCCCGTTCTCACCGGTCTGGGACCCGGTACTGGTAGCGGCCCGCAAGGCGGCAAAAGCAGTCAACGCCGGAACCTCATAACAGGCGGCACGGAACGCCCTAAAGGGGCGCGGGGAACTGCGCGACAAGCCACGACAAACCCGCAGCCGCCGAACCACCCACGCCCCCACGGCGACTAGGCAGATCCGTTGATCCTCTCAATGGCCTGCCGAGCCTGCTCAGCAGGCGGTCGGGAAGGCAACGACGACACGGAGGCACTCGCACTCACACTCGCCGGCATCGCGGCGGCAGCCGGCTGCTCCCCCGCCGGCTTCGCATGCGCCGCAGACCTCGCGGAGCGCAACCGATGACTGACGGCCTCATCAAGCGTCACCGGCCGCTGCATCTGTGCGGCGAGCCGCCCCGCCTCCTGCCCCAGCCGGGCCACGTCTTCCCACGGCAGCCGCACCACCACGGCGAGCTCGGCCTCACCGTCGGGCAACGCGTGAATCGCCGGAGGAGTAACTCGGTCGTTCATCGCCTGTTCCTCACGTAGTCCCCGCGACCCGCCTTCCCCGTGCCGCGGGCGGTTGCCGAGACATACGCACGCGGCGTGGGCAACGTTCACCGCCGCCTGCCGGCCGGACGGGAGTCGAGGCGACCGCAGGCGACGAGGCGGAGCTGCCGACCTCCTCGGCCGGCCCCTTGCACGCTCCGGCGTCAGTCAGTCGGTCCTCAGCGCGCGGTCTGCGTGTGGACGTACTCGACGAGCCGGGTCAGCGCATCCGGATCCGTGGACGGCATGACCCCGTGGCCCAGGTTGAAGACATGCCCCTCCAGGCCGGCCGCGGCATCGAGCACCTCGCGGGCCTTGGCCTCGACCGCCTCCGGCGTGGTGAACAGGATGGTCGGGTCGAGGTTGCCCTGGAGCGCCTTGCCGGGTCCGACCCGACGGGCCGCCTCGTCGAGCGGGACGCGCCAGTCGACGCCGACGACGTCCGCGCCGGCCTCGCCCATCAGCTTCAGCAGCTCACCGGTGCCCACACCGAAGTGGATGCGCGGCACGCCGTACCCGGCGACCGCGTCGAAGACCTTCGCGGAGGCGGGCATCACCGAACGCCGGTAGTCGGCGGGGGCGAGGGAGCCGACCCAGGAGTCGAAGAGCTGCACCGCGGCGGCGCCGGCCTCGATCTGCACCTTCAGGAAGGCGGCCGTGATGTCCGCGAGGCGGTCGAGCAGGTCGGCCCAGAGCTCCGGGTCGCCGTACATCATCGCCTTGGCGTTCTCGTACGTGCGCGACGGGCCGCCCTCGACGAGGTAGCTCGCGAGGGTGAAAGGCGCCCCGGCGAAGCCGATGAGCGGGGTCGGGCCGAGCTCGCGGGTGAGCAGGCCGATGGCCTCGGTGACGTACGAGACGTCCTCGGGGGTCAGATCGCGCAGCCGGGCCAGGTCGGCGCGGGTGCGGATGGGCTGCTCG
>JABFVM010000051.1 GCA_013362785.1 Streptomyces sp. | reverse complement strand
GCGTCGAGCCGGTCGAGGAGTTCCCGCATCTCCTCGTCATCGTCCTCGCCCTCGTCGTCCTCGCCCTCGCTCCCCTTCTCGCCCTCGCCCTCGTCGTCCTCGCCCTCGCTCCCCTTCTCGCCCTCGTCCTCGCCCTCGTCGTCCTCGCCGTCGCTCCCCTTCTCGCCCTCGCCGTCGCCCTCGTCCTCGTCCTCATCAAGCACCGACGTGGCGACAGTGAACAGCGGCCGCACCGCCTCCAGATCATCAGCGGCGTACACCTCGGTATCGATGTCCTTGTTCACCCGCATCAGGACCCGCAGCACCGGCACGGGTTCCCGGCGCAGCCCCGCCGCCCGCCCCCGCCCGAGCGCGGCGGACAGCAGCACGGTGACGCCGATCCCGGCGACGAACCAGCCGACGGCCGGACCGGCCTGCCGGTCGTCGAGGAGCTCCCAGCCTCCGGGGCCGACGACCAGCACGGCACCGACCACGAGCGTTACGGCCCCGACCCAGGCGAGGAACTTCCCGCGCCGAAGCGGCGCACCGTCGTCCGGCAGAGCGCCGCTCACGCCCCCGGCGGCAGCCCGGGCCGCCTCCCGCTGTCGTCTCCTCGCGACGAGCCGCAGCACGGCGGCCACCCACAGCACGGCAAGGCCGGCCACGACGGCCGACCGCACCGCCCACGCCGGGCCGTCCCCCTGGGTCAGCACGACCACGACCAGCGCGGGCGCCGCCACCGGTACGACCTCGGGCCGTACCACCACCCACACGAGCTGAAGGGCGACACACGCGGCCACCCACCCCCGCAACCCGACCCCACCGGGCAGCGCCAGCACTCCGGCCAGCGCACCCGCGCCCAGCACGGCGGCCACCACAACGGCCGAACGCAACCGCACCGGCACCCAGCGGGGCGGCAGGGCACCGATCCAGCGCCGGGCCTGCTCACCGTCCCAGGGGAGACAGCCGTCGGGTATCGCGGAGGCGGGCAGCGACCGGGGCTGCTGAAGATTCGTAGTCATCGCTTGCCAGACGACTGGATCACGCACGCGGTTGCGTCGCGCACTCGCGGGCCGCAGCAGACAGCGAGGCGGGTCTCAGGACACGGTGAGGCGGGTCTCAGGACACGGTGAGGCGGGTCTCAGGACACGGTGAGGCGGGTCTCAGGACATCGCGAGGCGGATCTCAGGCAATCGCGAGGCAGGTTTCAGGACATAGCGAGACGAGCCTCAGGACGTCGCAAGCAAGATCAGCAGCAACACGGCCCCGGCGACGGCCGGCCCCACCACCTCATAGGCCCACCGCACGGTCACCTCACCCTGCGCGGACTCCGCGTCCCCCCGGTGCTCCCGCAGTTCCCGCAGGTCGGCCATGATCTGGTCGGCGTCCGACCGCACCAGACCATGGGCATCCGTGTCCGTCCCAGGCGCGTCGTACCCGAACTCTCCGAGCCCCGTGCCCCTGCCTGCACGGCCTCCGCGGTCGCCCCGTGCGGGAGTGCTCCGCTCGGCGGCCGCGCGGGCCGACCGGCGTGCCGCGCGCTTGCGGGCCCGCAGCGAGACCGGGACCGCCCAGAGCTGGAACTTGGTGCCGGCGTTGTCGACGACCTCGTTGGAGTAGCCGGAGCGCAGCGCGGCGACCTGCCCCCAGGGCAGCACGATCACCCGGAGCGGGTTGCGGATGCGCAGCCGGTCGTCGTTGGCGTAGACGGCGGGGCGCAGGGTGAACGCGGAGACCAGCGGCACGATGAGGATCAGGGCGGCGAGGGCCAGCCACTGGGTGCGGCCTTCGCCCCGGATCAGCGCGTCGATGCCGAGCCAGAGTGCGATGGCCAGCATCAGGATGCCGCCCGCGATGCCCATGTGCGAGCGGTAGACCCGGTCCTTCAGGGCGGGGTCCGGGGTGGGGGGCTGCTGCTCCGGGGTGGTCATGGGCTCGATTCTGCCGTACGCCTGCGGCGGCTTGGCCGACCGCCCAGTCGCCGTGGGGGTAAGGGTTGTGCGCGGGTGCGGCGTGTTCGTGGCTGGTCGCGCCCACGCGGCGGAGCCGCATATCGATACAGCCCCGCGCCCCTGGGCACCTCACCTCCCGGCATTCCAAGCGACCGTCCTCTCGGGGTGTACAGCCGCTACGCGCGTAGATATGCTCGTCTGGTGACCATGCCCACCAATGCATCTGCCGCAGCTCACGCACTCACGGACGTCACCTCGTCCGACAGCACGCTGCGCCGCTTCCTCCACGGGCTGCCCGGTGTCGACGCGGTCGGCCTGGAGGGGCGGGCCGCGTCCCTCGGTACCCGTTCCATCAAGACGACCGCCAAGGCGTACGCCATCGACCTCGCCATCTCGATGGTCGACCTGACGACGCTGGAAGGCGCGGACACCCCGGGCAAGGTCCGGGCGCTCGGCGCCAAGGCGGTCCACCCCGACCCGACCGACCGTACGACCCCGGCGACCGCGGCCGTCTGCGTCTATCCCGACATGGTGGCCACCGCGAAGGAGGCCGTCGCCGGGTCCGGCGTGAAGGTCGCCTCCGTGGCCACCGCGTTCCCGGCCGGCCGCGCCGCCCTCGGCGTGAAGCTGGCCGATGTCCGGGACGCCGTCTCGGCCGGTGCGGACGAGGTCGACATGGTCATCGACCGCGGGGCGTTCCTCGCGGGGAACTACATGAAGGTGTACGACGAGATCGTCGCCGTGAAGGAGGCCTGCGGGGCGAGCGCCCGGCTCAAGGTCATCTTCGAGACCGGCGAGTTGTCGACGTACGACAACATCCGCCGCGCGAGCTGGCTCGGCATGCTGGCGGGCGCCGACTTCATCAAGACGTCCACCGGCAAGGTCGCGGTGAACGCCACTCCCGCGAACACGCTCCTTATGCTGGAAGCGGTGCGGGACTTCCGCGCCCAGACCGGTGTCCAGGTCGGCGTGAAGCCGGCCGGCGGGATCCGGACGACCAAGGACGCCATCAAGTTCCTCGTCCTGGTCAACGAGACCGCCGGCGAGGACTGGCTGGACAACCACTGGTTCCGCTTCGGCGCCTCCTCGCTCCTCAACGACCTGCTGATGCAACGCCAGAAGCTGGCCACCGGCCGCTACTCCGGCCCCGACTACGTGACGGTGGACTGATCACCATGGCCATCGAAAAGAAGACTCCCGCCTTCGAGTACGCCCCGGCCCCCGAGTCCCGCTCGATCGTCGACATCGCGCCGTCGTACGGCCTGTTCATCGACGGCGAGTTCGTGGAGGCGGCCGACGGCAAGGTCTTCAAGACCGTCTCGCCGTCCACCGAGGAGGTCCTCGCCGAGATCGCCCAGGCGGGCGAGGCGGACGTGGACCGCGCCGTCAGGGCCGCCCGAAAGGCCTTCGAGAAGTGGTCGGCGCTGCCCGGCTCGGAGCGCGCGAAGTACCTCTTCCGCATCGCCCGGATCATCCAGGAGCGGGCCCGTGAGCTCGCCGTCCTCGAAACCCTGGACAACGGCAAGCCGATCAAGGAGACCCGCGACGCGGACCTCCCCCTGGTCGCCGCGCACTTCTTCTACTACGCGGGCTGGGCCGACAAGCTGGAGCACGCCGGGTTCGGCGCCGCCCCGCGGCCCCTCGGCGTGGCCGGCCAGGTCATCCCCTGGAACTTCCCGCTGCTGATGCTGGCGTGGAAGATCGCCCCGGCGCTCGCGACCGGCAACACGGTCGTGCTGAAGCCGGCCGAGACGACCCCCCTGTCGGCCCTGTTCTTCGCGGACATCTGCCGTCAGGCGGGCCTGCCCAAGGGCGTCGTCAACATCCTTCCGGGATACGGCGACGCGGGCGCCGCGGTCGTCGCGCACCCGGACGTGAACAAGGTCGCCTTCACCGGCTCCACCGCGGTCGGCAAGGAGATCGCCCGGACCGTCGCAGGCACCCGCAAGAAGCTCACCCTCGAACTGGGCGGCAAGGGCGCCAACATCGTCTTCGACGACGCCCCGATCGACCAGGCGGTGGAGGGGATCGTCAACGGGATCTTCTTCAACCAGGGCCAGGTCTGCTGCGCGGGCAGCCGTCTGCTGGTGCAGGAGTCGATCCAGGACGAGCTGCTGGACTCCCTCAAGCGCAGGCTCTCCACGCTCCGCCTCGGCGACCCGCTGGACAAGAACACCGACATCGGCGCGATCAACTCCGAGGAGCAGCTCTCCCGCATCACCTCGCTCGTCGAGCAGGGCGAGGCGGAGGGCGCCGAGCGCTGGTCGCCGGCCTGCGACATCCCGGAGAGCGGCTACTGGTTCGCCCCGACGCTCTTCACGAACGTCACCCAGGCGCACCGGATCGCCCGCGACGAGATCTTCGGCCCGGTGCTGTCGGTCCTGACGTTCCGTACGCCGGACGAGGCGGTGGCCAAGGCGAACAACACGCCGTACGGCCTGTCGGCGGGCATCTGGACGGAGAAGGGCTCGCGCATCCTGGCGGTGGCGAACAAGCTCCGTGCGGGCGTCGTCTGGTCCAACACGTTCAACAAGTTCGACCCGACCTCGCCGTTCGGCGGCTACAAGGAGTCGGGCTTCGGCCGCGAGGGCGGCCGCCACGGCCTGGAGGCGTACCTCGATGTCTGACAAGAACGACAAGACCGAGCGCGCCGAGCGACTCTCCGTCTTCAAGACCTACAAGCTGTACGTCGGCGGGAAGTTCCCGCGTTCCGAGAGCGGCCGGGTGTACGAGGTGTCGGACTCCAAGGGCAACTGGCTGGCGAACGTACCGCTGTCGTCCCGCAAGGACGCCCGTGACGCCGTGGTCGCCGCGCGCAAGGCGTTCGGCGGCTGGTCCGGCGCGACGGCGTACAACCGGGGCCAGATCCTCTACCGCATCGCCGAGATGCTGGAGGGCCGCCGCGAGCAGTACGTCCGTGAAGTGGCCGACGCGGAGGGCCTGTCGAAGTCGAAGGCGGCGGCGCAGGTCGACGCGGCGATCGACCGCTGGGTCTGGTACGCGGGCTGGACGGACAAGATCGCCCAGGTCGTGGGCGGCGGCAACCCGGTGGCCGGCCCGTACTTCAACCTCTCCTCGCCCGAACCGACCGGCGTGGTCGCCGTGCTGGCCCCGCAGGAGTCGTCGTTCCTGGGCCTGGTCTCGGTCGTCGCCCCGGTGATCGCGACGGGCAACACGGCGATCGTGGTGGCGTCGGAGAAGTCCCCGCTGCCCGCCCTCTCCCTGGGCGAGGTCCTGGCCACGTCCGACCTGCCCGGCGGCGTGGTCAACGTCCTGTCCGGCCGTACGGCCGAGATCGCGACGCCGCTCGCCGCCCACCAGGACGTCAACGCGATCGACCTCGCGGGCGCCGACGACGTACTGGCGAAGGAACTGGAGATCGCGGCGGCGGACAACCTCAAGCGCGTCCTGCGTCCACAGCCTGTGGACGAGAGCGACTGGTCGGCCGCCCCCGGCACCGACCGCATGACGGCGTTCCTGGAGACCAAGACGGTCTGGCACCCGACGGGTTCGCTGGGCGCGTCGGGCTCGTCGTACTAGGACCCGGCTGAGCTCCGACGGGCACCGAGACCGGAGAGCCGCGTTTCCCCGCCGTCCCGGGGAGACGCGGCTCTCTGCCGCGCTGCGCCCGCTGCACAGGGTAGCCGGGTGAACGCGGGATGTAGTCGAGGTGTGACGCGCGTTGCAAACGCGGTACGCCGGGTCGTTCCCCGGCCCGGCCATGCCTCACACTGGTGTCCCGTGAGTTCCCAACCGCCCATACCGACGCGAGTCGTGCTGCTCTGCGGCCCTTCCGGCTCCGGCAAGTCCCTGCTCGCCGCCCGCTCCGGTCTTCCGGTGCTGCGGCTCGACGACTTCTACAAAGAGGGCGACGACCCGACGCTGCCGCAGGTCCCCGGGAGCTCCGACATCGACTGGGACCACCCCGACTCGTGGGACGCCGACACGGCCGTCGCGGCGATCGTGGAACTGTGCCGCACGGGCCGTACGAGCGTTCCGCTGTACGACATCTCGCTCAGCGCCCGCACCGGCGAGGAGGCCGTCGAGATCGGCCGTACGCCGCTGTTCATCGCGGAGGGCATCTTCGCGGCCGAGATCGTGACGCGCTGCCGGGAACTCGGCGTACTGGCCGACGCGCTCTGCCTGAGCCGCGGCCCGGTGAAGACGTTCCGCCGCCGCTTCCTGCGCGACCTGAAGGAGGGCCGCAAGTCGGTGCCCTTCCTGCTGCGCCGCGGCTGGCGCCTGATGCGTCTGGAACGCTCGATCATCGCCCGCCAGACCGCCCTCGGCGCCCACGCCTGCGACCGTGACGAGGCCCTCGGCCGCCTCACCGCGGCCGCGGCGGGCCGCTGCCCGGCGGCCAACACGGCGCAGCCGGCGTCCTGAGTCCCAGGCGCCCGCAACCCTCCGGAACGCACGAAGAACGGGACTGGACGGACCCCCCGGCCCTCCAGCCCCGCTCTCGTCGCGCTCACCCTCGTCCCCCGTGGGTGAGCATCCCCCGATTCCCCCGATTCCCTCGGGCTTCCCCCGTAGGTCCCCCGTTGGCCCCCCCGGGCCCCCGTGGGTCCCCCACTTGGTACCGCTCCCCAGCGGTCCCCCCGCACCTTCAGGCGACAAGCTCCCCGAAGGCGTCCTCCTCGTCACGGCCGAAGCTGAGGACCTCGTCCTCGCGCAGCCGGCGGAGCGACCGCCAGATGCTGGACTTCACCGTGCCGACACTGATGTCGAGGATGTCCGCGATCTCCGGGTCGGTGCGGCCCTCGTAGTAACGAAGGACCAGCATCGTCCGCTGGAGTTCGGGCAGCCGGGCCAGCGCCTGCCACAGGACCGCGCGCAGTTCGGTGCCGCGCATCGCGTCCGTGTCGCCGGGCGTCTCCGGCAGTTCCTCGGTCGGGTACTCGTTCAGCTTGCGGCGGCGCCACGCGCTGATGTGCAGGTTCGTCATCGTCCGCCGCAGGTAACCCCCGACGGCGGCCTTGTCACTGATCCGGTCCCAGGCCTTGTAGGTCGAGAACAGCGCGCTCTGGAGCAGGTCCTCGGCCTCGAAGCGGTCACCGGTCAGGTGGTAGGCGGTTGCGTACAGGGAGGCGCGGCGCTCCTGGACGTAGGCGGTGAACTCCGCCTCCGACAGCGAGCGACGACGCTCCCCCGAGTCCTCCCTGTACGCGGCTCCCCCGTGCGGTTCCCCCGTGAAACCGTCAACCACCGTCATGTACGCGGTGTGCTGACGCCCGGTGCCGCGAGCGCACCCCCGCCCGCTCACGGCACCGGACTTCTCCGAACCCCGGCCCCCGTTCACGTCGTGCAGACGCGTGATCACTGCGCTGGTGCTGGTGCCGTGCAGCGTGTTCATCTCGCGCCCCCCGTCGTGGACTTCCGGTGTTCTGCTCGGTACGTCTTGCTGTGTTGCGTCCTGCTGTCTTGCCTGTGCCGAAAAGCTTGCCCGGGCACCTTCATGGCCGTGTCCGCCGACTGTCACAGACCTGTCACAGGGGCCTGTGTCAGAGGTCCGCCCCAGGACCGGGACAGCGCGCGCACAGCCAACAGCGCTACGCGCACGTATCCCTACAGCTCGTACAGGTGTCGAAACACCACCCCCACATGAGCCAGAATGAGCCCGTGCCTTCCCTGTTGCTGATCGAGGACGACGACGCCATCCGTACGGCCCTGGAGCTCTCACTGACGCGCCAGGGACACCGTGTGGCCACCGCTGCCACCGGCGAGGACGGTCTGAAACTGCTGCGTGAGCAGCGGCCGGACCTGATCGTGCTGGACGTGATGCTGCCCGGCATCGACGGGTTCGAGGTGTGCCGGCGCATCCGGCGCACGGACCAGCTGCCGATCATCCTGCTGACCGCGCGCAGCGACGACATCGACGTCGTGGTCGGACTGGAGTCCGGCGCCGACGACTACGTCGTCAAACCCGTACAGGGGCGCGTCCTCGACGCCCGGATCCGGGCCGTGCTGCGGCGCGGCGAGCGGGAGTCGAACGACGCGGCGGCCTTCGGCAGCCTGGTCATCGACCGCGCGGCGATGACCGTGACGAAGAACGGCGAGGACCTCCAGCTCACCCCGACCGAGCTGCGCCTGCTGCTCGAACTGAGCCGCCGCCCTGGTCAGGCCCTGTCCCGCCAGCAACTGCTGCGGCTGGTCTGGGAGCACGACTACCTCGGCGACTCCCGCCTCGTGGACGCCTGCGTCCAGCGGCTGCGCGCCAAGGTCGAGGACGTCCCCTCCTCCCCCACCCTGATCCGTACCGTCCGTGGTGTCGGCTACCGCCTGGACGCGCCTCAGTGACAGACGCGCAAGGGGGGCTCCGCGGCTGGATCGCGGCTCGCAAGGGAGTGTGGTCGAGGCTGCGTTTCACCAGCCTGCGACTGCGGCTGGTGGTCGTCTTCGGCCTCGTGGCGCTCACGGCCGCCGTATCGGCCTCCGGCATCGCGTACTGGCTCAACCGCGAGGCGGTGCTCAGGCGCACCCAGGACGCGGTGCTGCGCGACTTCGAGCAGCAGATGCAGAACCGCGCGGGCCTGCTCCCCAAGGAGCCGACCCAGGACGAACTGCAGCACACCGCCGGGCAGATGGCCAACAGCAGCCAGCGCTTCTCCGTCCTGCTGGTCGGCCCGGACACCGCCGGCGGTCCGCTGTACGGCAGCTCCGGCGGCCTGGACGGCTTCACGCTCGCGGACGTGCCCAAGTCGCTGCGCACGGCGGTGAACGAGAAGCAGAAGGTCAACTCCACCAACAAGTCGGAGTACCGCCTGTACTGGCAGCGGATCGTGGTGGACGACACCCCGTACCTGATCGCCGGTTCCCGGGTGAACGGCGGCGGCCCGACCGGCTACATGCTCAAGTCCCTTGAGCAGGAGGCCAAGGACCTCAACTCCCTCGCCTGGTCGCTCGGCATCGCCACGGGCCTCGCCCTGATCGGCTCGGCGCTGCTCGCGCAGGCCGCCGCCACGACCGTACTGAAGCCGGTACAGCGCCTCGGCGTCGCCGCCCGCCGCCTCGGCGAGGGCAGGCTGGACACCCGTCTGCGGGTCTCCGGCACGGATGAACTGGCCGACCTCTCAAGGACGTTCAACAACGCCGCCGAGGCGCTGGAGAAGCGGGTCGACGACATGGCCGCGCGGGACGAGGCGTCGCGCCGCTTCGTGGCCGACATGTCGCACGAGCTGCGCACCCCCCTCACCGCGATCACCGCCGTCACGGAGGTGCTGGAGGAGGAGCTGGAGGCGGAGTCCGGCTCCATGGACCCCATGATCGAGCCCGCCGTACGCCTCGTCGTCAGCGAGACCCGCCGCCTGAACGACCTGGTCGAGAACCTCATGGAGGTCACCCGCTTCGACGCGGGCACGGCCCGTCTGGTCCTGGACAACGTCGACGTCGCCGACCAGATCACCGCCTGCATCGACGCCCGCGCCTGGCTGGACGCGGTCGACCTGGACGCCGAACGCGGCATCATGGCCCGCCTCGACCCCCGCCGCCTGGACGTCATCCTGGCCAACCTCATCGGCAACGCGCTCAAGCACGGCGGCTCCCCGGTGCGGGTCACGGTCAGCGCGGCGGACGACTCGGTGGTGATCGACGTACGGGACCACGGCCCCGGCATCCCCGAGGACGTACTCCCCCACGTCTTCGACCGCTTCTACAAGGCCAGCGCCTCCCGCCCCCGCTCCGAGGGCAGCGGCCTGGGCCTCTCCATCGCCCTGGAGAACGCCCACATCCACGGCGGCGAGATCACCGCCGCCAACTCCCCGGAGGGCGGCGCGGTCTTCACCCTCCGCCTCCCCCAGGACGCCTCGGAACTGGCCGAGCAGACGAACAACACCGACAAGAACACCAACAACACGAACAAGAAGGGGGACGCCAGATGACCGAGCAAGACGCGACAGACGTCCCCACCGCCCGCACCCCCACAGCCCGCCTCCTGACCGTCTCCGCCCTGGCAGCAGCGACCCTCCTGACAGGCTGCGGCATACGGTCCACAGAGGTACCCACCGACTTCGGCCCCGCACCCTCCCGCGTGCACTGCTCCCTCTCCGAGCCGAACTTCTCGGCCCAGGCCGCACGAGGCCTCCCGGTCCAGGTGTTCCTGCTCTGCGGCTCACAACTGGTGGCCGTGGAACGAACGGTGCGCGTACCCGACGGCACGGCGGACTCGGCCCGCCGCGTCCTGGTGGCCCAGGGCCTGCTGGACGAGCTGGAGAAATCCCCGTCGGCCGACGAGAAGGAGGCCGGCTACACCACGGACGTCCGAGGCGCCATGAGCGTGACGGCCCCCCGCCCGGCCGACCCGGACGAAACCCTCCGCCTCACCACACCCCCCAACGACCTGACGTCCTACGCCCTGGCCCAGATCGTCTGCACCTTCTCGGACTCCACAGCGGCAGAGGGCGACGGCTCGGTAATCCTGGGCGGCCCGGCCAACGACCCCCCACGCCGCTACGAATGCACGGACGAGGTCCGCACAAGACCGGGCAGCAACGAGCCCCCGTCAACCGAGGTCACAACCGACTGACG
>JABFVM010000024.1 GCA_013362785.1 Streptomyces sp. | reverse complement strand
GGCTTCGGCAGATGGTGGAAGAACCAGCTCAGCGGGCCCGGCATCGGCTGGGTCTCGTGATGGTGGTCCAGGCAGGTCAGCTTCCGCCAGCAGGCGTCGCCGCGCATCTTGATCAGACCCGCGCCGAACTCGACGCGGAACAGGATCCACCGCAGCAGGAACAGTACGAGGATCGGCGGCGCCACCTCGTCGTTGCCGAGGAGGACGGCGAGGAAGCCGACCTCCAGCAACAGGGACTCCCAGCCGAACGAATACCAGGTCTGGCCGACGTTGACGATGGAGAGGTACAGCGCCCAGGGGACCAGCCACAGCAGCATCGCGGCCCACAGGGGCACCACGGAGTCCAGTCCGGCCAGCAGCGCCGCCGACACCGCGCAGCCCGCCCAGGCGCAGGCCGCGAAGAACCGGTCCGAGTAATGGAGGTGGAACACGCTCGGGGCGGCCCTGAAGGGCACCCGCGCGACGAAACGGGGCACGGGCAGCATGCCGCGCTCGCCCATGAGCGCCCGGAACTGCAGGGCCGCCGTCAGGAACGCGACGAGGTACACGCCGGCCAGAGCCCGCTGGAACACCAGCCGACTCATCCAGTAGTCCGGTGCGACGAACCAGTCCACGGCCCTACGCCTCCTTCCGTCATTGTCGCGCCAGCAGACACAGGTGACTCTCCGTATGCCACTTCTCCGCTTGCGTAACCCAAGTGAGTGAAGCAGACAATGAGGGGCGAAGTGCCCGTCAATCGACAGTGGAAGTCGACAGTCGGTGGGAGGTCGTGGTGCGGACACCTACCCGATCCATCGTCACGGCCTGCACACTTTCGGCGGCCCTCCTCGCCGGCGGGTGCACCGTCGACAGCGGCGAGGGCGCGACATCGAGCGGGGAGATCTTCCTCCAGCCCGCGGCGGCCCGGGGCCCGGATCCCTTCACGGACTCCACGGCGACCTCCACGGTCACCCTGTCGCCGGTCGCCCGAACGCCGCGGCCGGCGCACTCGGGGCAGGCGGAAGCACAGTCCCTGTCCGGCGAGACGCCCGGCCTGTACGGCGGTACCCGAGGGACCGGGAGCTGTGACGTGCGGCGGCAGATCGACCGGCTCACCGCCGACCAGGACAGGGCCCGCGGCTTCGCCCAGGCCGCGGGCGTCTCCCGGGCGGCGATCCCCGGCTATCTGCGCGGGCTGACCTCGGTCGTGCTGCGCGCCGACACCCGGGTCACCAACCACGGTTACCGCGACGGCCGTACGACCGGCTACCAGTCCGTCCTCCAGGCGGGCACCGCCGTCCTCGTCGACGACCACGGTGTGCCCCGGGTGCGCTGCGCCTGCGGCAACCCGCTCGCCCCGCCCGTCGCGACGCGCGGTGAGCCCGGCACCGGCGGGCGGGCCTGGTCCGGGTATCGGCCGAGCCAGGTGATCGTGGTGACCCCGGCGGCCCGGGTGATCAACGACATCACGATCATCGACGTCGACGTCAACACCTGGATCGAGCGGCCGACCGGCCACCGGGGCCACGACCACGACCATGTCGTACCGCCGTCGAAGCCCCTGCCCACGACTCCGCAGCCCCTGCCCACGACTCCGCAGCCCTTGCCCACGACTCCGCAGCCCGTGTCCCCGACGTCGAAGCCCGTGCCCCCGACCCGTGTCCCGCACCCGCACGACAGCCCCTCCGGCACCCGGCCCGGCGAGGACGGCACGCACGAGAGCGCCTCCCCGTCCGGCGAGTCCGCCTCTCCGGGACAGTCGCCCAGCGGGTGCGCGACCCCCACGGTCACCGTCACTCCCGACGCGGCTTCCGGCGCCTCGGACGACGCCAGGCCCTCGTCGGCCCCCAGTCCCGGCGACTGCGCTACGGCGACCGTCGCGGCCTCGCCCCGGACGACCGAACCCGGGACCACGCCGGCCACTCCTCGCACGCCCGGCGCCTCCGACTCCCCGGACGGACTCGGCCCCCACACCGTCGGCACCGTCTTCGGCAGCCCCACCGACGTCTTCGGCAGCTGACCGGTACAGGTGGACAACTCCCGGACGCCGGGCGAAACCGGTTCCGTCGTCCCAGTCGAAGAATCCGGCAAATCCTGGCAAGGTGGCTCCATGGTTGATCGGGGAGCGAGCGCCCTGTCTCTCCCGGACGACTGGCCCGCCCACCCGGACCCGATCCTGGCGCTCAACCACATGGGCACCTTCGACTGGGACCTGGACACCGGTGTGTTCCACATGGACGCCCAGGCCCACGAGGTCTTCGATCTGCGCCCGGACGAATACGACGGGAACCCCGCGACCCTGGCCGTCCGGGTGCCGCCGCCGGAGGGCTACCGGCTGGACGGCATGGTCTCCAAGGCCCTGAAGGACGGCAGCGAGAACTACGGCGCCTACTTCCGCATCCGCTGCCGTGACGGCAGCCTGCGCTGGACCCACACCCAGGGCTACATCCGCCGCGACGAGACGGGCCGCCCGCGCCGCATCGTCGGCATCGTCCGCGACGCCACCGACGAACTCGCCGAGAGCGAGGAGCGGCGCGAGCAGGCCGCCGAGGACGAGGCCCGGCGCCGGCAGACCAACGTCGTCCAGCTCACCACGGCCGCCCTCGCGCACGCCCGCACCGTGCAGGACGTGATCGACGTCCTCAAGGACACGCACGGTCTGACCCACCTCGGCGCCACCAGCCTGGTGATGGGCCTGGTCGAGGCCGGCCGGATCCGGCTGGTCGCCGAGGGGCCCTCGGGCAGCTTCGTGCCCGGGACGCTGGTCACCCGAATAGACGAGCAGTACCCGATGAGCGAGGTCGTACGGACCCTCACCCCGCGGTTCATCGAGTCGCCGGAGGAGTTCGCGGACAGCTACCCCATCCTCTGGCCGCACATCACCGACCTGAACATCACGGCCGCCGCCTATCTCCCGCTGATCGCCCAGGCCCGGCCGATCGGCGCCATCGGACTTCTCTACAGCGACCGGGACGGCTTCTCCACCGAGGACCGCAATGTGCTCGTCGCCCTCGGCAGCAGCATCGCGCAGAGCCTGCAGCGGGCCGTGTTCTACGAGCAGGAGAAGGACCTCGCCACGGGACTGCAGCAGGCCATGCTGCCGCGCACCATCCCCAGCGTCCCCGGCGCCGACATCGCCGTCCGCTACCGCGCCGCCGGTGCCGCAGGCTCCCTCGGCCGGGACATCGGCGGCGACTGGTACGACCTGATCCCGCTGCCCGGTGGGCGGGTCGGCGCGGTCATCGGCGACGTCCAGGGCCATGACACGCACGCCGCCGCGGTCATGGGGCAACTGCGCATCGTGCTGCGCGCCTACGCCGCCGAGGGGCACACCCCGGCCACGGTGATGGCCCGCGCCTCGGTGTTCCTGCACGAACTGGACACCGACCGCTTCGCCACCTGCCTGTACGCGGAGGCCGACCTGGCCACCGGAGTCGTGCAGGTGGTCCGGGCCGGCCATATCGACCCGCTGATCCGCGAGCCCGGCGGGAGCTGCCGTCGCGTCCCGGTCGAGGGCGGGCTGCCGCTGGGCCTGTCCGCGGAGTTCGGGCGGCTCGAATACCCGGTCGGCACCATCGAGCTGGACTCCGACCGCACCCTGCTGCTGTGCACCGACGGCCTGGTCGAACAGCCCGGCGCCGACCTGGACGACGGCATGCAGACCCTGTCCGCGCTCATCGCCACCGGCCCGGACGACGTACGGGACCTCGCCGACCGCCTCATCGACGTGGCCGAGGAACGCGGCGGCGACGACGACGTGGCCCTGCTCCTGCTGCGCCGCCGCGTCCTGGACGCCCCGCAGTCCGGCGGCCGACTCCAGCAGCACGTCGCGCCCGGCGACCCCGAGGCCCTCACCGGCGCCCGGCACATGATCCGGGCCGCCGTGCGCGCCTGGAACGCCGGCGACCGGGCCGACGAGATCGAGCTGGTCGCCGACGAGTTGATCACCAACGCCCTGATGCACACCGAGGGCTCCGCCATAGTGACCCTGCGCGTCCTGACCGGCTCCGAACGCCGGCTGCGCGTCGAGGTCGAGGACTCCTCCAGCGCCCTGCCACGCCGCCGCGAGGCCGGCGAGTCCGGTGTCTCCGGCCGGGGGCTGCTCCTGGTCGATCTGCTCTCCGACGTGTGGGGCGTGGAGGCGCGCGGCGGCGGCAAGTGCGTGTGGTGCGAGTTCGTGGTGCCGGAGCGGAGCTGAGCGCACTGTCGGTGCCCGATGGCACTCTGGACGTATGCCGGAACTCCCCGAGGTCGAAGCGCTCAAGGACTTCCTGACCGAGAACCTGGTCGGCCACGAGATCGTCCGGGTGCTGCCCGTCGCGATCAGCGTCCTCAAGACGTACGACCCGCCGGTCACCGCCGTCGAGGGCCATCGGGTCGTCGCCGTGCACCGGTACGGCAAGTTCCTGGACCTCGTCACGGCGGACGGCCCGCATCTGGTGACCCACCTGGCGCGTGCGGGCTGGCTGCACTGGAAGGACCGGCTGCCGAGCGGCATGCCCCGTCCCGGAAAGGGCCCGCTCGCACTGCGGGTGGCCCTGGAGACCGGCGCAGGCTTCGACCTCACCGAGGCCGGTACGCAGAAGCGCCTCGCGGTCTACGTCGTCCCGGACCCGCAGCAGGTCCCTGGCGTGGCCCGGCTGGGCCCGGACCCGCTCGCCGAGGACTTCGACGAGACGCGGTTCGCGGCCCTGCTGAAGGACGAGCGGCGTCAGCTCAAGGGCGCCCTGCGCGACCAGAGCCTGATCGCCGGGGTCGGCAACGCCTACAGCGACGAGATCCTGCACGCGGCGAAGATGTCCCCCTTCAAGCTGGCCGCCTCGCTGACCGCGGAGGAGACCGCCAGGCTCTACGCGGCCCTGCGCACCACGCTCACCGAGGCCGTCGAGCGCTCCCGGGGTCTCGCCGCGGGACGCCTCAAGGCGGAGAAGAAGAGCGGTCTGCGCGTCCACGGCCGCACCGGCGAGCCGTGCCCGGTGTGCGGCGACACCGTCCGCGAGGTCTCCTTCAGCGACTCCTCGCTCCAGTACTGCCCCACCTGCCAGACGGGCGGGAAGCCACTGGCGGACCGCAGAATGTCGCGGCTGCTGAAGTAGGTCTCACCGGGGCGGAGGTCTCATCGGGGCGGAAGTCTCACCGGGGCGGAGGTCTCATCGGGACGGAGGTCTCATCGGGACGGAAGCGTCACCAGATGGTCGCCGCCCGCCGTCCGCACCTCGTACCGCAGGATCTCGTCGGTGTGCATCGCCGAGGCACCCATCATGGTGTTCTCCCGGGCGTCGTGGTGGGCGGCCGACCAACTGGTCACCGTCTCCTCCGAGCCGTCCCGGCCGATGGCGATGAGATGGCAGGCACGCGGACCGGCGCCGTCCTTCACCTTCAGCTCCACCTGGCTGCCGTAGGCCTCGTTCTCGGTCGTCACCTGCGCCCACACACCCGACCGCGCGTCGGTCGCCTCGACCACCTGTACGGCCTTGTCGTCGCCGCCCGCCATGATCGCGATCCCGGGTCCGGCGAGGGCGATCACGACCGAGGCGGCCACGGCGTACAGGGTGCGCCGACGCAGCGCGCGACGGCGGGTCGCCACCGCTTCGAGCAGCCGGTTCAGCATCTGCGGGCCGGGCTTGGCCATCGGGTGCACGAACTGGGGCGTGGACCGCCGGTACAGCAACAACTGGCGGGTGACCGGCCCGAACTCGGTCACGTGTGCGGCGCAGCGCGCGCACTCCATGAGGTGGTCCTCGAAGCGGAATGCCTCCGCCTCGTTCAGCACGCCGAGCGCGTACGCGGCGACGTCGCGATGCCTCTCCAGGGACCTCATGCCGAATCCTCGTGCCGTTGGGTGTGGGGTGTGTTACTCCTTGCGCCCACTGGTACGCACCAGGCAGTCGAATCACTCAAGGCCTACACAGAATCGCAACCAAGGGATTCGGAGCGGTCGGCGTCGAGGATTGGTCCGGGGAGAAAAGAACTTAAAAAAGGTGGATGGCGAGATGCCCGAGCGGCAGCCCCAGCTGCCACGCCGGTGTCCACACCTTCGGTCCCTCGTCCTCGCCGACCAGCGCACCGCCGCCCGGCACCGCGTTCAGATCGGGCGCGAGCAGCTCGGTCTCCTGCAGCCAGCGCCAGGCCGCCTCGGCCAGCTCAAGATCGGGTGCGGGCCCGCCGGACTCGGCCGCCTCGGCCGCGAGGCCCGCCATGCGTTCGCGTACCCAGTGCTGCCACGGCTGGTCGTACGCCGTCAGTGACAGCCAGGTGTCCAGCTGGGAGACGACCCGGATGCCGGAGAGTTCGCCGTCGGTGTCGGAGAGGAAGATGGTCAGCGCCAGGGCGTCGCGCCCGGCGCGGAACTCGAAGGACGTCGGCGGCATGAGATCGCCGGTCCGCAGCAGCTCGTCGGCGATGTACTCGGCGTACAACCAAGCCATGGGGACGGTCAGTTCACCGCCGCCGGTGCCGTCCGTGCTCTCTTGACCTCTGTGCAGCATCCCTTCCTGCCTTCCTCCGGTAAGTGCGTCGCCCGACCCGCGGGACCCGTGGGTCCCGGCCCAATCCGGAACACGGATGAGGACAGCCGATTACTCAACCGGTGTCCTCAGCAAGGCGCTTTACGGAGGTTTGACTCAGCCGTTGGTTTCACCGCAGGTCGGCCGCGTATCCCGGAAGCACCCTGCGCAGGGCGCGCAGCGCATAGTAAGCGCGGGACTTCACGGTACCGGGCGGAATACCCAGGGTTTCCGCGGCCTCTGCAACACTCGCCCCTTGGAAGTACACGAGCACCAGGACTTCACGGTGCTCCGGAGTGAGTGTCTTCACAGCCTCTCGCACATCGAGGACTTCCGCGGCCCGTTCGGCGTGATCGGACATCACCCGGGCGGTCTCCAGGATCGCGTCCCCCACCTCCGGCGGACGCGCCTGCCGGGCCCGCCGCGCGTCGATGGCGAGACGCCGCCCGACGGTCATCAGCCACGGCCGTACGGAGTCGAAGTCGTCCGCTCGCAGCGCCTCGGGATGCTGCCAGGCGCGCACCAGCGTCTCCTGCACGAGGTCCTCGGCGCGCTGCCGGTCGCCGTCGCAGAGCCGGAGCAGCAGTGCGAAGAGAGGCCGGCCGTGCTCGCGCTGCAGCGCGGCGAGCTCGTGCTCGGCGGTCGTCGTCCCGTTGGTGAGGGTGGTTCCGGCCGTCATGGCCGTATGCCATCGCAGGCGGCCGCTTTGTGACAGGGCACACGCACGGGTCTGCGGCGGACGGTCGATCGCGTCGGCGAACGGTACGACGAACGGTTCCTTCCGCCTATTCGGGACGGTCCGGACGGGCTAACGCACGCGGCCGAATTGTTTACGGATCGCCCCGCTTTCATACGTATTGGTGGGTAATACGACCACACGGGGTGAGCTGATGATTGCACGCAGTCGACTTGTGGCCCTCGCTCTGACGGCCGCCCTCGCTGCAGGCGCCGCCTGCCAGGCCAACAACCGCAAGATCTCGGGGCAGTCGGGCCCCTCCGCCAACCCCCGCGGCTTCACGCTCGTCGCCTCCGGCGACATCCTCCCGCACACCTCCATCATCGACCGCGCCCGCTTCGACGCCGGTGGCTCCGGCTATGACTTCCGTCCGATGCTCGCCGGCGTCAAACCCGTCGTCTCCCGCGCCGATCTGGCGCTGTGTCACATGGAGACCGTCTACGGCGCCGACGGCCAGTACACCGGATACCCGACCTTCAAGTCCCCGCCGGAGGTGGCCCGCGCCGCCGCCGACACCGGCTACGACGGCTGCTCCACCGCCTCCAACCACAGCCTCGACGACGGCGCCGCCGGCATCCTGCGCACGCTGAACGCCCTGGACGAGGCACGCGTACGGCACGCGGGGACGGCGCGCACCGAGGGTGAGGCGCGGTCCGTGACGGTGCTGCGCGCGGGTGCCGCCAAGGTGGCGCACCTCGCGTACACATACGGCGTGAACGGGTTCCCGCTGCCGCCGGGACAGCCCTGGGCGGTCAACCTCATCGATCAGGCCAAGATCGTGGCGGACGCCCGCGCCGCCCGGAAGGGGGGCGCCGACGTCGTCGTCGTGTCGATGCACTGGGGCACCGAATGGCAGGACGCCCCGGACGACACGCAGGTCACCCTCGCGCGCGAACTCACCGCCGCGAAGACCGGCGGCCGCCCCGACATCGACCTGATCCTCGGCACCCACGCGCATGTCCCCCAGGCGTACGAGAAGGTCAACGGCACCTGGGTGATCTACGGCATGGGCGACCAGGTCGCGGGCGCGATGTACAACGAGCAGGGCGTGCAGGACCCGCGCGGCAACCAGTCCACCCTCGGCCGCTTCACCTTCGACCCGCCGAAGGAGAACGGCGATCGCTGGGAGGTGAAGAAGGCCGAGTTCATTCCCCAGCTGTTCGACATCGACGCGGGCCGCGTGATCAACCTCAACCGGGCCATCGCCCGGGGCGCCGAACTGCGCGGTGTGCGCGACCGGATCCGGGAGGTCGTGCTGAGCCGGGGGGCTGGCGACGACGGGCTGAGCATGGGGGAGTAGGCGGTCACGACCACGTCCCTGTGGCAGTGGGTGGTCAGTCCACGTCCCCGTGACAGTGAGTGGTCAGTCCACGTCCCCGTGGTCGAAGGTCTTCATCATCTCCTTCAGCACGCGCACGCACGCCTTGAGCTCGGCCTCGGTCAGCTCGCCCCCGCCGACCTGCCGGTTCAGGGCGTGCTCGCGCGCGAGGATCGCGGTGATGACGGCCTCGCCCGCATCCGTGATCCGGATCAGCGAGGACCGTTGGTGCGCGGGATTGGGTGTGGCCTCGACCCAGTTCCTGGCCATCGCGTCGTTGGTCATGCGCTGCACGAACTGTCGGGTCAGCGACATCACCCTGGCCATCTGAGGCACCGTCATGGATCCGTACCTGTGCAGCAGTACCAGGACGGAGCGCACGCCGACGGAGGCCCCCTCCACCGCCTCGCCCTGCTCCAGCTTGCGCAGGCCGCGCCGGTAGAGCGCGCCGATCAGGTCGAACACCTCGCTGACGCGGTGGCCGAGTTCGTCGGGGGGCAGGGGCGTGTTGGAGTCGTTCACGGGCTCATCATGACACCTGGGTTGCCAAAATGGGGTCGAGGATGACACCTTGGTTGTCATGACAGCTGCTGAACTGAGTTACTTCGCATCTGCCGACGGGGGCCTGGCGTACCGCGAGGCGGGTACCGGCGATCCCGTGGTGCTGCTCCACTCCGGGTTCGCCGACCATCGTGTCTTCGACGACCAGATACAGGCCCTCGCCGCTCACCACCGAGTGATCGCGCCCGACGTGCGCGGCCACGGCTTCTCCGCCAACGCGAGCCGCCCGTTCCGCTGGGCGGACGACCTCGCCGACCTGCTGCGCCATCTCGACACCGGCCCCGCGGTCCTGGTCGGCCTGTGCATGGGCGCCGCCGTGGCGACCGACACGGCGCTGGAGTACCCCGAACTGGTCCGCGCGGTCGTCGTCAGCGGAGCCGGGACCAGCGAGTTCGAGTTCAAGGACGCACGGACCCTGGAGCACGTGGCAGAGGCGGCCCGGCTGCTGGGCACCGGAGACGTCGGGGGATGGCTCGACCACTTCGCACGGGGCGTGGCGGGCCCGCACCGTACGGTGGACGAGGTCGCTCCCGACGTCGTACGACGACTGCGGGAGATGTGCGCGCACACGCTGGCCAAGCACACGCCGGGTGAGACGGACTGGAAGGTGCCCCTGACCGACACCTGGTCCCGGCTGCCGAAGACGGACGTCCCCGTCCTCGCCATCCACGGCGCTCTGAACAATCCCGACAGCGTCGCAATGGCGGAACGCGTTGCTCGCACGGTGCCCGACGGCCGCTCGGTCACCGTCGACGGCGTCGGGCACTATCCGAACCTGGAGAAGCCCGAGGAGTTCAACGGCATCCTGCTCGACTTCCTCCGGACCCTGTGACACGTCGTCGTGAACCCCGTCGCCTCAGCGTGCGACCACGTAACTCAGATCCCGCACGCTGAGCGACACCGGCTCCAACCGCAGCCACACCGTGCCGCGCTCCGTCGGGTCGTCGTGCAGATAGTGCACGAACCGCGGGTCCCAGCGGTCTTCGTCGGTCCCCAGATAGCGGGTCAGCTTGCGCCGGCCGCGGGGGACGTCGAAGGGTACGAGCTCGGCGCTGCCCCGTGCGACCACCTGGCGCACGAGACCCGTCGCCGGGTCGCACTCGTCGACCACGAGAGCCACCGCAGGATCGTCCCGGACCCGGTGCACCAGCCGCGCCCACGGCCCGGTCAGGATCCAGAAGGCGCCGTCCTCCCAGAGGAACCAGACCGGGCGCACCGTCGGCCCGTTGGTCGCGATGCGCGCGGTCAGGGGCCGCCGGAGGAAGGCGTCCACGTCGAAGGCATGAGAAGTCATGCCCCAGATTCATGCCCCGGACTCGTGCCTCGGATTCATGCCCCAGAACTACGCCCCTATGGCACCACCGTCACCGGCCACCGCCCGGCCTTCACCAGCCGTACCGCGA
>JABFVM010000589.1 GCA_013362785.1 Streptomyces sp. | reverse complement strand
GTCGCGGTCGCGGACGCCTGGAGGAATCTGCGGCGGGAGAGCGGGCCGGAACGGAGGGCGCCGGAGGTGTCTTCGGTGTCCAAGAGAGCTCCCAGTGCACGGAGTTGGCGGTTCGGACGGGAGAGGCCACTGGTGGCAACGTACGGCGCGGAGCCCGGTTACGGGCCTCGCGCCGACGCTTCTCGGCCGTTCTGCGTTCCGGACAGGCCCTGGACCGGACAGGCCCTAGACCAGAAGAAGCAGCTGTGCGGCGACGCATACGTCGATGACGCCGCACCACTCGGCGAACGTACGGGAGACGACCTTGTCGAGCCTGAGGTGCACGAAGTCCCACACGCCGTGGAAGAACCAGCCGGCCGCCACGAGATACCGGCCCAGGTCGGGATCCACCGCCAGCCCGGCCAGCGCCAGCCCGCAGAAGAGGAGCGCGCCCATGGCCTGGAGCCCGAACGTGGCCCGCCCGTGCGGTGTTCCGCGGACGGCGCCCCAGGCGAGGAGTGCCAGGGCCAGGGCGACGAGGACCGTCGACGGGGCGATCACGTCCTGGAAGGGGAGGACGAACACGGCCACCATCCCGGCCCCGAGCACCGGCCAGGTGGCCTGCGGTTTTCCGATCTGGTTGACGACGAGATAGATCAGGGGCAGCAGCGGCAGGGTCTCGCCGAAGCCGCCGACCGCGTCGGCCACGTCCTGCGAGCCGGACGCGATCACGTTGAGGGCGACGACCGCGACGGCCAGCGCCGTGGGCCAGCGGCGCTTGAGCGCTGCGGCCGGGTGCGGCCTGTGGGCCGTGGAGTGAGAGGCGGGCTGGGAGGCAGGGGTGGACATGGAGAGTCTCCTGGTCGTGGGCGTCTGCGGCGACACCTCCAACCTGCTGTCCGCAGCGGCCCGCCAGTAGTGCCGAATCCCCCTGCACACGCGTGGTGTTGTCACGTCCTCGCATGACATTTGTCAGGCCGGCTGGGCCACAATGACCGGGTGCGGGACGGGGCGATCGAGGGCGGGACGGCGGGGCTGACCAGCTTCCGTCGCTACACGTGGTGGACCGTCCCGGGCATGACGGTGGGTGTGCTCGGCGTCTTCGTCGGCGCGTGGGTCCTCGACGGTGACGTCCCGCTGGGGGCCCGCGCCCCGGTCGCCGCCGCGCTGGTGGTCGAGGTGTGGGCGTGCGTCGTACTGCTGAGCCGTCGGCTGGCACTCATGCCGATGCCCGACACACACCCCGACGGATCACCCCTGCGCCGGCTGATCGCCGCCGTCGGGGCCGGAGTCGTACTCGCGGCCATTCCGCTGGCCCTGCGCAACTACGGATTGTGGCCGGTCGCGCCCGCGCTGGTGGTCGCCGTCGTCGCCACGTACCTCCCTGCGCACCGCAGACGACCGCTGATCGCGAGCGCCGTGGTCCTCGCCCCGCTGCCCGGAGGCGCGGTCAGTCTGCTCGCCGGGGACGGGGAGCTCGCGTACGCCGCGCTGTTCCCGGCCGGGCTCGTCGCCTTCACGGCCTGGGTGACGCTCGGCCCCCTGTGGGCCTGGGACACGGCGCGGCGGCTGGACGAGGCGCGGCGGCTGGAGGCGGAGGTGGCGGTCCGGGAGGAGCGGCTGCGGTTCGCCGGTGACCTGCACGACATCCAGGGGCATCACCTCCAAGTCATCGCATTGAAGAGCGAGTTGGCGGCCCGGCTCGTCGAACTGGACCCGGGGCGGGCCGCGGCCGAGCTGAAGGAGATACGGCGGCTGGCGGCGGACGCCCTCAGCGACACCCGCGCGGTGGTGCAGGGGTACCGCCGGACATCCCTGGGCGACGAGATCGGCAACGCGACACGGGTGCTGGCCGCGGCCGGCATCGACGCGCGGATGACCCTCGACCCGACCGCCGTCGCCACCGCCGGGCTCACGGACTCCGCCCGACACCTGCTCGGTCTGGTGATGCGGGAGGCCACCACCAACGTGCTCCGGCACAGCCGGGCCGGGCGGGCCGACGTCGACTTCCGTGTCGTGGACGGTCACGCCCGCCTCCGGATCGGCAACGACGGCACCGAGGATCACCCCAGCCACCCCACCGGGCTCGACGGCACGGGACTGCGCACGCTCGCCGAGCGGTTGGGGGCGGCGGGCGGCGAGCTGACGTGGGGCCGGGACGGTGACCGCTTCCTGGTGGTGGCCGCGCTGCCGGCGAAGCCGACACCATCGCCGCGTTCGCCGAAGCCACCAGACCCGCCCGACCCTGCCGACGGAGCCGCCCGATGATCCGCCTGCTGATCGCCGACGACGAGGACCTGCTCAGGAGCGCACTGGCCGCTCTGCTGGCGCTGGAGCAGGACCTCGCCGTAGTCGCGGAGGCGGCCACCTCGACCGAGGCGGTGCGGCTGGCCCGGGAGTGCCGTCCCGACATCGCCGTCCTGGATCTGGAGATGCCGCCCACCGACGGGCTGCGCGCCGCCGAGGAGATCCGGGCCGAACTGCCCACGCACATCGTGCTGGTGACCCGGCACGCCCGGCCCGCCGTGCTGCGCCGGGCGCTGGCCGCCGGGGTGCGCGGCTTCGTCCCCAAGACGACTCCGGCGGCCCGGCTGGCGGAGATCATCCGTGACATCGCCCTGGGCCGCCGCTATGTGGACCCGGACATCGCCGCCTCCGCACTGACCGAGGACGACTGCCCCCTCACCGACCGCGAACTGGAGGTGCTGCGCGCCGCCCGCACGGGCGCGTCGGTCGCGGACATCGCCGCCCGGGTCCATCTGGCGCCCGGCACGGTCCGCAACTACCTGTCCTCGGCGATGTCCAAGCTGGGCGTCCCGACCCGGCATGCGGCCGCGCATCGCGCCTGGGAGCAGGGCTGGATCTGAACCAAACCCACCCCGCTGTCACTCATCCGTGGGGCGGGGCCGCCGATGTCCCTCGTCCGGTGTGCGCCGGCGCCGAAAATCCGGCCATGGGGACTGGTTGGCGGGCTCGGCGGGTCGGTGCGGTCTATCTCGTGCTCTCGGTCGGCGGCATGGTCGGGGCGGTGTGCCTGGCCGTCCGTTTCGACCTGCGGATCGCGGAGACGGTGGCCGCGCTGCTGCCGTCGGTGGGCGGCATGTATCTGTCGTGGGCGACGTTGCGTGCCGACCGGCGCGAGGCCGAGGACCTGGCCCGCGTCGCGGACCGGCTGGCGCCCGCGGTGCGGCAGCAGTGGGAGTCCGAGGCCCGGGTGCGGCGGCTGAACGACCCCTATCCGCTCGCGGTCTCCTGGCGGGCGGCCGAGGACCGGTTCGGCGAATCATGGCCGCTGCTGCGGGAGTTGGCCGAGGACGGGTCGGCTCCACGTGCCCGCTGGGCCGGCGGACCGGCCGAACTGGGCGGCACGGGCGGGGACATCACCGACGTGTTCCTGGAGCGGGTGCCGACGCGGCGCCTCGTGATCCTGGGCGGACCGGGCAGCGGGAAGACCATGCTGCTGATCCGCCTGCTGCTCGCCCTGACAGCCGTACGCGAGCAGGGCGGCCCCGTACCGGTGCTGTTCTCGCTGGCGTCCTGGAATCCCGAGGCGCAGCCGCTGGAGTCGTGGATGGCGGAGCGGCTCCAGCGCGACTACAGCGGCCTCGGCGACCCGGAGACGGGCCACGCGGTCGGCGCGGCCCTGCTGGAGAACCGGCTGATCCTGCCGATCCTGGACGGCTTCGACGAGATCCCGGAGCCGTTCCGGGCCAGGGCACTTGACGCCATCAACTCGGCGCTGCCGCCCGCCCGTCCGCTGGTCCTGAGCAGCCGCCTGGAGGAGTACGGCGACACGCTCGCCCCGGCCCACGGAGTGCCCGTCAAGCTCAGCGGAGCCGCGGCGGTGGAGCTGCGTCCCTTGGCGGCCCCGGACATCGCCGCGTATCTGCGACGGGACGCGGGTGGTCAGGAGACCGCTGCCGCCGCCCGGTGGGACCCGGTGATCGCTCTCCTCGGCACGGACGCGCCCGTGGCCCGCGCGCTCACCACGCCGCTGATGCTGTTCCTGGCCCGCACCGTGTACAACCCGCGTCCCGGAGAACGGGACACCGGCCTCCCCAGACCGGCGAACCTGTGCGACGAGGTCCGGTTCCCCGACGCCACGGCCGTCCGGGCCCACCTCTTCGACGCGTATGTGCCCGCCGCCTACCGGCCCCACCCGAGGTATCCGTGCCGCTGGTCCGCCGCGCAGGCCGAGCAGGCCCTGCGCTGTCTGGCCCGGCATCTGCAGCACACGCTGGGCGGGACGACCGAGCTGGCCTGGTGGCAGTTGCGCCGGGCGTTGCCGAGGCGGTTCGCGCAGGTGGTGACGGGGGTCGTGCTCGGCGTCGTGGCCTGGGTCGCCGCCACCGGCGTCGGCCGGCTCACGGCGGTGTTCGCGGGCCTCGACTCGGGGTGGCTGACGGGGCCGCCGGCGGCCATGGTCGCGGGGCTGGCCGGCGGGATCGCGGGCGGCATCGGCTGCGGCCTCGTCGCGGGTCTGACCGGGGGTGTCGCCGAGGGGCTGACCCTTGTCCTCGCGACCGGGCAGTTGCAGTGGCCGGCGGCCACGACGGCCAACGGGCTGGCCTACGGCTTCGTCGGCGGCATCATCGGCGCGCTGGCCAGCAGGGGCCCCGAGCGCGGGCACCGCTGGACCTGGGACCACCGCATGTGCGCGGCGGGCTTCGTCACCGGGGGCACGCTCTTCTTCTCGTACCGCGTCAACCACGGTGCCACCGCCGGTGCCGTGGGCGCCCTCGCCACCGCCACGGTCTGCGCGCTGGCGGGCGGCGTGTTCGGCCACCGGGCGGGCCGGCTGTCCGGTCACCGCCCGGTGGCGATTCCGACCGTCCGCACCCGGTGGGCCTGGGACTGGCGGGGATTCTCGACAGGCCTCGCCGGTGGCTGTGCCGTGGGCCTCACCCACTGGGCCGTCACCGGACTCCAGTCGCTGCTCTCCGGCGCTCCCTCCTACCCCGTCTCCACGATGCTCACCTTCTCCTGCGCGTTCGGCCTCACGGTGGGCATCGCCCATGGCCTGTCCGGCAAGCCCGCCGACCTCACCGCCCCGACCGGCCCGGTCACCCTGCTGGAGCAGGACCAGCGGATCTTCGCCCGGCTGTGGCTCGCGGTCGGCCTGTCGGCCGGCGCCGCCTTCCTGCTCTGCTACGGCGTCGACCACGTCGCCCAGGGCGGGCTCACCTACGGTCTGGGCCGTGGGACCACGGACGGCCGGGCGATCCCGATGACCCCGGCCCACATCCTCGACCGCGGTCTGGCCTACGGCATCACGGTCGGCCTGGCCGCCGCGCTCAGCCAGAACGCCTGGTGGTACTACACCCTCACCCGCCACCACCTGGCCATGCGCCGGGTTCTCCCCCGCGACCTGACGGCCTTCCTCGCCGACGCCCACGAACGCCGTGGCGTGCTGCGTCGGACCGGGGCGGTCCACCAGTTCCGCCACATCGACCTGCAACATCATCTGGCGGCTTCGGAGCCGTCCCAGGAGTCCGGGGTATCGCGACCGGGTCAGGCCCGGCCCTGGATCCCCAGGCGGCGGCACACGGACCGGGAACCGATGCCGAGAGCGTGACGGCGTCGGGTGTCACGGTGGTTGCGGAGCCCGGTTCCTCGGCGCCGCGACCGCGCCCGACGCGGCTGCCGCGAGCAGTCGGCGGAAGGTGGGGCACTCCATGTGGCTCGGCGCGGGGCAGGCGGCGGCGTGCCGCAGGGAGTCACGCATGGCGGCCAGTTCACTGATCCGTCCGTCCAGTTCGTCCGCCTTGGCCGCGAGCACCTGCCGGTCGAGACGGGGCTGCCCGTCCGCCGCGAACATGCGGGCGATCTCGTCGAGCGAGAACCCGGCGGTACGGCCCATCGCGATCAGCGCGAGCCGCTCCAGTACGCCGGGATCGTACTGACGCCGCAGGCCGCGTCTGCCGGCGGCGGCGATCAGTCCTTTTTCCTCGTAGTAGCGCAGGGTGGAGGCAGGGACTCCGGCGCGGCGTGCCACCTCGGCGATATCCAGGTCCGTCATCAGCTTGACCTCAAGTCGACTTGAAGTAGCACGCTGTCATCCCGGCCCGACGAAGGCAAGCCCAGGAGGCGGATCATGGACGGCACGCACAACACGGACGACGAGCAGGCAACGCGTTGGAACGGACGGGCCGGGCACGCCTGGGTCGACGCACAGGCGGTGCTGGACCAGACGCTCAAGCCGTACGAGGACCTGCTCGTCGACGCGGTGGCGGCCGAACCCGTCGGCCGGGTGCTGGACGTCGGCTGCGGCACCGGCGGCACCACGCTGGCGGTCGCCCGACAGCTCGGCCCGGCGAGTCGCTGTGTCGGCGTCGACATCTCCCAACCGATGATCGACGCCGCCCGGGCACGTGCCGAGCGGGAAGGGACGCCTGCCTCCTTCATCCGCGCCGACGCGGCGGAGCATCCGTTCGAGCCCGCCGCCTTCGACGCGGTGATCTCACGCTTCGGTGTCATGTTCTTCGACGATGCCGTCCGGGCCTTCACGAATCTCCGACGGGCGGCCAGGGACGGGGCCGGGCTCCGGTTCATCGCCTGGCGCGGCCCTGCCGAGAACCCGTTCATGACGACGGCCGAACGCGCCGCGGCCCCGCTCCTGCCCAACCTCCCCGCCCGCCGCTCGGACGGGCCGGGGCAGTTCGCCTTCGCCGACTCGGAAAGGGTCCACCGCATCCTGAAGGAGAGCGGATGGGGCGCCATCGACATCCGGCCGATCGACGTGGAATGCACCCTGCCGGAGAAGGAGCTGGTCGGCTACTTCACCCGGCTCGGCCTGGTGGGTCAGGTGCTGCCCGAGGCGGACGAGCCAACCCGGGCCCAGGTCATCGAGACGGTCCGCGCGGCCTTCGAGCCCTTTGTGCACGGCACCGAGGTCCGGTTCACCGGAGCCTGCTGGCTGGTCGAGGCCCGGGCTTGAGCCGGCCTCCTCGACGCGAAACTTTCGTGATCTCGGTACCTCTTCCTGAGCGTGAGCGAACCGGCGCATAGTGAGGGAGCGGTGCTACGGGTCGGCCACTGGAACGGTGATTCAACGAGATGACGCGGAAGAACGCCCTGGTGGTCCGAGGCGGCTGGGAGGGGCATCGGCCGATCGAGGCCACCGAGTTGTTCCTGCCCTTCCTCCGGGACAACGGTTACGCCGTCCGGGTCGAGGAGTCGACCGACGTCTACGCGGACGCCGCCGAGATGGCCGCCACCGATCTCGTGGTGCAGTGCGTGACGATGTCGCAGATCAGCGCCGAGCAGCTGGCGGGACTGACCGCGGCGGTGGAGGCCGGCACCGGTTTCACCGGCTGGCACGGCGGCATCGCCGACTCGTTCCGCGCCTCCGCCGACTATCTGCACCTGGTGGGCGGGCAGTTCGCCACCCACCCGGGCAAGGAGCCGTGCGAACGCCGGGGCGACCAGGAGGACAACTACCTGCCGTACGTCGTCACGCTCACGGACCTCGGCCGCGAGCACCCCGTCACGGCGGGCATCGGGGACTTCGAGCTGCACACCGAGCAGTACTGGGTGCTCCACGACGACCTGATCGACGTCCTGGCCACCACCACCCATCCCGCCCGGCCGTGGCAGCCCTGGCACCGGCCGGTCACCTCGCCGGCGATCTGGACCCGCAGATGGGGCGCCGGGCGCATCGTGGTGACGACACCGGGGCACAGCCTCGACGTCCTTGAGGACCCGAACGTCCGCACCGTCATCGAGAGGGGCATGCTGTGGGCGACGCGCACCGCATCGGCGTCGTAGGGCTCGGCGTCATCTCCCGCGCGTACCTGGACACGCTCGTCGGCCATCGTGCCGTACGCGTCACGGCGGTCGCCGATCTCGACGCCTCCCGTTCGGCCGCGGTCGCCGCCGAGTTCCCCGGCGTCGCGGCGCTGTCCGTTCAGGAGTTGCTGAGCAGCCCGGACGTGGACACGGTGCTGAACCTCACCGTCCCCGCCGCCCATGCCGAGATCGCCCTCGGCGCGATCGGCCACGGCAAGAACGTCTACGGGGAGAAGCCGCTGGCCGCCGAACTCGCCGATGCGCAGGGCGTGTTGGAGGCCGCCGCGAAGGCCGGTGTCGGTGTGGGATGCGCGCCGGACACCGTCCTCGGCACCGGCGTCCAGACGGCCCGGTCGGCGGTGGCGGCGGGGAGCATCGGACGCCCGCAGTTCGCCACGGCGGTGATGGTCACGCCGGGGCACGAACGCTGGCATCCGCACCCCGACTTCTACTACACCGCGGGAGGCGGCCCGCTGCTGGACATGGGGCCGTACTACCTCACCTCCCTGGTCCATCTGCTGGGGCCGGTGCGTGCCGTGATCGGGGCGGCCGGCCGGCTGCGCACCGAGCGCGTCATCGGGTCCGGGCCGCGGGCGGGCGAGCGGATCCCGGTCGAGGTGGACAGCCATGTCTCCGGGGTGCTGGAGCATGTGGGCGGGGCGTTGACGACGATCACGACGAGCTTCGACGGTGTGGCGACGACCGCCGCGCCCATCGAGGTCCACGGCGACGCGGGCACCCTCGCGGTCCCGGATCCCAACCGCTTCGACGGTGAGGTACGGCTCTTCGAACTCGGCGGCACGCGGTGGCGGGCGCTCCCGCCGTCCGCGGGCTACGTCGACGCCGCGCGGGGCGTCGGTCTGCTCGACTTCGTCACCGCCGACGGCCGGCGGGCGCCCCGCGCGAGCGGTGACCTCGCCCTGCATGTACTGGAGACGATGAGCGCCCTCCTGCGTTCCTCGGCCGAGGGGCGGCGCATCGAGCTGACGACGTCGGCCGAGCCGCCCGCCCCCGTTCCGCTGACGGCCGCGGAGGAGTGGAGGCAGGTCTGAGAGGGCTGAGTCCAAGGGCGTTCAGTCCACGGGTTCAGTCCACGCGCGTTCAATCCACGCGCGTTCAGTCCACTGGCCACGTATGCGCGGGCGCGTTCAGATGCATGTAGTCCATGTACGTCGTGGTCATCTGCCGTAGCGCCTCTTCCCGTTCGGCGCCGCCCTTCTCCAGGTGGTGGACCGTCTCCGCCTGCCACAGGGCGCCGTTGCGGGCGGTGACGCAGCGCTGTTCGACGATGCCCAGCATGGGTTCGCGCCACGCCGCGTCCATGCCGGCCAGCTCCAGGCCCCGGTGGGCCAGCGGCAGCAGGCGTCGCAACACCAGCTCGGTGACCGGTACTTCGCCCATGCCGGGCCAGTACAGGCGGGCGTCGATGCCGTCGCGGGCCGCGGTGTGGAGGTTCTCCTCGGCGGCCGCGAACGACATCCGCGTCCAGATCGGCCGGTCCTCGTCGACCAGGGCGCGGGTCAGGCCGTAGTAGAGGGCGCCGTTGGCGATGATGTCGGCCACCGTGGGGCCGGCGGGCAGGACGCGGTTCTCGATGCGCAGATGCGGGCCGCTCTCGGTGACGGCGTAGACGGGCCGGTTCCAGCGGTAGATCGTGCCGTTGTGCAGCGTCAGTTCGCCCAGTTGGGGAGCGTCGCCCCGGTCGAGCATCTCCTGCGGGTCCTCGTCGTCGCACAGGGGCAGCAGCGCCGGGTAGTAGCGCACGTTCTCCTCGAACAGGTCGAAGACGCTGGTGATCCACCGCTCGCCGAACCACACCCGGGGGCGTACGCCCTGGGCCTTGATCTCCTGCGGGCGGGTGTCGGTGGCCTGCTCGAACAGCGGGATACGGGTCTCGCGCCACAGCTCCCTGCCGAAGAGGAACGGCGAGTTGGCGGCCAGCGCGATCTGTACGGACGCGACGGCCTGGGCGGCGTTCCAGTAGTCCGCGAAGTCCTTCGGCGAGACCTGGAGGTGGTACTGGGTGCTGGTGCAGGCGGCCTCGGGGGTGATGGTGTCGGCGTACGTCGACAGGCGCTCCACGCCGTCCACCGTGATCCGCAGGTCCTCGCCGCGGGCCGCGAAGATCTGCTCGTTGAGCAGCTGGTACCGGGGGTCGCCGGACAGGGCTCTCTCGTCGACGTCGGACTCCCCCAGGGTCGGCAGGATGCCGATCATGATCAGGTGTGCGCCGACGGCCGCGGCGCGTTCCTCGGCGTGGTTGAGCGCGTCACGGATCGCCTGCTCCCAGGCGCCGGGGCCACCGGTGGTCAGTTCCCGGGGCGGAATGTTGATCTCCAGGTTGAAGCGACCCAGCTCGCTGGACCAAGCGGGGTCGGCGATCTCCTGGAGCACCTCGGTGTTGCGCATCGCGGGGCGCCCGTCGCCGTCCACGAGGTTGAGCTCGATCTCCAGCCCGACCCGGGGGCGCTCGCTCTCGAAGGTCGACTCGCGCAGCATCTGCGCCAGTACATCGAGGCAGGTGTGCATCTTCTCCCGGTATCGGCGGCGGTCCTCCCGCGTGAACACCAGGGCCGGCACGTCACGTCCCATCGTGCCCCTCCCGAGTTCCCTCGGCGGTTGCCTCTCGTCCCAGAGTGGCACTTCTGACGAGCGCCGGACAGTCAGGACTCGGCACCGATGGGCGGAAGCGCTCGCTTCTGCTACGCAGAGTGAGGGACGAGTGTCTGCCCGGTGATCAGGGAGCCCGCACGGTGATCAGG
>JABFVM010000394.1 GCA_013362785.1 Streptomyces sp. | reverse complement strand
TGACCGACCGCCACACCACCCCCATGTCACAACCGCCCGCCCTGTCTCGTCCCAGGTTCCAGAGACCGACTTCGGCATCAGGAAGGTGAGGGACATGCGGGTGTTCGTGGCAGGAGGGACCGGGGCCCTGGGCAGGCGGCTGGTGCCGCAGCTCGTGGCGCGGGGGCATCAGGTGACGGCCACGACGACGAGCGCGGCCAAGCTGGGCCTGCTGGAGCAGCTGGGCGCGCAGGGTGTCGTGATGGACGGGCTGGACGGGATGGCGGTCGGCGAGGCGGTGGCCGCGGCCCGGCCGGACGCCATCCTGCACGAGATGACCGCGATCTCCGGCAAGACCGACATGCGCCACCCCGACCGGGCGTTCGCCACCACCAACCGGCTGCGCATCGAGGGCACGGACCACCTGCTGGCCGCCGCCGAGGCGACCGGCGTCCCCCATGTCGTCGTGCAGAGCTTCGCGCAGAGCTACGGGCCCGGCGCGGGGCCGCTGACCGACGAGGACCCCATCGAGCCGGGTGCGGGGACGATGGCACAGCGGATCTCGGCGGGGGTCCTGCACATCCAGGACGTGGTGCCCAAGGCCGGCGGCACCGTCCTGCGCTACGGCGGGTTCTACGGGCCGGGCGCCAGTGACGACGTGGTCGAGTTCGTGCGCAAGCGGAAGTTCCCGCTCGTGGGGGACGGCAGCGGCTGGAACTCGTGGGTACACCTCGACGATGCGGCGAGCGCCACCGTCCTCGTCGTGGAACAGCAGGCGAGGGGCGTGTTCAACATCGTCGACGACGAGCCCGCACAGGTCCGCGACTGGCTGCCGTACCTGGCCGCGTGCGCGGGGGCGAAACGGCCGATGCGGGTTCCCAAGTGGCTGGCCAGGCTGCTGGCCGGGGAGTTCGCGGTGACCCTGATGACCGAGGGCCGCGGCTTCTCCAACGCCAGGGCCAGGCGGGAACTCGGCTGGGAGCCGCGCTACCCGTCGTGGCGCCAGGGTTTCAAGGAGGAACTGACGTGACCCGAACAGAAGAAGGCATCTCCCGGACCGAGGAGTTCGAGGAGCTACGGCCGCTGCTGTTCGCGATCGCCTACCGCGTCCTCGGCAGCGTGAGCGAGGCCGAGGACGCCGTCCAGGAGAGCTGGCTGCGCTACGAGACCTCCCCGACCCGGCCCGCCTCGCCCAAGGCGTTCCTGTCGGCCGTGGTGACCCGGATCTCGATCGACGTGCTGCGCTCGGCCCGCGTCCGACGGGAGACGTACGTCGGACAGTGGCTGCCCGAGCCGCTGCTCAGCGACCCGTACGAGGACCCGGCGCGCTCGGCCGAGCTGGCCGACTCGGTGTCGATGGCGGCCCTGCTGCTGCTCGAACGGCTCAGCCCGCTGGAGCGCGCCGTCTTCGTGCTGCGCGAGGTGTTCGGGTTCGGCTTCCCCGAGGTCGCGTCGGCGGTGGACCGCTCGGAGGCGGCGTGCCGTCAGCTCGCGGTACGGGCGCGACGGCACATGGCTGCCGGGCGCCCCCGTTTCGAGGCGGACCGGCGGGAGCGGGAGGAGTTGGCGGCACGGTTCTTCGACGCGCTGCGGGAGGGCGACGTCGACGGGCTGCGGGCGCTGCTCTCCGCCGACGTCCAGCTGGTCGGCGACGGCGGCGGCAAGGCTCCGCAGCTGGCCAGGGTCGTCCTCGGCGCCGACAAGGTGGCCCGGGTGCTGGCCTCGAACTTCCCCTTGCTGATGCGGATCGACGTGACGATGGAGCCGCACGAGGTCAACGGCCAGCCGGGCGCCGTACTCCGCGACCGGGACGGCAAGGTCGTCAACGCCTTGGCCCTCGACGTCCTGGACGGCCGTATCCAGATGATCCGCTCGGTGCAGAACCCCGACAAGCTGGGCCATGTAGGCCCGGTCGCGGACCCGTGGGCGGTCGCCCGCGAGGTGAAGGAAGCTCGTCGGCCCAGAGCTTGAGGTCCGCCAAGTACCCACTTTTTTGTGGGTACTTGGCAGCGGCCGCCAAACGTCCGAACCTGGATGCGGGTGATCGACAAGACACCGCACAGCACCGCACCCAACGCACCGCACCGCACCGCACCAGGACACACACCGCATCGGACGGAGGTGAACGCCCGGATCAAGCCGACCGGCTCGACTGGCTCGACCGGCTCTCGGCCATCCTCTCCAGACGTCGATGCCCCCACTCCGACAACGGAGCCACAGCGTCGGCCAGGTCGCGGCCGAAGTCGGTCAGGGAGTAGACGGTCTTCAGCGGCAGGACGTCGTACACCTCCCGGTGCACCAGTCCGTCCGCCTCCATCTCACGCAACGCCTGCGTCAGCACCTTCTCACTGAGGCCCGGCAGCCGACGGCGCAGTTCGGCCGGACGGCCGGGGCCGTCCTCCAGCAGCCACAGCAGCGACGTCTTCCACTTGCCGTCGATCACGGCGATCGCGGCGGTCACCCCGCACACATTCGGGTCATGGCGCCGATGCGGCATTTCCCCACCCCTTTTGTCACTTATTCATCAACTATCGCCAGCTTACAAGGAGTTGAGTCATGCCCACCTACGACCACGAGTCCGCCGTCACCGTCCTCGGTCTGGGCCCGATGGGCCGCGCCCTGGCCGGTGCGTTCCTGGAGGCGGGGCTGCGGGTCACCGTCTGGAACCGCACGCCCGGGCGGGACGGGGAGCTCCTCGACCGTGGTGCCACGTCGGCCGCGTCCCCGGCGGAGGCGGTCGCCGCCAGCGCGCTGACCGTCGTCTGCGTGGTGAACTACGACGCCGCCGACGCCGTTCTGCGGCAGGACGCGGTGACCGACGCGCTCAAGGGCCGTACGGTCGTGAACCTGTGCGCCGATACCCCGGCCCGCGCCCGGGAAGCAGCGGAATGGGCGGCCGCGCACGGCATCCGGTATCTGGACGGCGCGATCATGTCGATGACCACCACCATCGGGACGCCCCAGGCGGAGGTCATCTACAGCGGCCCGGAGGATCTCTACCGGGAGCACCTGCCCGTGCTGGAGAGGCTCGGCGGCACCCACACCCACCTCGGCGAGGACTTCGGCCGCGCCGCCGCGTACGACATCGCGCTGCTCGACATCTTCTGGACGGCGATGTCGGGCTACGCGCACGCTCTGGCCATCGCCCAGGCCGAGGGCATCACCGCGCGGGAACTGCTCCCCCACACGCAGGGCATCAGCGCGATCCTGCCGGTGCTGTTCGAGGAGTTCGCGGGCGACGTCGACGACCGCACCTACTCCGGCGAACTCAACCCCATCACGTCCGCCGTCTCCACCATGGCCCACATCGTCGAGACCTCCGAGTCCCACGGCATCGAGGCGAACGTGATCCGCGCCGCCGAAGGCCTGGCCCGCCGCGTCGTCGCCCTCGGCCACGGCACGGACGGCTACATGCGGGTCACCGAACTCCTGGGCCGCGCCCGGCGGTAGCCACCGTCGGTGGAGCCGCGCCCGGCGATAGCTCCGGTCGGTGAGGGCCGCGCCCCGTCATCCCCCAGGTCGCGGCCCCACCGGCACCACCGGCACCACGGGCATCACCAGACCCACCGGCACCACCGGCCCCACCGCCTACTTCGCCCCCTCAGCCCTCGAACCCCTTCTCCGCGAGGATCTTGTCGATCCGCGCCCGATGCGCCTCTTCCCAGTCGTCCAGGGTCTCCGTGGCCTCCTTGGCCAGCTTGGCCCGGGCCGCCGCGAGCACCTCGTCCCGGCGGGCGGCCGGCACGACCACGACGCCCTCCTCGTCGGCCACCACGATGTCCCCGGCGTCGACCGACACACCCCCGCACCGCACCCGCCCGTTCAGCGGCCGTACGACGGACTTGCCGCCCGGGATCGGGATGACGCCGCGTGCGAACACCGGGAACTCGATCTCCCGTACCTCCGCCAGGTCCCGGATCAGCCCGTCGGCGACGAACCCGGCGACGCCCCGGCGGTGCGCGACGGCGCAGACGTTGCCGCCGGCCAGCGCGTAGTCCAGGTCGCCGGACTCCACCACGACGACCGATCCGGGCTCGGCGCGGTGGATGGCCGCGTGCAGCATCAGGTTGTCCCCGGGCGGGCACTGCACGGTGAACGCCGGTCCGGCGATCCGCGGCACCGGGTTCCACAGCGGACGCATCCCGATATCCATCACCTGCTCACGGCCCAGCAGGTCGGCGAGGGTGGTCGTGGGGATGTCCTGAAACTCGTTCATGGCAGTCATACAAGGAAAGTTACCGTCATGACCATGACCGCCGGGGCGGGCTCTCCAGCCCTGGAAAGGTCACCACGGCAACGGCCTCCCGTGCACCACCTCCAACCCCGCCACCGCCCGCGTCACCACCACATACAGCCGGTGCAACCCCCGCTCCTCCGCCTCCACGATCGCCGCCGGTTCCACGGCGACGACATGGTCGTACTCCAGTCCCTTCACCACACTCGCCGGCACGACCGCCACCCGCGCACCCAGCTCGTCCGCGCCCCCCGCCTCGATCCCGGCCGCCCCCAGCGCCTCCCGCACCCGCTCCACATCCCCGTCGGCCGCGACGACCCCCACGGACCCCTCCCGGCCCAGCGCGTCCCGTACGGCGCCCACGACCGCGCCCGGCAGATCGCCCCCGGCCTCCCGGAACCTCAACTCCCCGTCGCCGCGCAGCGAACGCGCCTGCGGCACCTCCACGTCCAGCCGCTCCAGCAGCCGGTTGGCCAGCGCCAGCACCGCGCCGGGCACCCGGAACCCGGTGGTCAGCGGCACGACCGCCGCGTCCGGCTTGCCCAGGTGCCGTAGCACCGTCCCCCACGACCGCGCGGCCCACGGCGTCGTCCCCTGCGCCAGATCCCCCAGCACGGTCACCGACCCGAACGGCGCCCGGCGCGCGATCGCCCGGCACTCCATCGGCGACAGGTCCTGCGCCTCGTCGACGACGACATGGCCGTACCCCTGCGGATGCTCGATGAGCCCGGCCACCTCGTCGAGCAGCACCAGATCGGCGGCCGACCAGCGCGCCGACTTCCACGACCGCGGCGGCCTCGCCCACAGCAGCGCCTTCTGCTCCTCGCCGTCCAGCACCCCGTCGGCGGCGGCCGCCAGCACGCCCGGATCCCCGAGCAGCGCGGCCACCACCTCCTCGGGCCGCACCCGCGGCCATACGGCGTCGACGTACGCCCCGACCGCCCGCGCCCCCGAGATCCTCCGCACCCACGCCCCGCTCTGCGGCCCCGCCCGCCGCTCGGCCTGCTCCTGGATACGCCGCACCACCCGCGTACGCACCCGCTCCCGCCCGACGCCGTACGGCGGCTCCTCGCCCCGCACCCCCGCGACGATCCGCCCCAGCTCCTCCGCCGAAACCCGCCACCGGTACGAACCGTCCGGCACGACAACGGAATCGACGGCGGCCCCGTCCCGGCCCCCCACTCGCGCATAAAGCGCCCGCCGCAGCACCTCCGCCATCCGGACGTCGTGCTTCAGGACCCCCGCCCGCTCGCCGTCCACCCCACGGACCGGGCATCCGGCGATCTCCTCCCCGAGCGTCGACTGCCGCACGCCCGTCTCGCCGAGGGCCGGGAGGACCTGGGAGATGTACGACAGGAAGGTCCGGTTGGGGCCGAGGATCAGCAGGCCGCCGCGCCGGATGCGCTGCGGGTGGGTGTAGAGCAGATACGCGGCGCGGTGCAGTCCGACGGCGGTCTTGCCGGTGCCGGGCGCGCCCTGCACGCACACCGACATCGTCAGGTCTCCCCGTACGAGATCGTCCTGCTCGGGCTGGATGGTGGCCGCGATGTCCCGCATGGGCCCGACGCGGGGCCGCTCGATCTCCCGGGCGACGATGTCGCTGACGCGCGACTCGCCCCGGTCGAGGTGCTCGTCCTCCAGCCCGGTCAGGTCGGCGGAGTCGCCGCGGCTGCCGGGCGCCCAGCCGAACCGTCGCCGCACGGAGACGCCCTGCGGATCACGGGCCGTGGCCTGGTAGAAGGCGCGGGAGACGGGCGCCCGCCAGTCCACGACGAGGGGCGGCTCGGCCGGGCGCTCGGTGATCCGCAGCCGCCCGATGTGCAGGCTCTGCCGGCCGGCCTCCAACCGCCCGAAGAACAGGGGCCCTTCGGGCAGCTCCCGCATCGCCTTCGCATGACTGCGCAACTGGTACCCCAGCACCTCGGCATCGGCACCGGAGGCGGAGACGTCCGCGCCGGTGACGACATGCTCCTGGGCCCCGTCGACCATGGCGGAGAGGGCGGTGCGGCAGCGGTCGTGGTGGGCGCGTTCCTGGACGAGGGCGTGGCGGAGGGCGGGTTCAGGTGACGTCATTCCATGGAGCGTACCCAAAACTCATAACCGAGTTAAATTTTTTACTCTGACTCACTCAGGATCACGCGAGATCACTCGGAATCACGCGGAATCACTTGCTGTCGCGCGCGGTCAGCCCCGGCAACCCCGTCGCCAACAGCCCGAACGCCCGCTCGGCCGCCGCCACGGCATCCGCCTTCACCTCCGCGACGGGCTCCCCGCCGGCGATCCGCCGCCAGTTCTCGTTCGCGAGGATCCGCTGTACGGCGACGATCTGCCCGGCGGCCAGCCGTGCGTCCAGATCCCCGCCGAGCGCCTCGGCGAGCGCGGCCTCCGAACGCTGCTGGAAGGTGTACGCGCGGGCGACGAGGGACGGGGTCCCGTACAGCAGCGAGTGAAAGGCGAGCACCTCGGGATGGTCGTTCAGCCCGGTCACCGGATCGCACCGCTCCAGCCCGTCCAGGAAGTGCCGCCGCAGCGCCGCGACCGGCGAGGGACCTTCCCGTACGACGCGCGCGGCCTCGTCCTCGTGGTCGGCGAACCGGTACAGGACGAGGTCCTCCTTCGCCGGGAAGTACCGGAAGAGCGTCGGCTTGGAGATCTCCGCGGCGGCGGCCACCTCGGCGACGGAGACGGCGTCGAAGCCCTTCTCCAGGAAGAGGCGGATGGCGGTGTCCGAAAGGGTCTGGTACATCCGCCGCTTCTTGCGCTCGCGCAGGCCAACCTCGCTCATGCCGGTGAGCCTACGCTCGGCCCCCGCGCTCCCGCCCCTGCGCCAGGACGACGGCCAGGTAGGGGTTCGCCAGGGGGCGGGTGGGCAGGCCGAGGAAGGCGGCGGCCGCGGAGAGGGTCATCGCGAACGAGTCCGCCGCCGTGTCGGGAGCGTGCCGGTCCGCCCCCGTGAGCAGGCGGTCCAGATCCACGTAGGCGGAACGGACGGTCTCGATGCCCCGGTACGTCCGCCAGTCCCACTCCCAGTCCCTGGTGCACTCGCCGGGCAGCCGGCGCTTCCAGCGGCGGATCATGCGGTCCCGTATCTCCGGCCGGGTCGGAGTGAGATGCATGTGCCGGACCAGGTCGTAGAGGGGGTCTCCGATCAGCGCCCGCTCCCAGCTGACCAGGGTCACCGCGAGGTGATCGTCGCGGCGCACCAGATGCCGTGGGCCGAGGTCGCCGTGCAGCAGGGACGGCTTGCGCTCGCTCATCCGGTGCGCGGACAGCAGCTGGTGCAGCCGGCGCGGGGCGGGGAGCCCCACAGAGCGGGCCAACTCTCGTGACGGCTTGGACAAGTCGCCGACGAACGCGACGAGTCGGTCCGTCAGCCACTCGAAGAATCTGCCTTCCCCGGCGGCCGGGTCGATCTGCCGGTGGTCCACCTGTGTCAGTGCGGCGAGCTGGTCGACGAGTCCGTCGGCCTCGTGCGGGAGCAGACCGCCCACCGGGTGACTCGGGGGCGTATCGATGTCCCGAGGGCCGGCGTAGGTGTGGATCGCGACGGGATCGCCCCGGGAGCACTCGCCCAGCGCCAGCACCCTGGGCACCGCCACCGCGGCGCCCGAGTCCTCGATCGCCCGCAGCACCGCGTGCTCGGCGAAGAAGCCGCGCTCCCGCCGCCCGGCATCCGTCAGCCTGCGCCGGACCACCACCGGAGGACCACCGTCCGGCCCCGGGACCACCGTGTTGAGGTGCGCGGTCCCCTTGAACACCCGGCCCGCCGGGGCCGAACCCTCCGCGAGCAGGACCTCCCACACGGCCGAGAGGGGGAAGCCGGGATGCTCGGGGATCCGGTGATCCGGCCGCCAGTCGAAGAGCTCCGCGATGCCGTCCCTGCCCCTGCCGCCATCCCCGCTGCCATCCCCGCTGCCGTCCCGGCCGTCGATGCCGCCGTGGCCACGCGCCGCCTGCCACCGGAAGAGGGCCCGTTCGATCTCGGACTCGCTCGGTATGTTCCGCAGCCGGAGCGGCTCCGCCGCCGCCTCCAGCGCCCGGCGCACCTCCGCCGTAGCCGCGTCGAGGCTCCTCTGGGTGAGAGGTCCCTCCAGCGACCGCGCGGCACGCATGACGTCCGGGTACACGGACTGCGCCCGCTCGAAGGCCACGTAGTGAGGCAGATCCCTGGCCAGCCCGGACACGGCCGCGGGCCGGACCCACTGCATGGCCTCGACCCAGGCGTCGACCACTTCGGCCCATTGGTGGGCCGGGTAGCGCATCCGCACCAGATGCGTCGCCAGATCGTGCAGCGGATCGCCGTACGTCGCCAGCTCCCAGTCGACGCAGATGAGCGGAGGGTAGCCGTTGTAGGAAATGATCAGGTTGTCCCGGTGCAGATCCGCGTGCAGCAGGCTGTACGGCCGCCTGACCATGGCCGGGACCCGCTCGGCCAGCCGGATCAGGGCGTCCTCGGGTATGCCGAGCGCCGCGAACAACCCACCGAAAACCTCCCAGTTGGGCTGCCGGATCTGCCGGTCGGCGAGATGCGCCAGCGTGCACAGGAACCCCCGGCTGTCCTTGTCGTCGCTCGGCCAGTCCGACGGCAACGGCGGCAGGTCGCGCCGACGCACCTGGGCCATCCCGGCGAGCAGGCCGGCCAGGGCCTTGACCAGCAGGGTGTCGACGGGTTTGCCGTTCTGGCTGACGCTGGACAGCGGCACGCCTTGCACATAGCTGTGGATCGAGACGCCGCCCGCCTTGATGAGGCACCGCGGCACATGGGGCAGGACTGCTCTGATGGCGTGGAGGATCCGCGCCTCGTCGTCCCAGGTCCTGATCACCACGGACAGCGCATCGGTCCGTGGGACCCGCACGGTGACGGGCGTACCCGCTTCGAGACCCACCAGCGGGGCCATGGCGTCCGTCAGCGGAACCACGTAGTTCCGGTTGTGGTATCCACTCGTCGCCAGCCCCGGCCGCTCGGCTCGCCGCACGAACTCCCCGACGATGTCCACTGGCCACTCCCGGGTGTCACGCGGAGGAGAGACGACGGATAGGTGAAAGCCACACCATAGGACCACAACCACTCACCGCACGGCACAAGTTGCCGTCAGGCGTCACGAAGTACGCCCGCCGCTTCCTGGGCCCGGCACCAGCGGGTCAGTGCCCCCATGATCTGCGCCGGACTCGGCACGAGATCCAGCCCCAGCGGACCGGCGGCACCCATCAGGATCCGGCGCAACTTCAGCCCCGAGTGGACGAGTTGCCCCCAGTGCGAATCCGGCTCCGAGCCCAGCTTCAGGGCCTCGCGAATGACATCGGTGAACACCGACTGGGCTCTTTTGTAGTCGATGAGCCGGTCCAGATCCTCTTCCATGCCCTTCGAGCTGCCGGGCCGGACCGCTTCCACGGCCGTACGCCACTGCCTCGCCATTCGGCGCGCCTGACGCATCGGATACTGCATCAGATACAGATGAGTGGCCAGGTCGTAGAGCGGATCACCGACCATCGCGAGTTCCCAGTCGATCGTCCAGAGCCGTCGGTCGGAATCGACGATGAAGTTCTCGCGATGGAGATCGGCATGCAGCAGGCAAAACGGCCGCTCGTGGAGACCCGCCACCGTCTTGCGCAGTTGCTTGAACGCGTCGGGTTCCACCCCGAGTTCCTTGAAAAGCCTCTCGAAGGACTTCAGGTTCTCCACATAGACGCGTTCTTCGGTGAAACAGACGAGCCGCTCAAGAAAGCCGTTGGTGTCACCGTCCACCGGGCGGTCCACGGTGTCGCACTTCCGGTCGGCCGCGAGGTCATCGGCGTCCAGGGCCGCCAGCTGGCCGAAGACATCCACGATCTGCCGGAACACGTCCTCGGGAATGCCCTGCCCGGACGCGTACATCGACCCGAGGGTGACCCCTTCGATGAAGTGCTGCAAGCCACAGCCGTCCACGTCGACGACCTCGGGAATCTGGCGGACATGCCCATGCAGCGCGGTCAGCAGCTGCTCCTCCGAGGCAAAGCAACGCCTGTCGAACCACAGGAGATTGCTGCGAGGCGCGCGGCACTTCCACCGCCCCTGACCGACCCCGCCCGGCCGCGGGGGCAGCGCGATCACATAGGTCTCGTGGTGGTAGCCCTGAAGTGGTCCCTCGACCGCACCAGGGTCCCCACCGATCTCGACCGCGCGCAGCCGAGCGGCGGAATCTGGTTCGGGTGACATGGCCCGTTTCTCTCACCTTGGGCCCTTGCGGCGGGGCACCGGAGTGGCAGCACAGTACTCCCCCACCCGCGCGTATCGTGCCAGAAACCCGCGACACGTCCGAGCGGCCCTTCCGCACGTCATGACCTGCGGCATGACCGGTGACATGACCCG
>JABFVM010000162.1 GCA_013362785.1 Streptomyces sp. | reverse complement strand
TCGGGGTGGTTGGAGGCGGTGACCTCGATGACCGATCCGGCGCGCATCACCTCGCCGATGCCCACCGGCGGCAGGTAGGAGGGGCGGTCGTCGAGCCAGCCGCGCATCGCCGGGTCCAGGGAGATGACGCGCGTACGGCCCGCGAACAGGCCCGGGCCGGGTTCGTCGACGGGCCCCGAGAAGTGCTCCCAGTCATCGGGCTTGACCTCGCCCACGGGGCGGGCTGCCAGTCGGATCTGGCGGTTGGTCGCAGACATCGCGTCTCCTGTCGTTCGCGGCTCGATGCAGGGTACCGACCGGTAGGTATGTCTGGATGCGTGACGTTCACCACAGGCCCAACCTGCACCGACCCCGAAACGTGACCCACGGTGCCCTTATAGGCATTCCAACCAGTCGGTATCGTGCGCCGCCGAAGCCGTTCCCCCCGTCCACCTCCACGGATCCGATCCGTAGCGGAAGGCCCCGCCATGACCTTTTCCGACGAGAACCGCTACCCGCCCGCAGAACCGGAGTGGTGGCCGCCGCACGCCGAACCCCGGTGGTACGGGTACGACGCCCCTCGATACGAGCCGTACGGGCAGCCCCCGCGGCACGAGCCGTACGACTCGTACGACTCGCACGAGACCCATCGGCGCCGTACCGACCTCGCCGCCCTCCGCTCCGCCTACCGCCTGCTCCGCCGGATCTCCACGCTGACCGCGCTCGGCTCCTTCGTGGTGTACGTCGTGCTGTCCTGCTGGGCACCGGGCCTGATGGGGGCCAAGATCGCCGGGGAGCTGAGCCTGGGCATGGCCCTGGGGGTCCTCCAGCTCGTCGTCACCTTCGCGGCGGTCTTCTGGTACGGACGCAGCGCACAGCGCTCGGTGGATCCGCTGGCCCGCGCCGTCAGGGAGGCGACGGTCCCGGCCGGCCGGTACCCGGGGGTCGCGAGATGAACGACTTCAGCTCCGGGACCCAGGCCACCGTCCTGGTCCTGTTCACCACGCTGGTCACCGTCACCCTGCTGATGTGCGTGATGGCGGGACCGGACCGCGACGACCTGACGAACTTCTACACCGGCTACCTCTCGCTCACCCCGCTCAAGAACGGCCTGGCGATCGCGGGCGACTACATCTCCGCGGCCACGGTGCTGAGCACCACCGGCATCATCGCGCTCGCCGGATACGACGGCTACGTCCTCGCGGTCAGCACGGCGCTGTCCCTGGTGCTGCTGATGTTCCTGCTGGCCGAACCGCTGCGCAACGCCGGCCGGTTCACCATGGGCGATGTCCTGGCCCGCAACATGCCCGGACGGGCCGTACGTATCGCGGCCTGCGTGGTGACGCTGTCGGCGACGCTGCCCTTCCTGGTCGTCCAGCTCTCCGGAGCCGGGTCGCTGCTCACCTTCATCCTGAACATGCCGCACGTGCCGGGCGCCAGGACGGCGTGCATCGTCATCGTCGGCAGCCTGATGATCATCTACGCGGCGATCGGCGGCATGCGGGGCACCGCGCTCATCCAGATGATCAAGATCATCATCCTGCTCGGCACCAGCGTCGTCGTCGCCGCCCTCGTACTGAACCGCTTCGACTGGAGTCCCGGCGACGTCCTCAGAGCCGCCCAGCAGGGCAGCGGCGCGGGCCCCGCGTTCCTGGAGCAGGGCCTTCAGCTGGGCACCTCCCCCGTTGAACGGCTGGACTTCGTGAGCCTCCAGATCACCGTGGTCCTCGGCGTGGCCTGTCTGCCCCACATCACGATGCGCCTGTACTCGGCGAAGGACGCGCCGGCCGTGCGGCGCTCCATGTCGTGGGCGGTCGGCACGGTCACCACGTTCTGTCTGCTCGTGATCATCATGGGTACGGGCGCGGCGGCGCTGGTGGGATCGCGGTACATCACCGCGGCCGATCCGCACGGCAGGGCGTCGGTGCTCATGCTGTCGCAGATGCTCGGCGGCGGCCCCGACTCCGTCGGGTCGACGATTCTCTACTCGGCCGTGGCGGGCATGGTGTTCATCACCCTGCTGTCGTCGGTCGCGGGGATGACCCTGGCCGCGGCCTCGTCGCTCGCCCACGACCTGTTCGCGCACGCGGCGCACCGGGGACAGGCCGAGCCGCGTAGGGAGATGACGGTCGCGGCGTGGACCTGTGTGGCCGTGGGTACCGTCGCCATCGGGCTGTCCACCCTGGTCCAGAACTGGGACGTCGGCGTGCTGACCACCCTGGCCATCTGCATCGGGGCATCGGCGGTGGCACCCGCGCTCACCTACTCCCTGTTCTGGCGCGGCTTCACCCGCACCGGCCTGCTCGCCACCCTCTACGGCGGCACGGCCTGCACACTGCTGCTGATGACCTTCTCCAAGGCCGTCTCGGGCTCGCCGTCCGCCGTCTTCCCGGCCGCCGACTTCGACCTGTTCCCCATGCAGTCCACCGGACTGGTCTCCATCCCGTTCGGGTACCTGGCGGGCTGGCTGGGAAGCCGTCTGGACCACCGGCACCGCCCCGCCGACAGCCGCGAGAACCGGCGACTGTACGAGGAGAGCGAGGCACGGCTGCTCGCCGCGGCCGAATGACCGGGCAGCTGACGCGGAAGCCCGCCACCGCCCGACCCGGTCAGGCGAACAGGCCGGCCAGCGGCTGTTCGGTCCAGACGGTCTTGCCCTCGCGGGTGTAGCGGGTACCCCAGCGCTCGGCCATCTGGGCCACCAACAGCAGGCCGCGCCCGCCCTCGTCGGTGGTACGGGCGCGGCGCAGGTGGGGTGACGTGTGGCTGGTGTCGCTGACCTCGCACACCAGACTCCGTTCACGGATCAGCCGCAAGGTCGCGGGGCCACTGGCGTAGCGGTAGACGTTGGTGACCAGTTCGCTGGCGATCAGCTCGGTCGTGAACGCCAGGTGTTCCAGACCCCATTCGCTCAGCTTGGCCGAGGTCAGGGCCCGGGCCCGGGCGGCGCTGGCGGGCTCCGGCGGCAGCTGCCAGGACGCGACGTTGTCCGGCGGCAGCCTGCGGGTGCGGGCGATCAGCAGCGCGACGTCGTCGGTGGGGGTGGCTGCCACCAGGGAGTCGACCACCGCCTGGCATGTCCGTTCCAGCGCGTCCGCCGGCCGGGTGAGCGCCGCGCACAGCTTGGTCAGACCGAGGTCGGCGTCGATGTGGCGTTCGCCGATGAGCCCGTTGGTGTACAGGCACAGCAGGCTTCCCTCGGCCAGTTCGACGTCCCGGGCCTCGAACGGCAGGCCGCCCAGGCCGAGTGGCGGGCCGGCCGGCAGGTCGAGGAGAGCCGCCGTTCCGTCCGGTGCGGTCACCGCCGGCGGGGGGTGTCCGGCCCGGGCCATGGAGCACCGTCCGGAGGTCGGGTCGTACACGGCGTAGAGACAGGTGGCCCCGACGACCTGCTCCCCCACGGGCCGTTCGCCGGCTGCTTCCTGTTCGGCCGCCAGCAGGTCGACCAGGTCGTCGAGACGGGAGAGCACCTCGTCGGGTTCCAGGTCGAGGCTGGCGAGCGTGTGTACGGCGGTGCGCAGCCGGCCCATGGTGGCGGCCGCGTGGATGCCGCGCCCGACCACGTCGCCCACGACGAGGGCGACCCGCGCCCCGGACAGCGGAATGACGTCGAACCAGTCGCCGCCCAGGCCCGGGGCCGCGCTGGCCGGCAGGTACCGCAGGGCCACCTCGACGGCCGACTGGTCCGCCACCGCCCGGGGCAGAAGGCTGCTCTGCAAGGCGAACGCGGTCTGCTGCTGCTGGGTGAAGCGCCTGGCGTTGTCGATGGAGACCGCTGCGCGCGAGGCGAGTTCCTGGGCGAGCGTGAGATCGTCCGCCTCGAACGGATCGGGGCGCCGCGAACGCCACAAGGTCATCACGCCCAGCACCATGCCACGGGCGGCGACAGGCACCACGATCAGCGAATGGGCGCCCAGGTCCGGAGCGTGGGTTCCCTGGCGGCCGTCCGTCGAGAACCAGTCGGGCGGGAGAACCGGTTCCAGGACGGCCCGCCCTTCGGCCAGGCATCTGCCCTGCGGAGTGTCCGGCGCGAACTGGACCGGCTCGCCCTCGGGATGGGGCGGGCCGGGCTGCTGGGCACCGACGCTGCAGACGCCGACCCGGACCACGGGTCCTGCCAGGGCCTGCGCCGGTTCCTCACCGCGTGTCACCGGTTGCAGCAGGTCCACCGACACATGGTCGGCGAGGTGAGGCACCATCACCTCGCCGAGTTCCCGGGCTGTCTCCGCGACGTCGAGGGTGGTGCCGATACGGCTGCCGGCCTGGTCCAGAAGCGCGAGCCGACGCTGGGCGCGATGGCGTTCGGTGATGTCCTCGATCATCTCGGCCACCCCCAGCGTGCGGCCGGAGGCGTCCTCCAGCGGGAAGGACGAGACCATCGCGACCTGCTCCCGCGCCGGATCCCACTCCAGCCGGACGAACTGCTCGGAGTAGACCATCGGCCGTCCGGTCTCCATCACCTGGCGCACCCGGTCCACGGCCCTGCGCGCGTCGTCGGGGACGAGGAAACAGCCGGTGGGCCGCCCCCGGAAGTCCGCTGCCGGGACACCGCTGAAGCGTTCGATGGCCCGGTTGACCCGGAGCAGCCTCAGGTCGGGGCCGTGCACGACCAGGCCGACCGGGCACCGGCGATACAGCCCGTCGAGCACCGCGCGGTCCCTCTGCCACTCCAGGACGTCGACCGCGAGTGCCCCGGCGAGGAGCCACTCACGGCCGCGGCCGTCCCGTGCGAACGGATGTGCCCTGAGCCCCATCTCCACGAGCCGCCCGTCGCGGTGCCGCACATTGAGCACCCCGAACCAGCCGTCGGCTCTTCTGCAGCTCGCCGCGGCGGCCCTGACGGCGGGCAGATCGCGGGGATCGACAAGGACCTCGAATGCCGGACGGCCGATCACGGCTGCCGCCGGATGGCCGAGCAGTTCCTGCGCCCGCCGGTTCCAGCCGACCACAGCTCCCCGGTCGTCGAGCACGACCAGGGCGGCCAGGTGTGGGGCGAACGGATCGTCGTGGCTTTCGCTGAACTCCTTCATCCGCGTCTCCAGGCGGTCGCTCGGCGTTCCCCCCTGCACGCTGACCTGCTGTTGCAAGGTAAGCCTATGGAGGCCCTGGCCGACTTCGTGGAAGTGTCCTCAGCTCGCGTGCCGCCAGCGCCCAGCTGAGCTCCACCGCGGTGTCCGGAGCGTCCAGGCTGGTGCCGGTCAGCTCCTCGAACCGGCGCAGCCGGTAGCGGACGGTGTTGACATGGACGTGTGCGCCGCGGGCGACTTCGCGGATGTGCCGTCCCTTCTCCAGGTATCCCCGCACCGACTCCTCGATGAGTGCTCCGAACTCACCCTCCGCCTCCAGTGGGCGCAGATAGCGGTCGAGCAGCAACTCGGCGAGTTCCGGTTCGGCGACGACGGCGACCCGCCAGGACAGGTCGCTCAGGTCGTACACCCCGCGCAGACCGTACGCGCGGGCGGCTTCCAGCAGTCGGCCGGCGGAACGGAAGGAGCGGTGGGCCGCGGCGAGGTCCGTCGGCGGGCCGAGCCCCGCCGTCACCTCCAGGTCACCGATCCGCGGCTTCGCCTCGACGACTCCGGCGACCGTCTCGTCCAGCACGGTGAACAGCGCGCCTCGGCCGTTCCTGCGGCCGTGGGAGTCCAGGGAGCGTTCCAGCGCGTCCGGACCGATGCCGCCGCCGGGTACGGCTGTGATGGCCTGGTACGGCCGCCCCAGGTCCAGCCCGTAGATCGCCGCACCGCTGTGGATCTCCGACGTGCTCAGCGTGCCGTGGAGCAGGCCACGCAGGAAGTCGGCGCGGCGGCGGGCGTCGGACAGGGCGGAGGCGACCTCCGCCTGCCGGTGGACGGCGGCGATCTGCAGGCTCGCGACGTCCGCCAGCTCCCACAGACATGTGGTGCGGTCGAGGATGAGGCCGGGGTCCAGCCCGTGTTCGGTCGCCTCGGCGAGGAACAGGTCCCGTATGCCGCTCAGCGCCCGGCGGAAGGCGCGCAGCCCGTCGCCGAGCGGCACGCCTCGGTCGACCCGGTCCCGGGCCACGTCGGCTTCACCGAAGTCCTCCGGGGCGGGCACCGTCCCCTCCCGCAGCACGGCGAGAGCCCGCTGGAAGTGCCGATGCCAGATCTGGTCCAGGAGGTCCCGCGGAACCTCCCGGTAGGACGGGATACGGTCCGTCACCTCCGCGTGCAGCCGTCCGCCCAGCTGCCGCTGCCGCCCGGCCATCGCGGCGATGACCCGTTCGAGGGGCGCCGCCGCGTCTGCGCCCGGCTGTGCGCGCATGGACCTCACCTCCGTCCCTTGCCACCGGCCGTTGTGCGACCGAACAACATGCCGCCCCGCGGCCTTGGCCGGGGAGCCGTCGACAACTCCCCACCCACGAAAGCACAGTGGCACCGCGGGGAAGGAGAGCAACGGCGCGCAGGCAGCAAGGCGCCGCCCGACCGTGCTCGGACCCGCTCCCGTGCCACCGACCCATCCTGACGAACCGTGCGGAGACCGCCATGACCGACGAGCCCCATGACCGACCCCACCGCGCCGCCGCCACCGATCCGCGCCTCGCACCACTGCCCGAGGACGGCTGGGACCCGTCCACCCGGCAGCTGCTCGCCCCGATTCCCCAGGACGCCGACGGCCGCCTCGCCCACATCTTCACGACCTTGGTACGGCACCCCGATCTCTTCCGGCACTTCCTGCCGTTCGGCAGCTATCTGCTGCGCGACGGCCGTCTGCCGGCCCGAAGCCGGGAACTGCTGATCCTGCGCACCGCCTGCAACACCCGGGCCGTTTACGAATGGGGACGCCACGTGCCGCTGGCCAGGGCCGCCGGGGTCACCGACGAGGAGATCGGGCGGGTCGGCGCGGGCCCGGACGCCCAGGGGTGGACGCCGGCCGACGCCCATCTGCTGCGCGCCGCCGACGAACTGCACCGCGACGCACGCCTGTCCGCGGCCACCTGGTCCGCACTGGGCGCCGACCACGACGAGGCACAGCTGATCGAGATCACCATGCTCGTCGGCCAGTACCACATGGTGGCGTTCTTCCTGAACTCCGCCGGTACGCAGCTTGAGCCCGGCTACGACACGGAAGCCCTGCCCGAGCCCGCCGGCGCCGGCGCGGACATGATGGAAGGCGCACCCGGTGATGTCTGAGCCCCGTCCCGCCACGACCCACCCGGTCGGCCTCCTGAGCGGCCGGAATGTACTGGTCATCGGTGCGGGCACCCGCCCCAGCGACGATCCGAAGGCCCCGGTGGGCAACGGGCGGGCGGTGGCCGTCCTCGCCGCCCGCGAGGGAGCCTCCGTGGCCTGCGCCGACGTCTCCCCGTCCGCCGCGGCGGCCACCGCCGCCCTGGTCGCCGACGAGGAGGCCCGTGGCCTGCCCTTGGTCGGTGACGCCACGGATCCGGCCCAGTCCTCGGCCATGGTCGCCGAGGCCGTCCGCGAACTCGGTGCGCTCGACGCGCTCGTGGTCAACGTCGGCATCGGTCTCGGCGCGGGCCTGGCGGACACCTCACCGCAGCAGTGGGAGCGCGTGCTCTCGCTCAACCTGAGCGCCCCCTTCCTCGCCGCCAAGTACGCACTGCCCGCGATCGCCGACAAAGGATCGATCGTCTTCGTCGGCTCCGTGGCCGGGCTGCGCGCGGCCACCGGCTCGCCCGCCTACGACAGTTCCAAGGCGGGCCTGTTCGGTCTCACCCGTCATGTCGCCAAGGAGGGCGGGCCGCGCGGGATCCGTGCCAACCTGGTCGTCCCGGGTCTGATCGACACCCCGATGGGCCGCGAGGCCTCGGCCCGGCGGGCGTCGCGTTCCACCTCGTTCAACCGCATACCGCTCGGACGCCAGGGCACCGCCTGGGAGGTGGCCGCGGCCGTCACCTTCCTGCTCTCCGACCGCGCCTCCTACATCACGGGGCAGAGCCTGGTGGTGGACGGCGGACTCAACGCCGTCTGAGCAGGTGGGCGCCTGTCAGCTCCGGGTGGCGGGGGTGGTCCCGAGGGGAAGGGCATCGACCGGGACCGCCCCCGCCGACTCACTTCGCCGGCGGACCGAACTCCTTGCGGGTGTCCACCGGCTTGCCGAACAGCTGCCACCGCTCGCCCTTGAACCGCATCAGCTGCATCGTTTCGAGCGGGAAGGCGTCGTCCTGGCCCGTGGACAGGGTGACACCGGGCAGCAGAAGGCCCACCTTCACGTCCTTCAGGTTGCGCACCGCGTCCCGCAGCCCTTCCCTGGTCGGGCACTTCATCGTGTCCAGGGCCTTGTGCAGGCTGGAGGCGACGGCCCAGCCGTACGCGTTGAACTGGTTGGCCGGGTCGGCGTCGGGGGCGTACTTGTGCAGGGCGCTCGTGTAGGTCTTCATCTCGGGGTCGTCCGCCCACTGCGGGTCGGCGGGGTCCTTGAAGTAGGTCGCCGAGACCACACCCTGGACGTTCTTGAACCCGACGGGCTGGAGCACGGCGGCGGACGAGGACACGTTGTTGACGATGTGCAGCGGGTTCCACTTGGTGTTCCTGGCGTCGGCGGCGAGGGCCTGGCTGCCGAACTTGGGCGTGGTGATGTTGAGCAGCACATCCGCCTTGGATCGGGCGAGGCTCGTCATCTGCGCCGAGAGGGAGGGGTCGGTGACCTCGTAGCTCTCCTCGGCGACCACCTTGACGCCGCTGCCGGCGACGGCCTCCTTGAACCCGCCGAGCAGGTCCTTGCCGAAGTCGTCGTTCTGGAAGAGGACCGCGACCTCGGCCTTGGGCTTCTCGTCCTTGAGGTACTTGGCGTACACGCGCGCCTCGGACACGTAGTTGGGCTGCCAGCCGATGGTCCAGGGGTGCTCGTCGTCCGTTCCCCAGACAGAGGCGCCCGTGGCGACGAAGGGCTGCGGCACCTTCTGCTTGTTGAGGTAGTCCCAGACGGCTGCCGTGGAGGGGGTGCCAAGGCTCTGGAACACGGCGAAGACCTTCTCCCGCTCGACCAGTCTTCGGGCCTCCTCGACCGCCTTGGGCGGCTGGTAGCCGTCGTCGCGGACGATGAACTCCACCTTGCGGCCGTCTATGCCGCCCTGGTCGTTGACGTGGTCGAAGTAGGCGGCCACGCCCTTGCTGATCGTGCCGTAGGCGGAGGCGGGTCCGGACAGCGGGTAGATCCCGCCCAGCTTGATGCTCTTGTCGGTGATGCCGGTGGTCTGCTGGCCCTTGCACGCGCCGTCGGCGGCGGTGTCCTGGGAGTCCTGCCCTCGCTGGCTGCCGCAGGCGGTCGCGGTGAGCAGCGCGGCGGTCGCGGCAGCGGCCGCCCGCAGTGCGGTGGTCTTGCGCATGTGATTCATTCCTTTTCCGTGCGGGGCGGTGCGCCCACGGGTTCGGCATCGGCAACTGCGGGCTCCGCGGGGGTGACCGTCGCGGAGGGTTCGGATACGGCCTGGGTGGCTGGGGTGGTCGGGGTGGCTGCGGGGCGGGGCAGGCGACGGGCGACGGCTGCCCGGACGCGGCCCGGCAGACCGGCCAGGCCCGTCGGGGCCACGAACATCACGGCGATGATCAGCAGGCCGAACACCACTCCCGGTGCCGCCTCGCTGAGGTCCTGGGAGACGCTCGGCACGTACATCACGAACGCCGCCCCCAGCAGGGGTCCGTACAGCGAGCCGAGCCCGCCGACCACCAGGCCGGCCAGCAGGGTGATGGACAGCACGAAGCTGAAGGAGTCGGGCGAGACAAACCCGATCACCCAGGTGTACAGACACCCGGCGACACCCGCGAACATCGCGCTCCACGCGAAGGCGAGCGTCTTGTGCAGCGACAGCCGTACGCCCATGACCTCGGCGGCGCTCTCGTTGTCCCGCACCGCGAGCAGTGCCCGGCCGACCCTGGATCGCAGCAGGTTGCGGGCGAGCAGCAGGGCCACCGCGGTGATCGCGAGGACGACGAAGTACATCCACTGGTCCTCGGCGAGCCCGCTCCAGGCGGGTGGCTGCAGCTTGTCCACGGTCAGGCCCATGGAGCCGCCCGTCACCGGTTCGAGCCGCTTGAGCAGGGGCGGCAGGAACACCGCGAACGAGAGGGTGACCAGGGCCAGGTACAGTCCGCGCAGCCGCAGGGCGGGCACTCCGAACCCGAGGCCCAGCAGGAAGCATCCGGCGGCCGCGACCGGCAGGGTGGCCAGGTGTGCGGTGTCGTACCGGTCGAGCATGACCGCCGCCGTGTAGGCCCCGGCCGCGAAGAACGCACCGTGCCCGAGCGAGATCTGCCCGCCGAAGCCGACCAGCAGGTTGAGTCCCGCCAGCGCCACGGCGTACAGGAGCACCATGGTCAGCTGGAAGACCTGGAAGGGGGCGAAGTAGAACGGTGCGCCGATGGCGGCGGCCGCCGCGAGCAGGACGGTGAGCGCGGCCCGCAGGCGCCGGGCGCGGTCCGTGCCGAGTGTGACGACGATCGTGCTCATGCGCGCTCCACCGCCGCCCGTCCGAACAGGCCCTGGGGCCGCACCAGCAGCACCGCCAGAATGATCGCCAGGGGGACGCCCACCTTCAGATCGGCGCCGATCACGTCCACGTACGCCCCCGTCAGGGTCTCGGCGACGCCCACGAACAGGCCGCCGACCACCGCACCGACCGGGCTGTCGAAGCCCCCGAGTGTGGCCGCGGCGAACGCGTAGATCAGCACTCCGCCCATCATGTTGGGCTCCAGGAACAGCAGCGGGGCGACGAGTACGCCCGACACCGCGCCGACCGTCGCGGCCAGTCCCCAGCCGAGCATCCGCACGCGGCCCACCCGGATGCCGGACAGCCGGGCGGAGGAGGGGTTGCAGGCGGCCGCCCGCATCACCAGGCCGATGGAGGTGTGCTGGAACAGCAGGTACAGCAGGCCCATCACGACGGCCACCACGCCGATGATCCCGAGCGTCGACCAGTCCACGCGCACCCCGGCCAGGTCGAGCCCGCCGTCGGGGAACGGCTGCGGGAAGTCCTTCACGGTGAACGACCAGATCAGGCCGGCCATCGCGTTGACGAGGACGAACAGGCCGACCGTGACGATGACCACGGTCAGCTCGGGCGCGCCCTGCACGGGGCGGATGACGATCCGCTCGACCAGCATGCCGCCGGCGAAGGACACCGCGAGGGTGACCGGCAGCGCGAGCCAGAACGGCATCCCGGACGCCATCAGCTGCCAGGCGACGTACGTCGAGAGCATGGCCAGCTCGCCCTGCGCGAAGTTGACGATCCCCGTGAACCGGTGGATCAGCACCAGGGCCAGCGCCAGGCCGGCGTACACCGCGCCGGAGCCCAACCCTTCCACCACTTGCTGGAGAAGCTCTGTCACGGCACTCACCCGGCCTTCGGGGAGCCGACGGAGACACCGAGGTACACCTCGGCGACCTGCCCGTCCTCCCGGATCTGCTGGGCCGGCCCGGACAGCACCAGCCGGCCGGCCTCCAGTACGTGCGCCCGATGCGCGATGTCCAGCGCGAGCTGGGCGTTCTGCTCGACGACGACCACGGTGGTGTGTTCCTCCTCGTTGACGGCCCGGACGATCTCGAACAGTTCGCGGGTGACCAGCGGGGCGAGCCCGAGCGACGGCTCGTCCAGGAGCAGCAGCGAGGGCCGCAGCATCAGGGCCCTGCCGATGGCGAGCATCTGCTGTTCCCCGCCGCTGAGGCTGCCGGCGGCCTGACGCGACCGCTGGCGCAGTTTGGGGAAGTGGCCGTACATCCGTTCCAGGTCGGCCGCCACGGCCGCACGCTCGGTGCGACTGCGCCAGCGGGCGCCGCGCAGGTGGGCACCGACGCGCAGGTTCTCCTCGACGCTCAGGTCGTTGAAGGTGCCCCGCCCCTCGGGCACATGCGCCACGCCGAGCCTGGCCGCCTGCTCCGGCGAGCGGCCCAGCAGCTCCGTACCGTTCAGGGTGACCGAGCCGCGACCGCGGACCATGCCACACAGGGCCCGCAGCGTCGTGGTCTTGCCCGCGCCGTTGGGCCCGAGGATCGCGCACACCTCGCCGCGCGCGACGGAGAAGTCGAGGCCTTGGAGCACGCGGGCCTGGCCGTATCCGGCGTGCAGGCCGGTGATCTTCAGGAAGTCCGCCGGCTCCGCGTTCACCTGGGCCTCGCCGGGGTCGGTGGTGGGCTCGCTCATGCGGCCACCCCCAGGTAGGCCTCGACGACCGCCGGGTCGCGCTGGATCTGCTCCGGCGAGCCCTCGGCGATCTTGCGGCCGAAGTCGAGGCAGATCACCTTGTCGCACAGGCCCATCACGAAGCCCATGTGGTGTTCGACCACCACGAGGGTGAGGTCGAAGTCCTGGTGCACCGAACGGACCAGATCCGCGAATTGGCCGACCTCGCCGTGGCTGAGCCCGTTGACGGGTTCGTCGAGCAACAGCAGCCGGGGCCGTACGGCGAGCGCTCGGGCGAGTTCGACGCGTTTGAGCGTGCCGAACGGCAGCCCGGAGGCGGGGTGGTCGGCGACTTCCGCCAGACCGAGCCGCCGTAGCAGGTCGTCCGCCTGATCACGTAGTTCCCTCTCCTCCCGCCGGACGCGGGGCAGCCGGAGCGCCGCGGCGAGGTGTCCGGTGCGCCCCCGGCTGTGGGCGCCGACCATGACGTTCTCCCGGACCGTGAGCTGCGGGAACAGGCCCAGGTTCTGGAAGGTGCGGGCGATGCCGCGCGCCGCCACGGTGTGCGGCGGGAGGGCCAGCAGGTCCTCGTCCTGGAACCGCACCTCTCCCTCGTCGGGAGTGCAGCGCCTGGTGAGGCAGTTGAACAAGGTGGTCTTGCCGGCTCCGTTCGGCCCGATGAGCCCTACGGCGGCGCCCGGCTCGACGGTGAAAGCGACACCGTCCAAGGCCGTGATCCCGCCGAAGCGCACGGTGATACCGTCGACCGCGAGCATGAGTGACGCCCCTTTCCGACGTGCTGGGGGGTGGGCGAGCGTCACAGTAGGTCGGGGCGTTCGAGGCGCACATTGGGTGTGAGCACCCAACTTCCCGGTCGCCGGACTGTGCGCCGCGCACAGGTGCCGGGAGATGTCTCACGGCGGGACTGTTGACGGAGCACGAAGCGGACGGCGACGATCGGCGGCATGCCTCGCGGTCCCGTCCTGGGCACTCCTCGACTCTCCGAACCGCTCCGCCGGGAGCGGTGGCGGATCCTGCATGCCGTGCACGACCGGGTCGAGGAGGTGGCGGAGACCGCCGTAGAGGTGATGCGCGCGGAGATCCCGTCGTACGCGCTGCAGGACGAGCGGTTCTTCGAGGACGTGCGGGGGCAGGTGCTTGAGCACTACCGGATGCAGTTGGCGGCGCTGGCCGGCGACCGGGACATCGCCCCCGAGGACCTGGTGTTCAGCCGCGGGGCGGCGATGCGCCGGGCACGCGCGGGGTTCGCCCTGGAGGACTGGATCAGTGCCTTCCGGGTCGGGCGGCAAGTGCTGTGGGACGCGCTGCTGCACTGTGCGGGCACATCCGCCGAGGCCCAGCAGGCAGCGCTGTCTCTCGTCACGCCGCTGATGCGGTACGTCGACTACGCCAGCACCCATGCCGCGCAGGCCTACGTCGAGTACCAGCAGCACGTGGTGGCGGACGCGGACCGGGAGCGCCGGGACCTCCTGGACCAGCTCCTGGCAGGCATGGCACCGGCGCGGGGGCCGCTGTACGCCGCGGCCCAGGCGTACGGCATCGGACCGCGCTCGCCGATGATGGCGGTCGTGGCGGTGTGCGTGGACGACACCCGCACCGGCGATCTCACCTCGGCCGAGAACGGTTACGCCACCAGCGCGTCGATCACCCTCGCCGGGCCCTGGGCCGGGCGAACCCTGGTCGTCGTGCGCCACGGCGAGGTGGTGGCCGTCCCCGTGGTCCGGGCCGGCATGAACGCGGACGACGTCTGCGCCCACTTCGAGGCCGTGCAGCGGCGGCTCGCGCGGGAGGGAACCCTGCTCTCCATGGGCATCAGCACCGTCGCACAGGGCGCGGCCGAACTGCCGCGCGCCTACGAGGAGGCGCGGGCCGCCCTCGACCTGGTGCCGGGCGGGGGCGGGGTGGCGGCGCTGCCGCGGCTGTCCCCCTTCGACTACCTGGCGCTGCGTGCCGACGACCTCGCACGCCAACTGGTCGATCCCCGGGTGCGTGCTCTCCTGGAGGAGGACCGCCGACGCGGCGACACGCTCGCCGCCACCGTACGGGCCTTCGCGGAGGCGGATCTCAATCTGCGGCTGGCCGCCGACCGGCTGCGGATCCATCACAACACGGCGCACTACCGGTTGCGCCGGATCGAGGAACGCACCGGCCGCAATCCGCGCCGGATCGCCGACCTTCTGGAACTGCTGGTCGCCCTCGCCATCCGCGACGGGGCCGCGGAAAGTGAGGACTGCTCGTGAGCGGCATGGTGGAATCCGCCGGTACCGGGGCGGCACGTCAACTGCCGGACGGACAGCGGGACATGGGGCTGCCGGTGGAGCACACCGGGCAGGACCGGACGGTCCGGCGCGCACTGCTGGACGCCGCGCTGGAGGTGTTCGCCGAGCGCGGTTACACCGACACCGGCCTCACCGAGATCGCGGCACGCTCAGGCATCCCGGCAGGCACCCTCTTCCAGCACTACGGCGGAAAGCGAGGGCTCTACCTGGCCCTGTGGGAGGAGTTCCGGGAGGAGCAGGAGCACCGGACCGCGGCCGCCCTGGCCGCGCGGCGCGGCCAGGGCGTGGACGACCCCATCGCCCTCTTCGTGGCGGGAGCCAGGGCGTATCTGGAGGGTGCCTGGGCCAGCCGACGGCTCGCCGGGCTCCTCGCGGGGGACGACGGTCCGGCGGGCTTCGAGGCGCTGCGCCGCCAGTGGGACCGCGCTTGGGTACGGCGCAACGCCCGGCTGCTGGAGGTGGACGAGCGCCGCCGCGCCGGCCGGGTCCGGGTGAGCGTGCTGACGACCGTCATCGGCGGGGCGGCACGCGAGCTGGGCGACTGCGAGGACGAGACGGAGGCCGGTGAGATCGTGGACGAGGTGTGCGGCATCCTGATCTATCTGTCGGCGCCGCCCGGCTGAGCTGCCCGGCACATGGCCGGAGGCACCGTACCGGTCAGGGCCCGGCGCCGATCCGACGATGTCCGGCTCTAGAGACCGATGCCGACACCTTGCCTGAACGGGAGGGCGTCGCCGAGCAACTGCCCGCCGTCGATCACCATCGTCTCGCCGGTGATCCAGCTCGCGGCGTCGGAGACGAGGAAGGCGACCGCCGAGGCGATGTCGGCGGGCTCCCCTATGCGCCCGAGTGCCGTCGAGGCGGACACGGTCTGCTCGTGCTCCTTCCACAGAGCCTCGGCCAGTTTCGTGCGCACCACACCCGGCGCCACCGCGTTGACGCGGACTTTCGGCGAGAGTTCCAGGGCCAGTTGCTTCGTCAGGTGGATCAATGCGGCCTTGGACGCGTTGTACAACCCGATGTTCGCCTCGAAGGCCATGCCGCCGACCGACGCCGTGTTGACGACCGCGCCGCCGTGCTCGCCCATCCAGGCCCGGGCGGCCAGGCCCGTCCACAGGACGGGAGCCCACAGATTGACGTCGAAGGTCTTGGCGAACCGGCCGTGGTCCTGGTCGATGACCGGGCCGAAGGCCGGGTTGGTCCCCGCGTTGTTGACGAGGATGTCCAGGCTTCCGAAGCGCTCCAGCGTCAGATCCACACAGCGCTGTGCCGCCTCTTCGTCGACCGCGTGCGCGCCCACGCCGACCGCGGTCCCCCCGACCTGGGCCGCGGCGGCATCCGCCGCCTCCTGGGAGCGGGAGGTGAGGACGACGTTCGCGCCGGCGGCGACGAGGGCTTGAGCGATCGCCAGCCCGATACCGCGCGAGGCACCGGTGACGACGGCGGTGCGGCCGGTGAGATCGAGTCCCGCCATCTCAGTTCACCGCCGTCGTGGCCGCGTCGCGGTACTGCCGCAGTTCCTGCCGGGCGATGGCACGCTTGTGGACCTCGTCGGGACCGTCCGCCAGCCGCAGCGTCCGCAGCCCCGCGTACATCATCGCCAGCGGGAAGTCCTCGGTCACTCCCGCTGCCCCGTACACCTGGATCGCACGGTCGACGATCTTCAGGGCGATGTTCGGGGCGGCCACCTTGATGGCCGCGATCTCGGTGCGCGCTTCCTTGTTCCCGACCGTGTCCATCAGGTAGGCGGCCTTGAGCGTGAGCAGGCGGATCATCTCGATGTCGATGCGCGATTCCGCGATCCAGTCCTGGATGTTGGAGCGTTCGGCGACCGGACTGCCGAAGGTCACCCGTGACTGCGCGCGCCGGCACATCAGCTCCAGCGCCCGCTCGGCCGCCCCGATGGCCCGCATGCAGTGATGGATACGACCGGGACCGAGCCGGGCCTGGCTGATCGCGAAGCCCTCGCCCTCGCCCTTGAGCAGGTCCTTGGCCGGCACCCGTACGTCGGTGAAGTCGATCTCGGCGTGTCCCTCACGGTCCTGGTAGCCGAACACCGGCAGACCGCGCATCACCGTGATCCCGGGGGCGTCGATCGGGACGACCATCATCGACTGCTGCCGGTGCACAGCGGTGGTGGGGTCCGTCTTGCCCATCACGATGAGGACCTTGCAGTTGCGGTGCAGGGCATTGGACGCGAACCACTTGCGGCCGTTGAGCACGTACTCGTCGCCGTCGCGCTCCATCCGCAACTCGATGTTGGTGGCGTCGGAACTGGCGACACGCGGCTCGGTCATCGCGAAGGCCGAGGCCATCGTCCCGTCGAGCAGAGGCTTGAGGTACTTCTCCTTGTGCTCGTCGCTGCCGAACAGCGTGAGCACCTCCATGTTGCCGGTGTCGGGAGCGTTGCAGTTGCATGCTTCGGAGGCGATATGACTGCGCCCCATGATCTCCGCCAGCGGCGCGTACTCAAGGTTCGTCAGCCCCGGCCCCCACTCCGGATGCGGGTGGAAGAGGTTCCACAGTCCGCGCCGGCGCGCCTCCGTCTTGAGTTCCTCGATGATCGGCGGCTGGAAGTGCGGGTCACCGGAGGCGCGCATCTGCTCGTGGTACACCGACTCGGCGGGGTAGATGTGCGAGTCCATGAACTCCAGCAGATCCGCCTGGTACTTCTTGGCGCGGTCCGACATATCAAACAGGGACATCTGTACTCCTGACAGGAGGTAGGGAGGGAAAAACGGGCGGGCGCTTTGCGAGGTGGCTGGCCACGCCTTCGACGACATCGGCGCCACGGAAGGCCTGGAGCATGAGGCTCTCCGCCCGGGTCACGGAGTCGGCGTAGGTGCCGTCCGCGTCGGTGTGCAGTTGGCTCTTGATGGTGGCCATGGACCCCGGGGAGCAGCGCGTGGCCAGCTCGGCGGCGTAGGCGACGGCGGCGTCGACCACGCTGCCGGTGGGGACCAGGTGGTCCAGGAGTCCGATCCGGAGCGCCTCCTCGGCGTCCACCATGCGACTCGACAGCAGCAGGTCCGCGGCCCGGCTCCGCCCCACCAGCCGGGGCAGCAGCCAGGAGATCCCGTACTCGGCGATGAGCCCGCGTTGCGCGAACGCCGTGGTGAACCGGGCCGAGGGCGAACCGAAGCGGATGTCGCAGTAGAGCGCCTCCACCATGCCCAGGCCCGCGGCCACCCCGTTGACCGCGCCGATCAGCGGTTTGCGCAGGGTCAGCGGCACGTCGCGCGGGCGGCGCCGGGCCCTGTCCGCCGCGGAGGCCTCGTCGATCCCACCGACCGCCTGCAGCTGTTGCAGGTCGGCGCCGGCGCAGAATCCACGCCCCGCACCGGTGACCACGACGGCGCGTACGTCCGGGTCGTCCTCGGCGGAGTCGAGGAGCGCGAAGTAGCGGTCTTCGAGTTGATCGGTCCAGGCGTTCAGCTTGGCGGGCCGGTTGAACGTGAGCACCAGTACAGCCCCGCGGTGTTCGGCGAGGACGAGTTCGCCCGGCTCCCCGGTCATTGCTGCTCCAGCAGGGAGCCCTGGTAGCGGCGCATCCCGCGCAGCCACCGGTCGTAGTCCGCGCCCTTGTGCCGGTACATGTCCAGCACCTCTTCGTGCGGCAGGATCAGGAAGCGCTCGTCCGCGAGCGCGGCGATGACGGCGTCGGCGACCTCGGCCGGCTCCAGGACGTCGCCGGCGGACGTGACGGCTTGTGTGGCCGCTCGTCCCAGCGCGTCCCCGGAGTCCTTCCCGGCGGACAGCATCGGGGTGTTCACCCCCATCGGGCACAGACAGCTGACGCGGACCCCGCGATCGCCGTACGTGACACTCAGCCATTCGGCGAAGCCGACGGCGGCGTGCTTGGTGACGGCGTACGTGGCGGAACCGATCTGGGTGAGCAGCCCGGCGGCGGAGGCGGTGCTGACGAAGTAGCCCTCGCCGCGCTTGAGCCATCGCGGCAGCAGCAGTCTTGCCGCACGGATGTGGGCGCGCAGGTTGACGTCGATCGAGAGGTCCCAGTCCCGCTCGCTCACATCGAGGCCGGGCGCGCCCGCGATGCCCGCGTTGGCGAAGTAGAGGTCGACCGGACCGAAGGTGCTCTCCGCCAGGGCGATCAACTGCTGGATCTGGGCGGTCTCCGACACGTCCGCGCCGGCGCTGACGGTGCTTCCCGGATGGTCGGTGTTGACTCTCTCCGACACCGCCCGCGCGCTGTCCGCGTCCAGGTCCGCTACGACGACCCGGGCGCCCTCGCGAGCGAGCCGCGCGACCAGCGCACTGCCGATACCGCCGCCACCGCCGGTGACGATGGCGACTCTCTGTGCAACGTTCATGGCGGACCCTCTCCGTCAACGGCGTGCGATGCCTGGGGATGCCTGGGGATGCCTGGGACTTGTATAATTGAATCCGACGTCAAGTTCAATACTTTCCCGCACTGGCCCATACGCAGATAGCCGCCCAGCGCCCCAGGGGGCGTGAGCGGCTATGCGGCAGACGGATCAGCGGTGGCCGGGAAACCGCAGGGCGTTCGCCCAGAGCCGGGTGACCGTGGACACGAGCTCCTCGAAGTCCGCCGGCGCGTCTTCGTCGTGCCCTTCTTGCCCTTCTTGCCCTTCAGTGAGCACGAAGGCGTTGTAGGCCATGACGCTGACCATCCCCGACAGCGCACGGGACGCCAGCATCGGATCGACCTCTCGGTCCGCGACACCCCGCGCCTGCAGCTCGGCGATGCCTCGGGCATTCCGGCGGATGAACGCGTCCCCGCGCCGCCTTCGGAACTCGCGGAACTCCGGCTCCACTTGCGCGACCTGCTCAAGCAGTGCCATCAGTTTGGCGTTCCGCCGGTACGCCGCGAGATAGGCGCGATTGCTCGCCTCCAGTACCGCGAAGGGATCGTCGGCACCCTGCACCCGCGCCATGCCGGGGTGCATCATGTCCTCCTGCGCCTCCAGGAGGACGGCGGCGAGCACCTCTTCCTTGTTGGCGAAGTAGGTGTAGAAGGATCCCGCCGCGCATCGGGCCTCTTTGGTGATGTCGGTCAGGCGGGTGTCGAGGTAGCCGTCCCGCTCGAACACCTTCCGCGCGGCCTTCACCAAGGCGGCCCTCGTCCGCGCCCCGCGCTGTGTCGTCGGCGGCTCGCGAAGTTGCGAGAAGGGCGCCACGGGCGGTGCGCTCTCGCTGTCGATCTCCTCGGGCGCGGTGGTGTCCATCCTCGGGACTTTACTTGAATCCGACGTCATAGTCATAAGCCTCGGCCCGTCGGTCAAGCAGTGATACGGAAGCCTTCCGCGAGTTGGCGACGGGTGTCGGCGGCGCTGGTGTGCAGGACGCCGCCGATTCCGAGCCGTGCCGCTCCATCGAGGTTCTGCTGCAGATCGTCGATCATGACTGCCTCCTCGGGGTCGATGCCGAGGCGTTCACATGCGATCGCGTAGATCCGTCGGGAGGGCTTGCGGATCCCGACCTCGGAGGAGATGACGACGACATCGGCGACAGCGGCGAGATCGATGCCGTCGTAGGTCCCGGTGCCGAACGAATTGGACACCAGCGCGACGGGACGACCGGCGGCTCGAAGATCATCGAGGAGCGTGAGCATGTCCTGGTCGATCGACATGCCCGCCTGCATCCGGACCGTGAGCCCCTCGGCCGGGACGTCGGCGCCATGGGCTCGGAGACGTTCGGCGAATCCTCGCTCGAAGCTTTCCGCGTCGATGCGGCCGCACTCGTGGTCGACCAGGAGGGTGCGTGACGGCTGGTCCCGGCTGAGGAGGTCCAACGGCAGGCGCGGGTCGCCGCCGAGTGAGGCGCCGAAGTCGGTGAAAGCTTGCAGCACGCTGGAGGTGATGACCCCTCCGAAGTCCACCAGGACCGCGGTTCGGTTCCTTCCCATCAGGCGACCTCGAACAGGCCGGCCGCGCCCATGCCGCCGCCGACGCACATGGAGATCACCACATACCGGACCCCGCGGCGCTTGCCCTCGATGAGGGCGTGCCCCACCAGCCGGGCACCGGTCATTCCGTAGGGATGACCGACCGAGATCGCGCCGCCGTCGACGTTGAACCGCTCCGGGTCGATGTGCAGTTCGTCGCGGCAGTACAACGCCTGGGAGGCGAACGCCTCGTTGAGCTCCCACAGGCCGATGTCGTCGATGGTGAGGCTGTGCTGCTTCAGCAGCTTCGGAATGGCGAACACAGGGCCGATGCCCATCTCGTCCGGGCCGCACCCGGCAACGGCCATACCCCGGTAGACGCCCAGCGGTTCCAGCCCGCGGCGCTCGGCCTCCCCCGACTCCATCAGCACCGACGCCGAAGCCCCGTCCGACAACTGGGAGGAGTTGCCCGCCGTCACGCTGGAATGCGCGCTCACCTGACCATCGGGCAGCACCGGCGCCAACCCGGCCAGCCCTTCGAGCGTCGTCGACGCACGGTTGCCCTCGTCCCGGGTGAGGGTGACCTCCTCGTCCCGCACCTCCCCGGACTGCTTGTCGAGGACCTTCTTGACGCTGCCCAGCGCCACGATCTCCTGGTCGAACCGGCCGGCCTCCTGCGCCGCGGCGGTGCGCTGCTGCGACACCAGCGCGAACTCGTCCTGGCGTTCCCGGCTCACGCCGTAGCGTTCGGCGACGATCTCCGCCGTCTGCAGCATCGGCAGGTAGATACCGGGCTTGTGCTCGACCAGCCAGGGATCTGTCATGCGGTGGGTGTTCATGTGGTCGTTCTGCACCAGGGAGATCGACTCGACGCCGCCGCCGACGGCGACCTGCATGCCGTCCGCGACGATCTGCTTGGCGGCCGTCGCGATGGCCATCAGGCCCGACGAGCACTGCCGGTCGATCGTCATCCCCGACACGGTGTCCGGAAGTCCGGCACGGAGAGCGGCCTGACGCGCGACGTTGAAACCGGATGCCCCCTGCTGCACGGCGCAGCCGAAGATCACATCCTCGACCTCGCCGCCCTCAAGCCCGGCGCGCCAAACGGCGTGGGACAGGGCATGGGCGGCGAGTTCCTGCGACTGGGTGTCGTTGAACGCGCCGCGGTAGGCCTTTCCGATCGGCGTCCGCGCCGTCGAAACTATGACTGCTTCCCTCATGTCGCCTCACTGCTTCTCGTTGGTCCAGGGGGTACACAGAGGGACGTAGGTCGGCCTCCGGATCCGGTTATAGTTGAATCCGGCGTCATGTTCAACCAACTCCTTCAGGCACGCGCCCTTGACAGCCCGTCCCTCTACCTGGAGGCTACCGACCAGTCGGTATGAAGGGGCGGATTGTGACCGGACTGAGCATCTCCACCGATGCGGGTGTGTTCGACGCGATCGTTGCGGGACCGCCAGAGGGTCGCCCGGTGCTGCTTCTGCACGGCTTCCCGCAGACGGGGCTGGCGTGGCAGCGGCAGATCGCGGAGTTGGCCGCGCACGGCTACCGGGTGGTGGCGCCCGACCAGCGCGGCTACTCCCCCGGCGTGCGCCCGGAGCGGCCCGAGGACTATCGCATGGGTCTTCTCGTCGACGACGTGGTCGCGATCACGGAGGAACTGGGCTGGGAGGCGTTCGACCTGGTCGGCCATGACTGGGGAGGCGCGGTGGCCTGGTGGGCCGCTGACGCCCACCCCGGCCGTGTACGCACCCTGACAGTGGTGTCGACACCGCATCCCGGCGCTCTGGCCACCGCCCTGCGCACCGACGAGGACCAGCGCAGCCGCTCGCACTACATGATCGACTGGCGCGAAACGCCCGCGACCGAGGAGCGCATGCTGGCCCACGATGCCCAGTTGCTCCGCGCCCTCTACGCCGGCAAGGTCCCGCAGGACAGCACCGAGGCATATGTACGGCACCTGTCCCGGCCCGGTGCTCTCACCGCCGCGCTGAACTGGTACCGGGCAGGCCGCCCCGACGGCAGGATCGGCCTCATCGACGTGCCCACGCTGTACGTCTGGAGCACGGACGACCGCGCGTTCGGCCCGGCACCGGCACAGGGGACCGAGCGCTGGGTCAAAGGGCCGTACCGATTCGAGACCCTGCGGGGCGTCAGCCACTGGGTCCCCGAGGAGGCGCCCGAAGCCCTGAACCGCCTGCTCCTCGAACACCTGCGAGCGCACGGCGAGTACGGAACCGCAGCGCAAGCCCCCTCCCCCGACTCCCCGAAGAGGTAACCGTGAAGACAGCGCGTGCGGCCTGGCGCGGACTCGAGCCCGTACACGGCATGATCTACTTCGTCCCCGAGGCGAGGCGACGGTACGCGGACCTCGGACTGAGCGGACGCGCCGGCTACTTCTGCTCCCGTAGCGCCGCGTTCGGCCGAGCCTCCGCCGAGCTGGTCATCGCGACCTTCTACAACTTCAACCCCGATCTCGTACAGCAGTCAATCGACGGGGCCTGGGACGCGACGTCGCCGCAGCAGGTGCTGGACGCCCGCTACGCCGCGGCGGACGAAGCCCTGCGACGGGCGGGAATCCACGAACTGCCCTACCTGGACGAGGTCCTGGAACTGACCCGCAGGGCCGCCGAGGCAGCCTGCGAACACGCGCAGGGCCGCCCGCTGTTCGCCGCGCACGCCGCACTGCCCTGGCCGGAGGAGCCGGTACTGCGACTGTGGCACGCCCAGACGCTGCTCCGGGAGTTCCGCGGGGACGGCCATGTCGCCTGCCTGCTGAGCGAGGGCGTCGGGGGCTTGGAAGCCCTGGTTCTGCACGCCGCCACCGGTGAGGTTCCCGTCGACTTCCTCAAGTTGAGCCGCGCGTGGCCCGAGGAGGAGTGGGCCGACACCCAGGAAGGCCTGCGCAAGAGGGGTCTCCTCGACGGCGACTCCCTCAGTTCGGAGGGCGTCGCCCTGCGCCGACGCATCGAGGACCGCACCGACCACCTGGCGCTCCCCGCCTACGCCGCACTGGGTGACGCCGGCTGCGAGCGCCTCGCCGAACTCGCCGCCCCCTTCGGCCGCGCCGTCGTCGAAGCCGGTCTTCTCAAGCTCGGCTGAAGCCGGGAACCGCGTCGGGCATCTCCCGCGTCATGGGAGCTCTGCACGCCCACACCGGCCGTTGCAGGTGCCGTCTCTATCCGGTCATTCGCCTACCGGTCGGTAGACATGGCAGCTCTTGAATGGAACGCTCCTTACAGAGCGCAGGCGGCTCACGCGCCGTTCGCCTTCCGCCATCCCTCTGCTCCGGCCCGCCGCTCCAGCGTCACCCCGCAAGGCGCCCGGCCGCGTTTCTCGCACGAGCCGCATCTCACACCAGCAGGAAGTCCGCGGATCAGCCGTGTCCTGCCTGTTCCCGCATCAGCCGAGCCTCCCCTTCCTCGCCGAGAGGAGTTCACCTGATGAACAGCCGAACCATCAGAACCAGCCCGGCGGCACTGCCCCTCGTCCTCACCACGGCAACGGCACTCACCGCCCCCACAGCCAGCGCCGCCTGCGACATCGGCGCCTACGAGCACACGTCATGACCACGCCGCTCGCACCACCTCAGGAGATACGACTCGTACCGGCATCGGGAGATTTGATGAGATCGCCGAGCCTGCGCACCACCCTGGCCCGCGCCACGACCGTGCTTCTGGCCCTGCTGCTGTCCTGCCTCACCGCTCCCCCATCGACGGCCCGGGCCGCCCACGACTCCCTGGTCGTGCGCACCGACCGCGGCTGGGTGCGCGGCGCGGCCCACCGGGACGGCGGCCGGGTCTTCCAGGGCATCCCCTTCGCCTCGCCGCCGACGGGCAGTTCGCGCTGGCGTCCCCCACGGCCCGCCGAGCGCTGGTCCGGCGTCCGGGACGCCACCGCACCGGCCAGCCCCTGCCCCCAACTGCCGCTGACCCTGCTCCCCGACGGCGGCCCCGTCCTGCCCGGCGAGTCCAACCGCACCGGCAGCACGACGGAGGACTGCCTGTACCTCAATGTGTGGACGCCGGCCCGCGCCATCGGCCGGCCGCTCCCGGTGCTGGTGTGGCTGCACGGCGGCGGCAACGCCTACGGCGCGGGCAGTGACTACGACGGCTCGGCGCTGGCCGCGCGCGGCGTCGTCGTCGTGACCGCCAACTACCGCCTGGGAGCCTTGGGGTTCCTCGCCCACCCCGCCCTGTCGTCCGAGAGCGGGGACCACGCCTCCGGCGACTACGGCTTGATGGATCAGCAGGCCGCGCTGCGCTGGGTTCGGCACAACATCGGCGCCTTCGGTGGCGACCGTCACCGAGTGACCCTCGGCGGCCAGTCCGCCGGATCGGCGGACACCTGCGCCCACATCGCCTCCCCGACCGCCAAGGGCCTGTTCCAGCAGGCGATTCAGCAGAGCGGCAGCTGCGCCTCGGACGGCGCTCTGACACCGCTCACGCTAGGCACGGCCGAGCAGAAGGGCAGCGACTTCGCGGCCTCGCTCGGCTGCGCGGACCCGACGACCGCGGCGCCCTGTCTGCGCGCCCTGCCCACCACCGAGCTCCTGCGCGGCGCCGGGACCGGGCCGACCTCGTCCTTGTGGGGCCCGAACACCGGACCACGTGTTCTCCCGCGTGCTCCGAACAGAGCTTGGGCCGAGGGACGAGTGAACGCGGTCCCGACCCTCAACGGGAACACCCACGACGAGTACCGGTACTTCACCGCGCTGTACGTGGATCTGCTCGGCGGCGGCCCCCTCACCACCGCCTCGTACGCCGCCCTGATCGAGCTCCAGCACGGCAGCCGGGCCGCGGCGGTCCTGGCCACCTATCCGTCCTCGGCGTACCCGTCCCCCAACCTGGCCTACTCCGCGGTCAACACCGACCAGCGGTTCGCGTGCCCGGCACGGGCCGACGGCCGCCTGTACGGCACCCGGGCGCCGGTCTACGCGTACGAGTTCCACGACCCCCAGGCGCCACCGTTCATCCCGGCACCGCACACACCACAGGGCGCGTTCCACGCCTCCGAACTGGCCTATCTCTTTCCCATGGTCTCCCTGCGCCTGACGCCCGCCCAGCAGCGGCTGTCCGCCACGATGACCGCCTACTGGGCCCGGTTCGCCGCCACCGGCGACCCCAACGGGCACGGTGCCCCCGCTTGGCCGCGCTACACGGCGGAAGAGGATCGCATCCAGGTGCTGGCCCCGGACCGGGTCGCACCCACCACCGGCTTCGCGACCGACCACCACTGCGCGTTCTGGCTCCCCTCCTCATCTCCCCGGGGAGCCTTGCGATGACATCGGCCTGTTCTCGCTCGCCCGGACCGTGTCCCCCGTCGTCGTCATCGCAGAACGTTGTGGTGAGCCGCGAGCGCCAGTAGGGCGACGCGCAAGGCACCGGTCTCCAGGACGGCGCCCGGTTCGAACCAGCGGGCGACAGCCGTGCCGCTGGCCATTCTGAGGGTGAAGCGCGCCAGTTCGTCCGCGACGTCCGGGCGGTCGCTCAGACCGAAGACGGCGATCAGCGCATCCCGGGCCCAGACCACCAGCGCGTCGCGGTAGTGGTGCACCTCGGCCACTGCCGCGGCGCTGGCGTCCTGCCGCACCATGCCGAGCCCCAGCAGCAGTTTCACTCCGTGCGGGTGGCGCCGGAAGGCGTCGTCGACCTCCACGAGGAAGGCGTCGAGGCGCTGTTCGACGTCGGCACCCGGCACCTCAGCCGGGGGCAGGGCTGCCAACAGCGCGGTCCGAGCGCGCTCCAGCACCGCGACGTAGATCCCGTCCTTGCTGCCGAAGTGCCAGTAGATCGAGCTGGGCGGCAGACCGCACTCGGCCGAGATCATGGAAATCGACGTGGCCGCGTAGCCGTACCGCGACATCAGTTCGCCGGCGGTGTCGAGAATCGCGTCGCGGGACCGTGCGCCGCGGTTCTGGGCCGGTGCCTGCGTCATGCAGCCGACTGTAGGCGAGATGCCGGTTCTCGATCAGCCTCGCGGAACTTCTCGGCATCACATCCGGCCGACGCACCGCACTACGCCGAACAGCCCGGAGTGTCCGTCCGAAGAGCCGGCTTCCCCTTCAGGACCGGCTGTTGAGAAATCCGATCGCCACAGCTCCCCACCAGCCGATCTGGGACACCACGACGGAGACTGCTCCGCGCACCAGAAGCCGTGTGTCCACCCCGTCTGCCGCCTGCTCGGCGAGGTCTCGGTGCAGAGCATGTGCGTGCACACCGTTGAGAGCGACCAGGAGGACCAGTCCGAGCTTCACCCGGGTGACCGCCGACGCCAGGTCAGGGCCGAGGGCCGCACCGCTGATCACCATTCCCGCCAGACCGCACCAGACGAGCACCTGCAACGGGCCCGTGAAGTCCAGCACTTGGCGCAGGCTGCGCCGCCCCAGCAGCCAGAGCAGTCCGTAGTAGTCGATGGTCTGCACGGTGCCGAACCCGAGGATCAGCGCTGCCAGGTGCACGAAGAGTGCCACGGTGCGCAGCCCGGGGCCGGCTTCGATGTGCACCGCCGCCCACACGCCGGCCGCCCACACCCCGCAGACCAGTACGTCTGCGGCACCGATCATCCAGCCGCGCACCGCTCCCCGGAACCGGTCCGGGCTCATGGGGTCACCTCTGGGCGGTGTGTTGTCGGCACGGGCCGTGCCGTCCCCACGACCATGGGTGGCACGGATCAGTCCTCGGCCACCCAGCCGGCCATGATCCCCATGACGTCGCCGTGCGCGTGGGCGCTCTCGTACCTGCTGGTGATCTGCAGGACGTCGCCCCGTTCGATGGTGCCGAGCGAATCACCGCTGCATGGCGGCATGTCCGAGATTTCCGTGTGTCCGTGGAGGTCGATGAATTCGGGGCTTCCTCCCTCTTCCGCCACGACGTTGCACAGAAGCTTTCCCGTGGTGAGGTTTTCCGTACGCACGAAGCGGCCCGCGTGGTGCAGATGGCCGCGCATATGAACGAGCTTTCCGGAAACGGTGGAGCGCCACTTCCTGACCTTTTCGCTGACGCCGTCCGGTGCGTCGTACGCACTGCCGAGACAGCCTCCGGCATCCATCCAGATCGGCGTCACGAGCTTGAGGCGTGAGCCTGCGGCGGGCTCATGGGTGAACGTGAAGGTGATGTAGACGGTCTTGCTCTGGGGTGCATGGTTCATGAGGTCGTAGAGCATGTTCCAGCGCTCACCCCGGCGCACCTTGATGCCGTATCCCGAGGGCAGGACGCTCTCCACGCGCTCGTTCCCGGAGGCGAACATCCGCTGGGGGCCGCCGCAGACGACGTCGCCCCTGGCGTGGGTGCCCAGCACCGCGTGGTGCAGCATCGGGCCGGTGTTGACGTTGGCGTTCGACCCGTCCGCGTAGACGAGGTTCGGCTTGAAGCTCGTGATGACGCAGTCGTCGCACGGTTTGGCGATGTTGAACGCGAGCCGGTTGCCGGTCTCGCCGTGGTCGTCACCTGACGCGGCGGGGAGGGTGATGGGCCCGTAGCGGACGGTCGTCGTCGTCCTCGCGTCGTCGTTGAGCCGCACCGCCCGCGCGGACGTCGGCTGCGCGGCGGCCACCGGGGCGGCAGTGGTGATCCCCAGTGCCGCGGTGGCCCCCAATGCGGTCACGATCAGAGGGGCGGTGCGGGGCAGACTTCGATGGGACATGTCAATCTCCCGTTCAGTCTTGAGCACTTGGTTGCCGGACGTGAAAGGCGCGCTGCGGAAATCGCCGCGGAACCGAAAGAGTGGCGTGCGCCATTTGCGATGTCAACGCGCGCGGGAGACACGCAAATCAAGGAAATACACTCGTGCGGGTTCGACCGGCGCCTTTCACTGAATTCCCGGTCACACCGGCCAGGGCGAGACCGGCGACTTCGCCGATTCGTGGCCGTAGCATGACCGGTGCGGATTCATTGGCCAGGTCCCAGCCCCGCGAACAGAGCATGCATCAGCGAGGTCCAGGCACCGTGGTCGGGGTTCTCCGCGTGCACGGCGGCGAGTACGTCCACTCCCAGGGATACGCACAGCACGAGGCGGGCGCAGGCCGCCGCGTCGATCTGCGGGCCGAAAGAGCCGTTCCGCTGGGCGAGTTCGACCAAGTCCTTCAGTCTGGTCTCCACCCGGCTCAGGGCGACGTGCACTCTGCGCGCGACCTCGGTGTCCCGCCTCGCGGCGGTGAGCGCCTCGCTGATCAGGGGTGCCCAGGTCTGCTGACGCGGATCGGAGAGATCCGTGACGATCAGCGCGAGGACATCGGCGGGTCGGGCACCGCTGGTCAGCGCCTGACCGAGCTTGTGCGAGGCGGCCGCGAGTCCGTGGTCGACCGCTTCGGCGAGGAGTTCGGCCTTGTTGCGGAAGTTGCCGTAGATCGCCCCGGTGGACAGGCCGGCCCGGCGGGCTATGTCCTGCACCCTGGCGCGGTCGTAGCCCTGCTCGACGAATTCCTGGACAGCGGCCTCGACCAGGCGTTCACGGATCTCGGCCCTGGACGGCCTCGCGAGCGAATCAGGCTCTGCCACGCCCGTCAGGCTAACCGGGCTGACTCTCTTGCGCTTCCGTCCGCGAATAATCACTATTCTTGACGCGGGCTCAGTCCATCCAGGAGGCGTACGTCATGACGTACGGCACCGAGCACGGCATCATCGGCAGACAGGCCGAGCGCAGGCGGCTCGGGGCGTGGATCGACGCCTGCCGCGGTGCGAGAACGGGTGGGGCACTGCTGCTGACGGGGGATCAGGGGATCGGCAAGACCACCCTGATCCAGCACGCGACGCACCTCGCGCGGGGGTTCGTGACCCTGAGCGCCGACGGGGTGCAGGCGGAGCAGGACCTTGGCTACGCGGCGATACAACGACTCGTCCACCCTTTGGCCGTCGGCGTACGGCGTCTGCCGCCGCACTTGGCCGAGTCGCTGGAGCGGGTGCTTCTCGGTCTGCCGCCGCTTCGGGACGGGGCGCTGATCGCCGTCGCGGTGCTGGCCCTGTTGTCGCGGAGTTCCGTCAGGCGTCCGGTGCTGGTCAGCGTCGACGATCTGCAGTACGTCGACGCCGAGTCACGGTACGTCCTTGGCCTGGTGGCCCGTCGGATCAGCGCCGAAAGGGTGCTGGTCCTGGCTGGTGCGGACGGTGAGGCGGCCGGGCTGATGCCGGGTGTGCCGGAGCTCCGTCTGACGGGCCTGAGCGACCGCGACTGCCTGCGGTTGATCGCACAGCGCCAGGGGCCGGCCGTGGCACCCGCCGTACGCGAGGTACTCGTCCATGCCTCGGGCGGCAATCCGCTGGTCCTTCTTGAGCTGCTGCGGACGCTGAGTCCCACTCAGCTGGCCGAACTGTCGCGGCTGCCCGACCCACTCCCGCTGGGGCCGAGACTCACCCGGCTCAGGCTCGCGCCGTTGCGGGGACTTTCCGACGACTGCCGCCGGCTGCTCACACTGCTGGCCACCGAGCCCCGCCTCGATCCCCGGGCGCTGTACCGGGCGGCCCGGCTGGCGGCCATCGACCCCGCGGCGCTGAGCAGCGCCGAGGCGGCGGGGCTGATCACCGTGTCGATGACGACCGTCTCCTTCCGCGACACCGCCTTGGCCAGAGCCATCCGCCACGGTCCGGATCTCACCGAACGGCACTGGGCGCACGAACTGCTGGCCCGCGCCTTCGCCGCCGGCCACGACGACCGTCGCCGCTGGCACGAGGCCGCCCTGTCGACGGAGGCAGACGCCGCGCTGGCCGACGAACTGGAGCGCCAGGCCACCCGGGCTCGCCGGCACGGCCAACCGTGCCACGCCGCCGTACTGATGGAACGCTCCGCGGAGCTGACCGGTGAGGACGGTTCGCGGGCCGGCCGCCTCGTCATCGCCGCCTCCTGCAGCAGCATGGCCGGGCGTCTGCGGCACGCCGCCCGGCTGCTGGAGCGGGCGGAGGCGCTGGCCGGCGCGCAACACCCGTCCCTGCGAGGAGACATCGCCTTTCTGAACGGCGTCCTCTCGCTCCACCAGGGCACACCGGGCCATGCCTACGACGCGCTGCTGGCCGCCGCGGATGCCCAGGCGAACCGCAACACCCCGCTCGCGGCCAAGGCACTGGCAGCGGCAGGAGAAGCGGGCCTGTGCACGGGCAACGAGGACTTACCGGAACAGGCGGCCCAGCGGGCGCGGGCGCTGCTCGGTGCCCCAGAGGGCCCGGACGAGCCCGACGCCCGGCTCGCCACGCACTGCCTCATCGGAGTCGCCGAGTCGTTACGGGGTCTGCCGGGCGCGGCCGCCCGACTGCGCACGAGCGTCGCGCAGGCCGCGCGGGCCGAGGACCCGCTCGTGCTCACCTGGGCAGCCCAGGGAGCCCTGTTCATCGCCGACGACGCGCACGCACGCTCGCTGGCAGCACGTGCGGTGGCACTGGCGCGCAGGGCGGGTGACACCCCGACGCTCGCGCATGCCATGCAGTACCTCGCCTACACCGAATGCTGGCTGAGCGGGCCGGGCTCCGCGCGGCTCGTCGCGACGGAGGCGCTACGGCTGGCCCGCGGGACCGGCCAGCTCATGTGCGTACGCAACCTGATGGGGATGCTGATGCTCGCCGCGGGGCTCGCCGGTGACACCGAGACCTGCGAGCAGTACGCCGACCGGGTGGTCGACGAGGCGGCGGAACACGGAAACGGGCTCGCCTGCGCCCTCGGTCTGTGGGGCCTGGCTCAGGTGGATCTCGCCTCGGGGCACTGGGAGGAGGCAGCCGCGAAACTGCGTCGGCTCACCCGGATGAAACCGGGTCACCCCGGTGTCGCGCTCCAGGCGATGCCCGCGTATGTGGAGGCCGCCGTCCGCGCCGGGCTCCGCCTGCCGGCGGAACGGGCCACCGCGGCGTTCGCGCGCTGGGCCGAGGGGGTCGGCCAGGGCTGGCCGACCGCACTGGTGGCCCAGTGCCGTGCGGTCCTCGCCCACGAAGACCCCGAAGAGCACTTCCGGCTGGCTCTGCGTCTGCACGGGCCCCATGACCGCGCATTGGAGCAGGCGCGCACCGCCCTCCTCTACGGCGAGTACCTCAAACGCGAACGCCGCCGAGCGGAGTCCCGCGTCCACCTCCGGGAGGCAGCGGAGATCTTCCGCAGGCACCGGGCCCGGCTGTGGCTCGACCGGGCCTCTGCCGAGCTGCGCGCCAGCGGTGACAACGTGACCTCCACGCCCGCGGACGATGCCTTCCCGACCGACTCCGCGGTGACGAACGGCTTGACCGCCCGTCAGCTCGATATCGTCCGGCTGGTCGCGGCGGGGGCGACCAACAAGGAAGCGGCGGCACGGCTCTGCCTGAGCCCGCGCACCGTCGACTACCACCTTCGACGTGTCTTCCAGCAGCTTGGCATCACGTCGCGCGCCGAGCTCATCCGGCGGTTCGGCGCCGAGTCCGTCCGCAGCGGGTGACGCACTGACGGAGCCCGGCCGAGGCCACCGGCACCACGATCGACTCCCGGTGCCGGTGGCCTCACCGTCCCCGACAGATGGTCAGTTGAACGGGTCGAGTGTGAGGTAGGCTTGGAGCGGGTTACCGTCGTGCACGAGCGACTCGTGATGGCCCACGTCGTCGAAGGCGAACGCGTACGCCTTCCCGTCGGCCATCTGCGCGTGGATCTTGCGGGCGTAATGGTTGGTGACCGCGTCCTTGTAGAAGGCGTCGGCGTTGGAGTCCGGCTGGTTGGGATTGACCAGCAGCGTGGAGCGGTTGAACCCGGCACACAGCGTGCGCGAGATCGGGCCGCGTACCAGGTCGTTCGGTGCGTCGAGCCTCCTGTGGCAGCCGAAGACCGAGGAGGCGTCCGGCTTCTCGAAGCTGGTGACGACGGCGCCCGCGCTGTTGGTGAACCGCATGACGCCGCCGGAGACCCGCCCGTAGTACTTGGTGTTGGGCTGGTCGGCGAACGGCGTGACCGTCAGCGTGGAGGTGGCGTACTTCTGCCAGACGCGGTTGATGTAGTCGTCCATGACCGTGGCGGGCAGTGCGCCGGTCTCCAGTCCGTACAACGGCGACAGGGCGCGCAGCACGGTGCCGTCGGGGCGGGTCTGGATCAGGTTGGCCCAGCCTCCGGGTTGTCCCCTGAGGGAGGTGTAGAAGCCGTTGTATCCACCGGGCTTGAGCCGGCCGGTGCTTGCGGTGCTGCCGTCCGCTCGCTGGACCCCGACCGAGTAAGGCGCGGAGAACATGTCGACCTGTGTGCTGTTGATCCACAGGCCCGAGTCGTTCAGCGTGTACTCCGACCAGTGGAACAGGATGTTCCGATTGGGGTCGGTCGGGTTCTGCACCGCGGGCTGGACCAGGCCGCCGGTGGTGAGCTTGAACACCAGTTTCTGACCGTAGGAGAAGTACACGCGGCCGGAGAACTTCGGCATGCGGATGGTTGCCGACTGCCCCGCCGCCGGGCCCGGGATCGAGGCGTCGGGCGCCGGCGTCGGCGGGTTGCCGCCCGCCGGCCAGGGGTGGAACACACCGCCGGCGTCGGCCCAGCCCTGCCGCCCGGTCGACAGTTCGGTGCCCAGGTTGTAGATGTACACCTGCTCGCCGCGGGCCGAGTTGTTGGTGATCTTCAGAGGGATCGTCGCCGGGACGGCGTGGGCCGACGTCTCCCCTCCGGCCACGAGCAGTGAGCCGGCGAGGACCGCGGCGAGGGCCAACCCGGCCGACCGGGCCCGGTGTCTGAGTGTCCGTAACATGCTCTGTCTCCATTCGACGGGGGGTCCGGGGGGTCGATCCATGAAGTCCTGAGAGCGCTCTCAGCGTTCCGCGTTGGTACGGACCTGTCAATGAGTTGAGGGCGACCGGTGCGCTCCGCGGGTCGCGCCGCAACTATCTTGCAGCGCAAGGCAATGCATGACTATCTTGTACCGCATGACAAAGGGGCTGCCCAACGCCGGTGACCAGCGCCGTAGTCAGCTGCTGCGCGGAGTGCTCGACCTGTGTCTGCTGTCGCTGATCGCCGAACAGCCGCGCTACGGCTTCGAGCTCGTGGCGGCACTGGCCGACAACGGGCTCGACCTCGTGAGCGAAGGCAGTATCTATCCGTTGCTCGCCCGGCTGGAGCGGGAGGGGTTCATCTCCTCGTACCGCGCCCCGTCGGCCAGCGGTGGCGCCCCGCGCAAGTACTACCGCCTGACCGAAGCGGGACGTACCGAACTGGCAAGCGGCCGGACCGTGTGGCACGCCTTCAGCCGGCATGTCGGGCGGATTCTGACCGACACCGAATCCACGGGGGGAAGCGCACCATGACGGACCAGAGCGCCATGACGGACCAGCAGATACTCGCGGTCTGCCGCAGCAATTGGGAGTACCGGGGCATCGACGACGCATCCGTCCGGGAGATGCTCGACGAGCTCTCCGCGCATCTTGAGGACGCGGTCGCCGCAGGCCGCACGCCCCAGGACGTCGTGGGCGACGACGTCAAGGAGTTCGCCGCGTCCTGGGCGCGGGCCCGGGCTCCGTTCGGCCGCCGGCTGCTGCGCACGGCGGCCCTGGCCTGCTTCACCATCGGCACGCTGATGCTGATCTCGTGTCTGATCCGGTGGACCACCGAACGGGTGGTGGGGGTCGACGATGTCGCCTTCTACGCCATCGTCGCAGCGGTCACCGTCGCCTGGGAGCTGCGCCGCGGCAGCCTGGGGTTCGCCAAAGGCCTGGCGGTCGGCCTGCTCGCCTGCCTGGCAGCGGTACTGCTCGCCCTGTGGCTGGACGGCGACGGGGAACTGTTCACACTCCCCCTGTGGGCAGCCCTGGTGATGCTCCTTCCCGGGCTGCCGTACGCCGTCGCCGACGCGCGGGGCAGGAAGAACACCGCGCCCGGCGTCAACTAGGACCGCCCGCGGCGTAGTACAACCCGCTCACCGCCCGCGCGGAAGACGCCGGGGAGAGGCGTGGGAGAGGGTGCGGGGATTGGATTTCCTCTGTCATGACGTGAATGAGTGCACAGGGGAAAGAGGTGCGGAGGGCGTGGATACACGCAGATCACGCAGATTACGCGGGTTATGGGGACAGGTGATTCCGCTTGCCGTGGCGGCGGTGGCTTCCGTGCTGCTGACGGCGCCACCGTCGGCCGCGGCTACGGCTACGGCTACGGCGGCGCCCGTGGCGCCCTGTACGGAGCTGCCGTGTCAGGGGTCCGACCCCGGGGCCGTCACCGAGTGGCACGCGGGGGGTGCTCCTCAGGTGAGGAAGGAGGCCGTGCTGGCCTCCGGGGCGCGGATCAGGTTCTACACCGGCAAGCCCGCCTGGGATCCTGCCCAGCAGGTGTACTCCTGGGCCGAGGCGACCCTCCCGGGTAAGGGACGGGTCTGGCTGCGGACGGAGCAGAACGAGGGCGACGGCATCAACATCATCACGCCGCTCGCCCACCCCCGCTCGTACCGGGACACGAGCGGCACCACGGGTATGTTCCTGCACGAGACGAGCAGATACGGAGTCGTCTACGCCAACGGCGCCTGTGTCACGGACGGCACCCAGACGGCGTGCGTCACCGCCTCCTACTCCGAGGTGAAGCCCGCCGGACCGTGCGAGGGCTGGTGCTCGGACGCCGACCCCACCGCGATCGCCAAGGACGACTGGAGCTACGTCTCGCGCCCCGACTACCGCCGTGTGCAACTGCCGTCCGGCGCCTGGGTGCAGCACGCCGAGGGCCGCCTCAAGCAGGGAAGCTACCTGAACTGGGCCGAGGGAGCGCTTCCCGGAGGCGGCAGGATCTGGCTGGAGAGCTGGCAGGGGACCGGCCGCTGGGGCGAGGTGTGGACCGAGTTCACGCCGACGGGCGCCTCGCGCACCACATCCGGCAGCACCCGGGCCTACTCCTGGCTGCCGACGCTGCGCGCCTGCGTCCGTGACAGCTCCGGCACCGCCTGCACGAGCGACGCGGACGCCGCCACCACGGCCCCCACGCAGGCCCCCTGCGCGAAGCTGCCGTGCGAGGGGATCGACCCGGCATCCGTCACGGAATGGATGCCGAACTACGACCCGAGCCTGCTGGAGGACGCGAACATCTACCTGGGCGGCCGGCTGAAGATCTACGAGGGACGCCCGGCCTGGGACCCGTACCACCTCTATTACTGGGGCGAGGCCGAACTCCCGCCCGGCGCCACGGGAGTCTCCGCCACGCTGATGACCCACGCCGCCGGCGGCTCCGACTCACGCGAGAAGCGTCCGGAGGCCATCCCTGGAGCGCGGCTGACGGCTTCCGGGAAGACCAAGATGTTCGCCCTCGACCCACTGTCCGCGAAGAAGATCGCCGGACTCGTCGTGGACGGCAAGAACTGGTCGTTCGCCACCCGCCAGGGCAACAACATGAGCCAAACCGACGTGGAGGGCCCGGTCGGCCCCTGCGCACCGGGTTCGGCGTGTGACGGCATACTCCCCGGCTCGGTGACGAAGTGGTCCTCCCCCGCGACGGACTGGGCCACGGCCGCCCTCCCGAGCGGCAAGAAGGTCACGCTCAGAGGCGGCAAGCCGAACTGGTCGGTCACCGACTACTACGCCTGGGCCCACTCGACCGCCACGGACGCCCCGGTGTGGCTGGAGGACCGGCAGCCCGACGGCACGTACAGCAAGGTGGCGACCACCGAGATGAAGGCGACCACCGGACAGCAGGTACGGGCCTGCATCAGTGAGGGCACCACGACGGTCTGCACCAAGCCGCTGTCGTAGCCCACCACTTCACGAGTTCCCGCAGACGCGCTCCGGCCGTCGCGTGCCCCGCAGCACGGGGCGGCGGCCGGAGCGCGTTCCCCTCCCCCACACACAACCCTCTGAAGACGCGGGCCTGACCACGTAATCACGTCGAACTACGCTCAATGTCTTGACGTGTTGAGAACTGTCGTCCAGCATCCCTTCAGCCCGATCGGTTCTGCAGGCTTTTGTTTGCTCTCGTCACGAACGGATGGTCATGCCCAGCAGACGTCGCACAGTCCGCGCCTTGGCGCTCACCGTCCCCCTGGCGCTCGGCGCGGGGCTCGTCGCCATGCCCGCGGCCACCGCGGCCGATCCGCCGGGCGCGGTCACGGTGCGCATCGATCCCTCGTACCAGCAGCGGGAGTTCGAGGGGTGGGGCACGAGCCTGGTCTGGTTCGCCAACGTCACCGGCGGCTACCCGGACCCGATCCGCAAGCAGCTCGCGGACATGCTCTTCGGTCGCGACGGCCTGCGCCTGAACATCGCCCGCTACAACATCGGCGGCGGCAACGCCCCCGACGTCCGCAAGGACTACATGAAGGCCGGCGCCACCATGGAGGGCTTCTGGAAGGCCCCCGAGGGAACCACCCGCGAGGACACGGACTGGTGGGACCCCGACAACCCGGACCACTGGAACTGGGACGCCGACGCGGGCCAGCGCTGGTGGATCGACCAGATCAAGAGCAAGGTGACCCGCTGGGAGGCGTTCAGCAACTCGCCGCCCTGGTTCCAGACGGTCAGCGGATACGTCTCCGGAGGCTTCGACGCGAGCAAGGACCAGATCCGTGCCGACCGCGTCGACGACTTCGCGACGTATCTGGCGAAAGTGACCGACCGCCTGGAGAAGAAGCACCACATCAGGTTCGACACCATCGCACCGCTCAACGAGCCCAACACCCCTTACTGGGGCACTCAGTTGGGCCCCGATGGGCAGCCGACCGGCGGACGTCAGGAGGGTGCGCACGCCGGCCCCGAACTCCAGCAGAAGGTGGTCCTGGCCCTGCGCCGCGCCCTCGGCGAAGCCAGGACACGCGCCACGATCTCCGCGATGGACGAGACCAACCCGAAGATCTTCACGGACAACTGGAACGCCTACGACGCGACGGCTCGGTCCTCCGTGGACCAGCTCAACGTGCACACGTACGGCACGGCCATGCGCACCAGCGCCCGTGACGGCGCCAAGGGCGCGGGCAAGAAGCTGTGGATGAGCGAGGTCGAGGGCACCTGGGGCACCGGCACCGACTTCACGAGCATGGAGCCCGGGCTGGGGATCGCCACCCGTATGGTCGGCGACCTCCGTGAACTGGAGCCCTCGGCATGGGTGTTCTGGCAGCCCGTCGAGGACGCCGTTCCTCAGGCGGCCGCCGGCAAGAACTGGGGCAGCATCCACATCCCGTTCAACTGCACGGCCGCCGACACGCTGGAGACCTGCCCGATCAAGGCCAACAGCAAGTTCCACACCATCCGGAACTTCACCCACTACATCCGCCCCGGGGACCGCTTCGTCAAGACCGACGACGCCTCCAGCGTCGCCGCCGTGAAGAAGTCCGGCACCGGCGCCACGGTGGTGCACGTCAACGACGGCACCGCGGCACGCACGGTGACCCTGGATCTCTCCCGCTTCGGGTACGTGGCCCCCTGGGCCTCCGTCACGCCGGTGGTGACCAGCGCCGAGGGTGCGCTCGTCCAGGGCGAACCGGTGCGCGTGGCCGGCCGTTCCGCCACTCTCACCGTCCCCGCCAAGTCGGTCACGACGTTCCGTCTCTCCGGCGTCGGCGGGACCGCCCGGGACGCCGCGCTCATCCAGCCCGGCCACGTCTACCGGCTGCAGGGCGTGCAGAGCGGTAAGTCACTGGCCCCGAACGACGACACGACCGGGCTCGTCATCCGCACCGCCGACACCGCTGCCGACGCCCAGGTGTGGTCCGTACGAAAACTGACCCACGGCAACAGCAACCGTGAGCGCTACGCCCTCGTCAACTCCGGGACGGGCAAGCGGCTCGCGGTGCGGGACGGCGGAGCGGTCCTGGAGGACGCGGAGTCCGGGTCCGGGCCTGGCGGCAGAGAGGCCGAGTGGCTCATGTCGACGACAGGTGACGGCACCTGGACGTTCGTCAACGCCGCCACCGGCCGACTGCTCGATGTCGCCGGGCATGCCACGGCGGACGGCTCAAGGGTGACGGCCTGGACGCCGACGTCGAACGCCAACCAGCGCTGGACCGTGACCGACGAAACGACGCCGCGCACCTGAACTGCGGGGCGCCGCACGGGTGCCCGCCTGCCGGATCCCCAGAGAAGGGCGCGGCAGGCGGCCTCCCTGCGGCAGACGGTCTCGGTCACGCACGTGTGTCAGCGGCCGCCAGTATCGTGCCCGTCGTGATGGTGGGAAGCGAGGAGACCCGGCTGATCGTCGTGCGGGGCAACAGCGCCTCCGGGAAGTCGTCCATCGCGGCCGGCCTGCGCGAGCGGTTCGGCCGCAACCTGGCCCTGATCGGCCAGGACAACCTGCGCCGCGTCGTGCTGCGGGAGCGTGACCGGCCCGGCGCGGCCAACATCGGCTTGATCGGCATAACGGCTCGCTACGCGCTGGACGCCGGATTCCACACGGTCGTCGAGGGAATCCTGTACGCCGACCGTTAAGCCGCCATGCTGGAGGGCCTCGTCCGCGACCACCGGGGCCCCTCTCGCTGCCCGGCGGGATCGAGACCGTCATCGACGCCGGCAGCACGTTGGCCGAGACCGTGCGGCGCATCATGCGCGAGACCGGCCTGGACCGGGTGCCGGCGGTTGACCGCTGAGACCCCTGGGGCCACTGGGACCC